>CAMCHP010000001.1 GCA_945874695.1 Chryseobacterium gleum
TTGATCGAGACAACGCTTGCCGCATGTGACAGAAGTTGGCATGAACAAAAAAAGGAGCATTAAGCTCCTGAAACCGCACCAGTCGATGCAGTAAATTAATTCTCTTTCTCGAGAACGACCTGGCCTTTGTAGTATAGCTTCCCATCGAACCAATGTGCATGGTGGCGAAGGTGGGCTTGCCCGGTTGTTTGACAAGTAGAAAACCCTGGAGCTTCTGCTTTGTAATGAGTACGGCGCTTCGCGGTGCGCGCTTTCGACTGTCGGCGTTTAGGATGTGCCATCGTTCAATGGATTACTTCAATTTTTTCAATGCTTCCCAACGTGGATCAACATCGTCTTCTTCGTCGCGGTCATCGATTTTAAGATCTCTCAAAATCTCGAGGGCCTTTTGATTACATTCTGATTCATCGTCGTGCTCCACCTTGGTAGGTAAACCCAAATGGGCATACTCGTAAAGGTATTGGTGAAGTTCAAGCAGGTGTTCTGACGGACCAACAACAAGAATCTCGTCATCGGTCAATTCAGTCACATCACCATACTTGACAATGAGGCGGTCGGTGTGTTCTACCTCGACCTCAACAGGGTCACCACAGCGATCACAAACGCCTTCTACAACGCCTTCAACCTCGAAATCGAGTACCAACATGGTACTCTGCTTTTCGAGCTTTAAGTACGCCTTAAGGTCGCCCTTCTGAATCTCTGAATGCTCAAATGCGGCAAAGAACGCGTTGTCCATTTCAAATTCGAAATCATGAAACCCGGTCTTCAGTCCAAGAAATGGAATCTGATACGCTTTAAAAGGATTCATGCCTTCGTTTTTGAGGAGGGCAAAGGTAGTAAAATTCTTTTCAACAAAAAAGTGTCAGCCTGTGAATATTGATCAACGTTCTGGCCGTCCACGATCTTTACTGATCTTCAAGACATTGGCGGTGAGCTCGCGGTGCACCCGACGACTTCGGTATACATCGCAAGCCACAAAAATCGCGGCGCGAAGCGATGAAGGGTCTGCCAAGCCCTTACCGGCAATATCGTAGCCCGTGCCGTGGTCAGGACTGGTGCGCACAATGGGCAAACCTGCCGTATAATTCACACCACTGTCAAATGCAAGCGCCTTAAATGGAGCCAAACCTTGATCGTGGTACATGGCTAAAACCGCATCAAAATTCTTGTACTGTGCAGTTCCAAAGAAGCCATCAGCTCCATACGGACCCATCACAAAAACCTCGCGCTCCATTTCACGAATCGCAGGTAAAATAATGTTCGACTCTTCATCGCCGATCAAGCCTTTGTCGCCAGCATGCGGATTCAACCCCAAAACTGCAATCTTCGGACGCGCAATGCCAAAATCACGCACCAAACTCTCATGCATTAAACGCAATTTGCGGATGATCAAGTCTTTCGACAACGCCGACGCTACATCCCGCAAGGGTACGTGGCCTGTTGCCACCCCAATGCGCATGCTATCACTCACCAAAAACATGAGTGAATCTTCAACATTCGACATCTTTGCCAAATACTCAGTGTGCCCCGGAAACTGAAAATCAGGACCGTGCATGGTGTCTTTGTCGATCGGTAAGGTCACCAACACGTCAACCTTGTTCGAGGCTAAATCGGCCACAGCAGCTTGCAGGCTTTTGAGCGCAAAGCTTCCTGATACGCGGTCTGCCTTACCCAATACCGGCTCCCACTTGTCATCCCAAACATTCACTACGTTGATCTTCTTCGGATGCGCTTCCTCAGCGCTAGATACCGTGTTCAATCGCACATCTGGCATCTCCAATACCTTGCGGTGAAATCGCAGCAAATCAGTATTTCCATAAATAATCGGAAGCACAATTTCGTTCATCCTTTGGTCTGAAAACACTTTCAATAAGGTCTCAATACCTATGCCATTCGGGTCACCCGTGGTAATCCCCACGCGTATCAATTCTTGTCCTTGACTCATTGCCTTTAAACCTTAAAATGTTTCTCAATGAAACGCACCAATAAACGCACACCCGTCGCTGTACCACCTGATGTGCGGTAGCTTGCACGGCCGTGCAAATATGCCGGACCAGCGATGTCGAGGTGCACCCAAGGGTAGTTTGTAAAATGTTCCAAAAACTTAGCTGCACTGATCTGCCCCCCTTCGCCTTTGCCTAAATTTGACAGGTCGGCAATTTCGCTTTTTATCTCCTCCGCGTATTCAGACCAAAGGGGAAAGCGCACCAAGCGCTCGTAAGTATCGTTTCCACAGGCATCAAGAGTGGCCATCACCTGATCATCGGCAGTTGCCATGACACAAGTGGCATAATTGCCAATCGCGCGAACGGCTGCACCGGTGAGTGTTGCTGCATCAATAACCAAAAGCGGATCGTACTTCTTCGCATAAGTCAGCGCATCTGCCAATAGCAAACGCCCCTCAGCATCGGTGTTCTTAACCTCAACCGTGGTACCATCGTACATGGTAATTACATCGCCAGGCACATAAGCATTTCCATCGGTGCGGTTGTCGGTCGCCGGAATCAAGGCAACTACATGCACCGGTAATTTCATCGCCGCAACAGCGCGCAAAACACCAGCCATTGCTGCAGCGCCTGCCATGTCGCTCTTCATAAAATCCATCGACTGAGGGGTGGGCTTCAAGCTCATCCCGCCCGTATCGTAAACCACACCTTTGCCAACGAGCACCAACGGCTTGCTGTTTACGGCGCCCTTCGGCTTATACTCGGCAATGGTAAAGGTTGGCGGATCAACACTGCCGCGATTCACGGCTAGCAATCCGCCCATTTTCAATGCCACAATGCGTTGCTTGTTCAACACCTCAACCTGAAATCCGAATTCCTCGCCTGCTGCTGCAATGCTCGAGGCCAAATCGGATGCGTTCAAATGTGACAGTGGACGATTCACCAAGTCGCGACTCCAGCACACCGCATCAGCAATTACCAGCACCCGCTGAAGTTGCTTTGCGTCAAGGTTGGGGTCAACCAAGGCCAATTGCGCAAAGCTGTTCTTCTTCGCTTCCGAATCTGAAAACAACTCCAAAAACTGGTAATTGCTCAGCACCATCGACTCCACAGCCAGCAAAGTCACCTCTGGATTTCCCGTATGATTCACAAAACTGGCCGATGTCATTTTCTGCGCGTTCAATCCGCTCAAAACCTGAAAAGCCAGCGATCGAATGGCCTCACGTTCGCCCGCAGCACCGCTTTTTGCATCGGTAATAACCACGGTTTGCACCTGGCCATCCGCTGCAAATTGTGCAACTTTTACACCATTCTTAACTGCCAGTTGCTGCGCACTTTTGAGCGCAACATCTTGAATATCTGTCTTTTTCGCGTCGGTCACCCAATGTACAAGGTGACTCGCTTTCGCGGGAGTTTTCGCGTGTTTAACCTGCAAAGCCATGGCTCATTCTTTGGGGCGCAAGATAGTGAACTTCAAGGGGTATTTGTTTTCGCCCTAAACGGGCGGATGCGCGAGGTGCTGGCTCACTTGCGGTCGCCAAGTACAGGAAACTTCCTGCGAAAATCACTGAGCGATTCAGCGCTACACACAGCATGGATAAGGCCCTCCTGACCCGGTTCAAGCCCAGCCAAAACCTCTCCGCGTGCATCGAGAATTACGCTGTCACCGCTGTATGCATGGCCATTCCCATCTTCACCCACACGGTTAGATGCAGCAACATAGCACTGGTTCTCAATCGCCCGAGCAACAAGCAAGGCTTGCCAAGGGTGGCGACGCACCGCGGGCCAATTGGCAACATAAAGCAATACATCATACCGGTAAACGTCGTCAACTTTCGCATTGCGCGCGCCTTCTGGGAAACGCAAATCATAACAGACCTGCAGGCAAATTTTCCAGCCCCGGAAAGTAACAACCTGCGCTGCATCACCCGCTGTGTAATGCAAATCTTCACCTGCAAGTGTAAAAAGATGCTGCTTGTCGTACCAAATTACTAGGCCATCAGGCTGCACCCAGTACAAGCGGTTGTAATAGTGTGCTTCATCGTGTATCGATACGCTGCCCGCAATCGCGCAATCAAGATTCTTGCTCATGCGCAACATCCATTGCACCGTTTCACCCGATGCAACATCATGATGCTCGGCAATCCGTTCAGGTTCCATAGAAAAACCCGTTGTGAACATCTCGGGCAAGAGCACCAAATCAGTTGACCCAACCGCAGCTAACAGGTGTTCGATGTGCCGGCGGTTCGCAGCAGGATTTTCCCAAACTAAATCGGGCTGAACTGAAGTAACGCGAAAGTCGTTCATGGGGCGTTGTGGTTTCAAATGGCATTCAAACGTTCAGCGGCGGCCAACAACACGTCGTCAGTTTTCGCAAAGCAGAAGCGGAGCATCTGGTTGTGTTCAGGCTGATGATAAAATACAGAAATCGGCACCGAAGTTACACCGTGTTTCACGGTCCAATCTACCGCCACTTGCGTGTCTTCCTCGTGCGTGATGGCTCCATAATGCAAGAGCTGAAAATAAGTGCCTGGTGAGGGTGTGAATGTAAACCTTCCTGGCTTTAATGCGGTCAGAAAAAGATCGCGTTTTTGGCTGTAAAAGGCACTGAGTGTTTGCAGGTGTGCGGGCTGATCGCGCAAAAAGTCAGCGAGTGCATGCTGAATGGGCGTGTTCACACTGAATACATTGTACTGATGAACTTTGGTGAATTCAGCAATGAGCGCCGCAGGACCCGCAATGTAACCCACCTTCCAACCGGTGGCATGAAACGATTTTCCAAAAGAACCTACAACGAGCGTGCAATGCTGCAACCGCGGCATCGCAGCACAACTTAAATGTGACACACCGTCAAATACAATGTGTTCATACACTTCGTCACTCAAAACAATCAAATCAGAATCTGCAGTTAAATGTTCGAGTTCATCGAGGTCGTGTTGCGTCAGTACCGCCCCTGTTGGGTTATGCGGGGTATTGATAATCATCATGCGGGTGTGCCGGTTTACAACCTTGCGCACCTCATCCCAATCAATGCGATAATCTGGCGCTTTCAACTTCACGTAAATGGGCTTGCCTCCGGCCAATTCGATGGCCGGCGCATAACAATCATAGGCGGGGGTGAACACAACAACTTCGTCGTTTTCACGCACAAGAGCCATGATCGCTGTGAAAATTGCTTGCGTTGCCCCTGCGGTGATAACCACTTCACAATCAGGATCATAACTCACCTGTGAAGTGCGCAAGCGATCAAGTGCAACTTGTTCTCGTAAAGCCCGTACACCTTGCATCGGCGCATACTGATTCAAACCGCTTTGCAAATAATGCGCAACCCGATCTTTCAAGTCTTGAGGCACATCAAAGCCCGGAAAACCCTGAGAAAGATTGATTGCGTCGTGCGAAGTTGCCAAAGCGCTCATTTTCGAAAATATCGTGGTACCCGTTCGGGGCAATTTCGACGAAATCGCGAATGGATATTGCGGCATATGGAGTTGTTGAGAAGCCGCAAGTTAGGAAAAGCACTTTTGCAGAATTCAAGAGTTTTTCATATATTTATGTTCTTTTGTTAGAGCGAACCAATCTGAGACTATGCGCAAACTTTACTTCTTTCTCGCGGCGTTGCTAATGGCCAGCACAGCTACAAGCCAAGAAACGCCGTATGTTCCTGGTGAAATCATTGTCATGATGGAAAAAGGCAATAGCCCACACACCACGGCAGCCATTTTGTCGCGAATACTGGCACCGCAATTGAGCATCGAAGTCAGCGCGTGTTTGTCTGAACGCAGCGCTATTTATCTACTAAATTATTCGACCTCACTCGGCAACGACGAGGCAATTTTGACAAAAACACGCCAAATGTCTGGCGTACGCGCGGCCCAATTCAATCACTACATCACTGAACGTGCTACGCTGCCAAACGACCCTTCCATCGGCACCCAATGGCACCATGTGAATGGCAACGACCGCGACATTGACAGCGATCTTGCTTGGGACATTACCACAGGCGGAAGCACAGCAACAGGTGACGAAATCGTGGTTTGTGTCATTGAACCTGGAGGAGCGAATTACAACCACAACGACCTCATCGCTAACCACTGGACAAACACCTCTGAAATCGCTGGAAACGGCATCGATGACGATGGCAACGGATTTGTTGATGACGTGAATGGATGGAACCCAAGCGGCAATAACGACAACGTAGGAACCGGCAACCACGGCACAGCTGTGTCAGGTATGATCGGTGCCCGAGGCAACAATGGAATTGGCGGCGCAGGCGTGAACTGGGACGTGAAAATTATGCAAGTACGCGTGGGCTCGCTCACTGAATCGAACGTTATTGCTGCTTACAACTACCCCTATGTGATGCGCAACCTGTACAACACTACGGGCGGCAGCCAAGGTGCACTTGTTGTGGCAACAAATGCTTCTTGGGGCATCGATAACGCCAATCCGAACAACTACCCGGTATGGTGTGCTTACTACGACGATTTGGGCGAGGTAGGCATTCTCAACTGCGGTGCTACAGCCAACAACAATGTTAGCATCGACGTGGTGGGCGACATGCCTACCGCTTGCAGCAGCAACTTTATGATTGCTGTAACGGCCACCAACACCAACGATGTGCGTACATTCTCGGGCTATGGCGCAACGACCATCGACCTCGGCGCACCTGGCGAATCGGTTTTTTTGCCTTCTGGCTCTACTTCGTATGCCAATACCTCTGGAACCTCGTTCGCTAGCCCATGCGTAGCCGGCGCCATTGCCTTGGTTTACAGCACACCCTGCCCTGACCTCGCCGCACTCACACTGAGCAACCCCCAATTGGCTGCAGAACAAGTGCGTGGGTATATTTTAAACGGTGTCGACATTGTCGGCAACCTCATTCCTGAAACTGTAACGGGCGGACGGTTGAACGTGCGTAACTCCATCGACTTGGCGCTCGCCAACTGCGGACCCCTGCCTGATTGCAATCCTGTTGATCTTACCCTAGCTACCTCATGCTACTTCAACGAAGTTGATCAAAGCATTGAAGCAGAAATTACATTGGATGTTACACTCTCTGAAAACTGGTGCAATGCCACCTCGGTATGCTACCAAGCTGCAGGAGGTAACGTAGTGTGCGACGACCTTGTCGCACTCGGTGTGAACGTGAACAACCTCAACAACTACACCATCTTCGGTTTGGCATCGAACACAACCTATACGGTGTATTACACAACCGCAAACGGCACCTCTGCAAGCGTGAACATCACCACAGGAAACTGCAGTGCGCTGATTCCAGGTTGCACAGATTCCTTTGCCGTGAACTACAACCCCGCAGCTACTTTCGACGATGGCAGTTGCGAATATCCTTGCACGCAAGTGACCTTTAGCATCACGACCGATTGTTGGGGCTATGAAAGCAGCTGGAACATTCAAGCCGCTGATGGAACCACCGTAGCCTCCATTCCATTCAACACCTACGGAAACAACCAAACGTACACCTGGACGGGCTGTCTCGAATGGGGGTGCTACACCTTTAACATCCTCGACAGCTTCGGTGATGGATTAGCCGGAATTGCATCAGGCTGCGTACAAAACGGCAACTACAGCCTCGTTGATGACCAAGGAAACACGCTCTTTCAAATGGGAGCCCCCAATTTCGGAAGCGGAACCAACCACGCATTCTGTGTGCCCGTTGATTTGCCCGGCTGCACCGATGTGGCGGCGTGTAACTACAACGCGCTGGCTACCATTGACAACGGCTCTTGCACCTACCCCGATGGTTGTACCGATGCTGCAGCATGTAACTACAATCCTGCCGCAACGTGCGACAATGGCTCTTGCTCCTATGCATTTGGTTGTACCGACAGCCAAGCCTGCAATTACGATCCCTCAGCGCTATGCGATAGCGGCTGCGAATACCAAAGCTGCGCGTCGTGCCTAGGTGATTTCAACAGCGATGGCTTCCGCACAGTGGCCGATTTGCTGATGCTCATGTCTCAATTTGGTTGTGTATCTGGTTGCGCTTATGACCTCGACAACAACGACTACATCAATGCAGCTGACATGGTTGTCTTCCTGAGTCTTTTCGCTACAGCGTGCAACTAGGCATTGCTACTGAGCGACCGATTGCCTTACAGCTCCCATCCGGCCGTTTAGGCCGAAAACCCTTAAACCTACGCTTCGTCGGTATTGAGGGCCTTGGATCGGTGCATCACCAAGCCCAATACGATTAATCCTTGGGCCAAGGTGTATGTGCTCATGATGTAAAAGCCGTGAATGGGCGCATCGAATCGGTCAAAGGCAATGAGTGCATCAGAAAGCACGAAAAGTACCGCCCCAATGAGCACGAGCCAAAAACTCACTTCATTGGTGCGGCGGCTGCGATTGAGCGCGGCCATCAACATCAAAAACAAGATGCCGCTGTAGGCCATAACAGGCCAGTACAGGCTGCCCAAGTCAGCGTAGAACTGACGCACAACGACCACGAAAATGAAGGCGCTCACCAAGATCACCGAAGGGTGTCTGCGCAAAAGCGATCGTTTTTCGTTGGGTTTAATGTGCCGTGAAAACACGGCCACATACAGGGCCTGCGCCAAGAAAAAACTGGCCAAACCGGCTTTGAAATAGGCCTCATCAACGTCGTAAAGCAGCAAAACGTCGCCCGCCCAAGCAAAGAGCAACGAACCCAAAAGCAACACCCGAACGCTGACGCGACTCAGCGAGGGCGATGTGGCCACCATGAGCATCAAAATGGGCATCAACCCGCCTTTGAAAATCCCATGCATCACCGGATACATGTCTTTCACCAGTTGAAGAGAAAGCTCGACGATGGTCCATACCAAATACGTCTGAATCAATATGCGATCGCTCTTAACCATTCCATTTTTGTTTGGTCCACAAGACAATAAAAACCGCTAAACCGGTTAAAGTCAAGCCAAAAATTATCGACCCAAAGGTCTGCATTTCTAGGCTAAGCGCGACCCAAACCGCGGTACTGAGTAACACAATCTGGCGAATCAACTCCAAAATACGGGCTCCTGTGCGCCGATCAAACAAACTCCCCAACGCATACACTTGAAACAAAACAACAACTAAAAAAATCGCATTGATGACGTTGCTGTAGTTCTGAAACGTGAACAGAAAAACACTGGTAAACCCGATTACAACCGCATATTGACTTAACAAATAGGCATTCACCGCAAAAGGCAAATCGCGGTTGAATTTCACTTCATTACCGGTGAGCTCAGGCGGTGATTTGAATCCGCCCATGCTCGCAGGGTACCAACCCGGGGCTGCAAATAAAAAACGCAAACGATCGCGCCAGCTGGGCACTTGAGCGGCCTCTGAAAACAGTTGTTTAAAGGGAGCGATGTGCGCCATAACTGGGTTGAAGCTGTTCAAGGGGGTGGTAATGCCATAGGTCGGACGTTCTTCTTCGACCTGAAAAGTGCCAAATAAGCGATCCCAGATTATAAATACACCCGCGTGGTTCTTATCGATGTACTTGGGGTTACGCCCATGGTGCACCCGGTGATGCGAGGGGGTATTCAACACCCACTCCAAAGGGCCGAGGCGATCAATGAACTCGGTGTGAATCCAAAACTGATACAACAAATTCAGTCCGATGCTCACCGCAAACCAAGCCGGCGGAAAGCCCGCTGCCGCAAGCGGTAAGTAAATCCAAAACATCAACATCTTCTGAAAAGCGCCTTGCCGCAAGGCCACTGACAGGTTGTAATCTTCACTTTGGTGGTGCACCACATGGCCCATCCAAAACAAGTTGATTTGGTGGCTCAATCGATGCGACCAATAGTAGGCCAAATCAACCAAAACAAAGCAGAGGGCCCAAAAAACGAAGGTATTTGGCAGCTCAAAACCGCGAAAATTACGAAACAACTCAAACACGAGCACGTACGCGCCAACTGTAAATACCTTGGCAAATACGCCCGTCATTTGGTCGATTACGCCGCAAGAAATATTCGCAAATGCGTCGTTCAACCGGTAACTCTTGCGCTGTTTCACCAAATCGTACACCAGCTCAATGGCGATCAGCGCAAAGAAAATCGGGATACTAAGAATTACAACATCCAAGTTCAAATTGTCCAAAGCAATACCTTTTGTTCCTCTCAAAGATACATCGCTTCGCATGAACAACAATCGCCCGCAGAGATCGTGTTTACCTTGCGTATCTTCGACCCATGGCTTGGCAAAAAATGGCATGTCTTTTTCTTGCGGTTGCTGCACTCCAAGTACAGGGTCAACAGCCGCTTTTTAATTTAGGCCTAACGGCCGGATGGCACGCAGCAGCCATCACACGTCGGCCTGAAAGTAACCAGCTTTCACCGGTGGCCGCATGGGGCGTCAACAATGCGCATGGAGGCGCATTCATGGAGATCCGTCTGCGCGAACCGGTTTACCTGCTCGCTGAAGCACAGCTTTCCAGTTTGAATACACGGGGCAGTTATTTCGTGCGCAACAATACCCAAGAAATCATGCGTATGCAAGCCTCCATGCGCGAAACCGCATTTCTGTTTTCAGCCTTAATTCAGTACCACGTCGACAATGTGCGGGCTTGCGTTGGCTTTACTTCAATGCTTCTGCAAAACAGCACGCTCGACCCTGCTCCTGCTTCGCTGGTGAATAACCGAAGGGCTTTTGATTTCGGTCTAACGACCGGATTAGAAATCACCCTCAAACCACACCTCAGCGTCACCGCGCGGTTCATTCGGCTTTATGGCGGATTGTACATGGCACGTCCAGAAGGCACTGAACAAGCTCGTTACTACCTCTTACAGATCGCTGGGCGCGTGCACATCCGGCCGTTAGGCCGAAAACCATAAATACCCCTGCTTCGCTATCTTTGCCGCATGATTTTGTACAACGTAACGGTAAACATCGATGAAGCGGTTCACGACGAATGGCTCACGTGGATGAAAACTGAACACATACCTGCAGTTTTGGCCACAGGCATGTTCATTGAGAACCGCATTTGCCTTATTCACGGTGAAACAGAAGGCGGTATTTCATACGCCATTCAATATGTGGCGCCTGACAAAGCGCATTACGACCGCTACCAGGTTGAGTTTGCGCCCGCATTGCAGCATGAACATGGCACACGCTATGCGGGTAAATTCGTTGCGTTTCGCACCGTGCTTGAAATCATTCATCAGAGCCGCTCATGAATGTACGGCCTAAAAAAGCGCTCGGACAGCACTTTCTGATCCATAAGCACATTGCCGACGACATTGCTGGAGCCTTGACCTTTCATACGGGGTATAGCCGCTATCTTGAAATCGGACCAGGCACGGGGGCGCTCACGCGTTGCCTGCTCGAACAACACCCGAACAAAGAACTGTTTGTGGTTGAAATCGACCGCGACTCTGTGGCCTATTTGAAAGCCAACAAGGTGGTGCCCAACGACCACATCATCGAAGCCGATTTTCTTCGCACCGATCTGCGGGGCACGCTGGGCGATCATTTCGGCGTGACCGGTAATTTTCCGTACAACATTTCAACGCAGATCCTTTTCCGCGTGTTTGAGCAGCGCGACCAGATTCCAGAAGTGGTTGGCATGTTCCAAAAAGAGGTGGCCGAGCGCATTGCAAGCGGACCGGGCACGAAAGACTATGGCATCTTGTC
Source organism: Chryseobacterium gleum (assembly GCA_945874695.1). Taxonomy (GTDB): domain Bacteria; phylum Bacteroidota; class Bacteroidia; order Flavobacteriales_D; family Sanyastnellaceae; genus CAMCHP01. The sequence goes on from CAMCHP010000001.1 coordinate 11,568, forward strand.
GGTGTTCTTACAACTCTTTTACGACATCGAGTACCTTTTCACCGTGCCCGCGGAGGCATTCGACCCGCCACCGAAGGTGCTTTCGGGTGTGATTCGATTGAAGCGCAACAGCACAATCGATCCGGGGTGTGATGTCAAGCGATTCACCCAGGTGGTAAAAACAGCATTCAATCAACGCCGCAAAATGATGCGCGTTTCACTTAAATCGATGCTCCCGCCAGGCAGTGAATTGCCCGCACATTTTGCGACTGAACGGCCCGAGCAACTCACCTCCCTCCAGTTCGTTGAGCTCACCAATTACTTGGCTGCGCTACCGAGCGACTCAACCCAATGAATCTGACTATCTTTGACCGGCCAATAACGGTAGCAGCGGCATGAACGACATCACCACACTCAGCGAGTTCATCATCGATCGGCAAGGCGATTTCCCTTACGCCTCGGGCGACCTTTCACGCTTGTTGAGCGACATTGGTATTGCTGCGAAAATCGTCAATCAGCAAGTCAATAAAGCAGGCTTGGGCGACATTCTCGGTGCATTGGGCAGCAGCAATGTGCAAGGCGAAACCCAGCAAAAACTCGACGTTTTTGCCGATGAAGTGTTCAAAAGTGCCTTTCAATCAGGCGGACAAGTTTGCGGCATTGCCAGCGAAGAAAACGATGCTTACGTCGCATTCGAAAAAGCCCTGTGTTTGAAAGGAAAGTATGTGGTTTTATTCGATCCGCTTGATGGTTCATCGAACATCGATGTGAATGTTTCGATTGGCACCATTTTCAGCATCTTTCGCCGGGTTTCGAGCATCGGTGACCGGGCTAACATCAACGACTTTTTACAAGCTGGCAGCGCACAGGTCGCAGCCGGATATGTCATCTACGGGTCATCAACCATGTTGGTTTACACCACCGGTCATGGGGTCAACGGCTTTACACTTGAACCGTCAATTGGCGAGTTTTGCCTGAGCCACCCGAACATGCGGGTGCCCGAAGACGGAACAATCTACAGCATCAATGAAGGCAACATGAGCCAGTGCGATCAGGGTGTGCGCGATTATGTTGCGTATTGTAAAACCCCCGACGCCGAAACCAACCGCCCGTATTCAGCGCGCTACATTGGCTCTTTGGTAGCTGATGTGCATCGCAATTTGATCAAAGGGGGCATTTACATGTATCCAGCAACAACTAAAGCTCCGCAAGGAAAATTGAGGTTGATGTATGAAAACAATCCGCTTGCATTCATCGTTGAGCAAGCCGGTGGACTTGCAACCGATGGGGTTCGACGCATTCTTGACATTCAACCTTCTGAATTGCACCAGCGTACCCCGCTTTTCATTGGGTCAAAAAACATGGTATTGCGCGCGATGGGCCAGCTTGAAGCGGCAGAAGAATCGGCCTCCTAAACCATTTGCAACTTCAGGTCTCGCTACTCCCGCAGCACTTTCCAAACGCGCATTGCGCCAAAAGCATCGCGCACGACCACATGGTACACACCCGCAGTAGCGGGCAGTGTGATGCGTTGATTAAGGTTGCGTTGAAAGGGAACTACCATCCGACCGTTTAGGTCGAAAACCCCAAACTCGAACTGCGAAAGTTTCGCTGGATCGCCAATAATGCGTACCACGCCGTCAGGTGTTGGATTGGGACCGAGGCTCAACCCGGCAAAGGCCGATTCGACCACATGGGTTGTGCTACCGAAAATGCGCTCCTTCACCAAAACAGGCGATTGATCTGCAGCATCAAACATCGACTTGAACGATTGAATTTCAGCATCGTCCCATGCAAACATCTCTTCCATCCAACGCGGTGGAACACTTTGATACCATGCCCGCGCCTCCACTGAAATGGGGCCTACGTAACCGTTTACCCCAACCCGATACTCAATGCGATCGGTGCCGCTGCCCTCCACGCCGTTCAGCCGATTGAAGTTGAGGTCGCTTTCGTCAACACCCGCAATGCGCACCGTATCGTAGCTCAAATGGGAAGTCGTAAAGCCAGTAGGCACCAAGCGATTGTCTTTTAGCAGGGTGTGTGCCCGTTCGAGCACCGTAGTGGGTGTACCCGAAACATCGGCAAACACCATCTCATAGATCTGCACTTGGTCATCGCCGCGAATCACGTCGTGGTGAGGCTCCCAATCGAGGTCGCGCCCCAAAATCTCATAATCGGCATCGAAGCCGCCGCTTTGAAACAAGACGTTGTTGGCTTCATCACGCACCACAAACTCAATCGACAAAAGGCGACTGGGGTAACCCGAAGGGAATTTATGTCCGGCCAAGTTCACCAAATCGACTGCGAATACCGCTGTATCGTTTGTGGTGTTGAGGTGACTCACGGTCATGTTCAAGCTCTCTTCTTGGAGCAGGTATTCTGTGCGCTCGACAACGGCATCGAAATTGGCATCGCTAGCAGTAAGCCCCAAGGCCTCAGCATTGTCTTTCATGAGTTTTAGCATGAAACTGTTTCCGCCGACGAAATAGTGCTTCTTAAACGGTCGAGGAAAAAGCCACGATGGCGAAGTAGCTGCGCTAGCGCCGCCCTCAGCTTCAGGCATGTGGCAAGTTTGACATTCAACCTGTTGCTCATCGTACACCGAGTTCAACCATTCATGGTAGGTGGCTTGCTCAAAAAAGGTAATCCCCAAACTGTTGCCCTCAAAGTCAACTGTTTGCAAAAACAAACTGTGACAACCCGCGCAAAGCTCGCTTTCACCTACGTGCGGGCTGTACACGGGAGCGAAGCCCGTTTGCTGAATCATGGGGCTGGCCCAAGGATCAGTAAATGTTCCGTAAGCAATGTTATCAGCGTTGTAAGTTTGATTGCCATTGAACGTATTGGCTAAATCGACATCTGCAATGGCATGACAGCCGATGCAACCCACCCCGTCGAGGCCGAGTTCATCGGTACTTAAATATTCCATGGTATAGTGTCCTTGCTGCCCAGTCATCTCAAACTCACTGTGCCCTTGCGGCGCGTGGCATGCGGTACATGCATGTTCAATTTCATTGGCAAGCGATGGCGTCTCAAGTACTTCATGGCGCACTTTGGCCTTCCAAAAGGGGTCTTTCGCTGCATTGGCCATCAGGGTCGCCCGCCAATCGTTTACTGGTGAAACGTCGTTGCCTAGGGCATCAACGGCTAAAAGCCCGTTCGGGTCAGTGTTATGGCAATTCACACAATTGCCACTTCCGGTCATGAACTCACCCGTTGCGGTGGTTAATTCAGTCATTCTGAACGTGACTTGTTCTATCGGCGAATGGTAACGGTTGGGAGCAGGTACAAATGCGGTAAACCCGAATGCAGCAAGCACCATCAACGTAAGAGCTACGGGCAGCGGACGAAACATTTTCTGTAGCGATTTCTTAAACATATCTTTGCAAAGATAGTTGTAACGGCAAGTTAGTTGCTTTGCCATGCAACTTCGTTCTTGAATGGTTGAATTTGAAGCATGAGAGTACCAGTTCTTTTCACGGCTTTTGCCTTTTTACTGAATGTTTGTTCAACGGCAGTGATGGCGCAACCCACGCGTTTGATTGCCGATCGCTTGGCTTATATCGACAATGCCATTCAAGTGCTTTCATTCAGCAATTCACCCGATGAAGAACGCCTGTTTTTCATGGCGCACACGGGCAAAATTTATGTTTTCGAAAATGGTGATGTCAGAGAGCAACTCTTCTTTAATATCGGAGAAGGTGGACTTGACATCGTTGACTTTGGCATCGGTTCTGAAGAAGGCTTAAATGGCATGGCGCTTGACCCGAATTATGCCGAGAACGGCTATTTCTATCTCATGTACAACGGTTGGTTGCCAGACGGCAGCGGTACAACCTTATATGATGAGCATGTGGTGCGCTTTCGACGCTCATTTGATGACCCATACACCGCAGACCCCACCTTTTGGGAAGAGATCATCACTTTTGAAATGCCACGTCGCGGTCACAACGGGGGGAATATTCACTTCGGAACCGATGGATACCTCTATATTTCAGTCGGTGACGGGGGCTCAACGGGTTCTGGCGCAACAGGCGGCGGTAGCGGCGGCGATGCCGATAACAACGGGCAGCGACTTGATGTAACATTGGGCAAAATTTTACGCATTGATGTCAGCGGACCAGCACCCTACACCATTCCGGTTGACAACCCATTTTCTCAACAGTTTGGTGCCCGCGGCGAGATTTGGGCTTACGGATTAAGAAACCCCTGGCGTTGGAGCTTTGATCGGTTGACTGGTGACATGTATGTCGGTGACGTGGGTGAAGTCGATTGGGAAGAAATCAATTACACCCCCGCAGGCGTTGCTGGCGCGAACTATGGTTGGCGCCTGCTTGAAGGCCCTGATTGTTACGAACCCATTGTCGATTGTGACCCCGAAGACCTAACCGACCGACCGATATTTGCATACCGGCATGATCAAAACTTATGCAGTGTAATCGGCGGTTTCGTGTACCGCGGCTCACAAATTCCGTCGTTGAATGGCTACTACATGTATTCTGATGCATGTGGCTTTGGGAACGAGAAATTCTGGACGCTCACCGAAACCAACACGGGTTGGGAATCAAAACCCGTAGAAATGATTGTTGAAGGCGGCTTTGTTCCTTGGCAAGAAGTGCGTTATGGCTTCGGCGAAGACAACCAAGGCGAGCTCTACATTTGCACGCGCCTGGCCGTTTACAAAATCACGAATGACCCCGACGACATTGGCAACGACAACATCGACACTGCCGAATTGCAAATCAGGCCGAACCCAGCAGTTGATGAAGTCACCCTCGATTTAGGCGGCAATTTTACCTTGGAGTCGTTGGAGTTTTTCGACCTAAACGGTCGGATGGCTGATATCTCCTACCCCATTGGTGGGGCATACCGCACGGTAACCCTCGACATCGGCAATTTGGCTGCAGGCGTGTACATTGTGCGTGCACGCTATCTTGGTTTTGACCAAGTTAAAACAGGGAAGCTACTTATCAACCGGGAAGCGCGCTAAACAAGCGCAGTTTATTCGCAGTCACACGCTTTGCTCGCCGCTGAAAGTGGCGCCACTCGCAGCACAAGCGTGGCGGTGTCACGCAACTCAAACAGCATGGCATACGGAAGGTCTTCTGCTTCGGAGGTCAAATAATAACGCTGCAACGCTGCACGGGGTTCGCTTTGGCTGTAGTCGATTTCACCTTCAGCGATGATGCGTTGAACGGCATCCGTTTCCAATCCGTAGCAACGCATGAAACAACGTGCTGAATCGGTGTAGCGAATGGGTTGCTCGGTTAAAAAATCGCGAATGCGTTTTCCGGGTAACCAGTTGGTGCAGCTGCGCTGACCAAATAACATAAACGAAACCAGCACGCCGATGAAAATTCCGACCATATAGCGTGCAAAACGTTGCTGAAAATTCATGCCGTAAAAGTAGGCTAAAGCTGCGTGAGTTCAGGCACCCCGACATTGCGAATAGCACCCCAAGTTGTCGTTCTAGAATTGACGTACCCTTCGTACCTTTACAGCATGTTAAGAAGCACAGGCGTACAATTTCGCTATCCTGGGGGTAGCCCGATGCAGTTTCCTGATGTCGTATGTGGCGCCCAAGAGCACCTGCTCCTATTGGGCGAATCAGGCACCGGAAAAACAACCCTTTTGCACTTGTTGGCGGGCATGCTTCGTCCGTCAGCCGGTTCAATTGTGATCGACAACCAAGAAATCACCAACCTTTCAAGCCACGCACTCGATCGTTTTCGCGGCGCCCGCATTGGAATTGTCTTTCAAACGGCACACTTCGTGCACAGCCTCACGGTTGAAGACAATCTAACATTGCCCCAATTCTTAGCGGGCAATTCAAGCGACAAACAGCGCGCGCATGATTTGTTAGCACGCATGAATCTTGCGCACAAACTCTCGAGCAGACCCAGCGAACTGAGCATTGGTGAGCAACAGCGCGTGGCGATTGCACGTGCACTGATGAATAATCCGGCCATATTGCTGGCTGATGAACCAACCTCGGCACTCGATGACAAAAACGCCAGCCAGGTAATCGATTTGCTTGAGGCTGAAGCGCGCAACACCGGTGCGTCGCTCATCATTGTTACCCACGACCAACGCTTAAAAGACCGTTTTGAAAAACGCGTGACCCTATGAACCTCTTCAGAATTGCACGCAAAAACATTGGCGCCAAACCGTTAAACACGGTTTTAAGCCTCATGTTGCTCGCCTTTGGCGTAGGCATTATTTCACTTCTATTCATTGTCGAAGACAAACTCCAAGATCAGTTTGATCGCAACATCCGCGACATCGATATGGTGTTGGGCGCGAAAGGCAGTCCACTTCAGCTCATTCTCGCCAATGTGTACCACATTGATGTGCCTACGGGAAACATATCCCGCCGTGAGGCGGAAAAAATTATGAGGCACCCGTACATTGATGCCGCGATCCCGATGGCGTATGGCGACAATTACGAATTGTTTCGCATTGTTGGCACTACACCCGCGTATCCTGCGCATTATGGTGCCTCATTGCAAGAAGGCAATATGTTTGAAGCGCCTTACTCGGCGAGCATTGGCGCAGAGGTGGCAAAAACCCTTGGATTAAAACTGGGTGACCACTTTTTCAGTGCGCACGGTCTTACCGACGGCACCGACGTGCATGCCGACCAGCAGTTTACCGTTGTGGGCATCTTTGCACCTACAGGCACGGTAATTGACCAGCTTATTTTGACGCCAATGGAATCGGTTTGGGGTGTTCACGAGGCAGAGGCTGCAGAGCGAGAAGAAGATCCGAGCGATGAAATAACGGCTGTGTTATTAACGAAAAAGAATCCGCTCGCTGTAGTAATGATGCCTAATTTGCTGAAAGAAACGAACATGCAAATTGCACTCCCCTCCATTGAAATCAACCGCTTGCAATCGAATTTTGGTATCGGCATGGCCACCTTGCGCGCTTTAGCGATTTTAATCATGCTCATCTCGTTTGTGAGTGTGTTTATTTCACTTTACAACTCGTTGAAAGAGCGCAAATATGAACTTGCATTGATGCGCACCATGGGCGCGACGCGGTTTACGCTCTTCGCACTGATTTTGCTTGAGGGCATGCTTTTAACGGCCTGGGGCACCTTGGTCGGACTCGGCCTAAGCCGCATCGGTTTGCTTGCATTGGGCGACCAATTGAAAGCCAAATTCCGTTATGACATTGTCGATATGGGTATGCTCCCCGGCGAATGGCTCTTGGTGATTATCACTATCTTTGTAGGTATTTTGGCATCGTTATTGCCAGCTATTACAGCAGTACGGATTGATATATCCAAAACGCTCGCAGATGCATAAGTATTCGAAACTTGTTCTTGTTGTTATGGTTGTGGTTACCACAGCCACGCTGAATTTGAGCACTTCATGTCAGCCCCCGTCGTCAAGCACAGGCTTGAACGAAGTGGCAGCGCACCGCCGTGACTTAATGGCAGACGTTGCCGACACGCCGCTCACTGCGTCTGCTGCCGAGCCCGCGGCAGAGCCAGAATTGATCGCCAGCATTGAAGGCGATGCTGCTTTTTTTGAGAATGAGTTTCTCGACCTACCGGTCGGAGCGCCCGCCGAGTTGTCGTGGCGAACTCTTACCGACGTTGAATTCAAAGATGTATACGTTGATGAGCTGGATGCGTATTACTGGAAACCCACTTTTGGGCCGACCGTAAAAGCACTCGAAGGCAAAGAAGTGTATATCACCGGATATATCATTCCGGTAGACTACGACGAAGATTTTTACGTGATTTCACGCTATCCTTTTGCCAACTGCTTTTTTTGCGGTGGCGCAGGTCCTGAATCAGTTGTTGACCTCCGTTTCAAAGGCAAAACCCGTCGCTACGAAACCGATGAACGGCTTACGTTTAAGGGTGTCTTCGCATTGAATGCGAACGACATTTACCAAATGAATTACATCTTAGAAGGCGCGGTAGAATTTAAGCCGTAAAGCCGGCGATTCATCGCGGCCTCGGCATTTATGCCGTTAATAACGCTGAACTGCCATACTTGGGGAATTTTGCGGTTGAATTGACTTCAAAAGAGAAATCTGGAATTATAAAATTTCCACTGCAAAATTCAATATCAAACAATTATCCGTAAGCCTCGAATACTGTAAGCTCAAATTCTCTGCTTAAGAGAAACTTGACCTAAAAAACACTCTACTCTCCGTTAAACTTCAATAATCGCGGGTCACCCAGCACACGCACACCTTTGCGCGCACCGTCGCCACCGCGCATGCGGCCTTTGCTGAAAATGCGATTGCTATTGTTTTTCCCTTTGCGCAGCTCACGTTGCTCGTCTTCAGGCAAGGCATGCACCGATTTGCAATCGTCAGAACAGCAACCCGCGTACTTCGCGCTGCAAGCATCGCACTGAATAAACAACAAATTGCAGGCGACATTCAAACAGTTGGTGTGTTCGTCACAGGCCGTGCCGCACAAATGACAGGTCGCAATCACATGGGGTGAAATTCGCTCAGCCCGCCGTTCATCAAACACGAAGTTCTTACCTACAAACTTATTCTCTAAGCCCTGCTCGCGCACCTGACGCACGTATTCAATGATGCCTCCATTGAGCTGATGCACATTTTGATAACCTTGATGCTTGAACCACGCGCTGGCTTTCTCACAGCGGATTCCGCCGGTACAGTACATCACGATGTTCTTGTCTTCATTGCCTTGCAGCATCTCCGTTACCACATCAATCTCTTCGCGAAAGGTGTCAACATCTGGCGTAACTGCACCAATAAAATGCCCCACTTCAGATTCATAGTGATTGCGCATATCAATCAACACCGTATTGGGCTGCGCGGTGAGCGCATTGAATTCGGCCGCCGTGAGGTGCTTGCCCTTGTTGGTGACATCAAACGTGTCGTCGTTCAAGCCATCGGCCACAATCTTCGGACGAACCTTAATGGTTAGCTTAAAAAACGACTTGCCATTGTCGTCAACGGCGATGTTCAAACGAATACCCTCAAGAAAAGTGATGGAATAGAGGTGTGCTTTGAAACGCTCGAATTGCGCCACAGGCAAGCTGATTTGCGCATTGATGCCTTCATGTGCGACATAGGTGCGGCCGAGAACACCCATCTCTTCCCAATTCCAGAAGAGAAAATCGCGAAAAAACTGCGGGTTCTTGATTTTGGCATACTGGTAAAACGACAAAGTCATACGCGCTTCATCACTGCTCAACATGCGCTCAATCAACACCCGACGATCGACCTGGTTGTGGAGCTTTTTCATCGTACAATTACAAGTTATACGTGGTTGTGCTCGACAAATCCAGCGTGGAGTTTATCGAAGTGCAAAGGTACTGCTTTTGCAGCGGAGCAAAAATGACTTTCATCAGCTCATTCGGCGTACGCAAAAATCCGTGTTAACAACAATTAGATTTTATCTTACACGCTAATCGGGTAGGAATCGTATATTCAACATCGAAAACCAGAAGGAAATGTTAGAATTCACCAAGAAAATCCTGACTAAAGTGAGCTTCGACCGCATGCTCTTCACCAAAGAGCTCAAAAAGGCGGTGAAATGGTTAACCCACGACGAGTTACAACACTTGAAAACGTGGTGCAATCAGCGCTTCGGGAACATGTATGGCGATGTGATCAACGAAACTTTTGCTGGCGTATCGCTCGCCTAATTGCCAATCACTGGTACTTCGCGTTTAAGACTTTTCTTTTTCTTCGCCTATCGGCGGATGGGGGGTGTCGTTTAAAAAACGCACGTTGCGCATCAAACCCTCGTAACCTGTGCGCTGTACCGCTGATTTCGGGAAAAGATCCCGAAAGACATCCTGCGTGAGGTCGACCCAGTCAGCACGTGTCATGTTCAGCAGCGCTTCTTTGGGCCGAAAGGCGGGCTCTGTATGCTCTTCAGCGAAGCGATTCCATGGGCAAACAGCTTGACAAATGTCGCAGCCAAACATCCAATCGTCCATTGTGCCTTTGAACGCTTGCGGAATCGCGTCTTTCAACTCAATCGTGAAGTACGATATGCAGCGCGAACCATCGACGCTGTAGGGCTTAATGATAGCCCCCGTCGGACAAGCATCAATGCATCGGGTGCACGACCCGCAATGGTCACTCACTGGCGCATCAGGTTGCAATTCCAAGTCAATGATCAGCTCAGCGATGAAGAAGTAACTGCCTTCTTGCTTCCGAATCACATTGGTGTGTTTCCCCATCCAGCCGGCACCACTGCGCACCGCCCACGCTTTATCGAGCACGGGGGCTGAATCAACAAATGCCCTTCCTTCTACTGCGCCAATTTCAGCCTCAATGCGAGCTACGAGGGTTTTCAGGTGGCGTTTAACCACAAAGTGATAGTCTTCACCGTAGGCATACATCGAAATCTTCGGCGCGTCGGGGTCGTTTTGTTTAGTGGCCGTGTAGTAATTAAAGAGCAGGGTAACCACCGACTTCGCACCCGGAACCAACAAACGCGGATCGAGTCGCTTATCGAAGTGATTCTCCATGTAGCGCATTTGGCCGTGCATCGCTTGATTTAGCCAGTGCTCGAGTCGTGGCGCCTCATCTTCAAGAAACTCAGCCTTGCTAATGCCGCAATGCAAAAAGCCCACCTCGCGTGCGAGTTCTTTTATTTTCGCACTTCGTGCAGATGCGGTGTGTTCGGCGTTTGTCACTGGTGTGAACTGTGATTCATATCAGCCTCCAAAAGCACTCAGAACAAGGTACCTGCATTCCCGTGTGGCAATTTTCCAAGATGTTTGTATGCCAAATCGGTTACTTGCCTTCCGCGGGGAGTGCGCATTAAGAAACCCTCTTGAATAAGAAAGGGTTCATACACCTCTTCAAGGGTACCTGCGTCTTCGCCAACCGCCGTGGCGATGGTGTTTAATCCGACCGGGCCACCCTTGAACTTGTCAATTAAGGTGTTCAAAATGCGGTTATCCATCTCATCCAGGCCTTTGGCATCGACGTTCAAGGCATCCAAGGCAACGTTGGTAATTTGGACATCAATTCGCCCATCGCCTTTGATTTGCGCAAAGTCACGCACGCGGCGCAGCAAGGCATTTGCGATTCGCGGTGTTCCGCGGCTGCGTGAGGCAATCTCATAGGCCGCGTCGGGTAAAATCTCGATATTCAAAATGCCCGCGCTTCGTTCGACAATGTCGGTGAGGGTTTTCGTGTCGTAGTACGTCAAGCGCAAATTGATACCAAAACGCGCACGAAGTGGCGATGTCAGCAATCCTGAACGTGTTGTAGCGCCAACAAGCGTAAACGGATTCAGTCCGATTTGTACGGTGCGCGCATTGGGGCCACTATCAATGACCAAGTCAATGCGAAAGTCTTCCATCGCTGAGTACAAGTACTCCTCGATCACTGGACTCATTCGGTGAATTTCGTCGATGAAGAGCACGTCATTGGCATCGAGGTTGGTGAGCAAACCGGCGAGGTCTCCGGGCTTATCGAGCACGGGGCCTGAGGTGGTTTTAATTTGCACACCCATTTCTTGCGCCACGATGTTGGCCAGTGTAGTTTTACCCAATCCTGGCGGACCGTGAAGCAACACGTGATCTAAGGCTTCACCGCGTTGTTTAGCCGCAGCGACAAACACTTGCAGGTTGTCGAGCACTTGGCGTTGACCTGTAAAGTCGTCAAAGGCCCGAGGCCTAAGCACGCGTTCAAGTTCTTGGTCAGAAGTCTTTGCTGCTTCGTTATGGTAATCGAAGGTATCCATTGCATCAAAGATACGGGAAAGCACAGGGAAACGCATGGTGCTGTATGCAAACACATTCGCCCCATACGACGAGCAAATCACAGCACCGATGCGACTGTACACTTCGCAGAGGATGCTCTATCCAAAGAGGCATGAAATAAAAGTGACGGTCAGGCCATGAAATGCTCCGATCATCCGGCCGTTTAGGCCGAAAACCCCTCAATCGACGCGCTTCAAAAGCGACTCGACGTCACGCCTTACTTGACCCAGTTTGAAACGGAAACGCATTTCCCAGAGGGGTGCTGTGAATTGTTGATCGATGTTTTGGTTGTTCTTGAGCATCAAGCGCATGCCAACACCCGCTCCCACTGCGAAATAACGTAAGAAATGATACTCGGCGATGACCCCTGGTTCGTAGAGGACCACGCCGGCGTGATTGAACGCCGCCTTGCGCCCTTCTGACGAGGCAAACTCGTAGCTTCGGCCCACACCGAACACGAACGGAAACGTAACCTGCCAGTGTTTTCGAGCTTGAAAGGTATACTCGAAAAAAAGCCCGACATAGGAAAGACGCAACTCACGCTCCTCAAAGACTCCATTCTCATAGCGATACTGGTATGTATCGCCGTGTTTTAGCCAATGGTAACCGATGCCAAAGGTGATACGCTGTCCGTAGCTATAACCCGCTTTGATGCCATAGGTGCGCACAGGTCGACCGGTAACGAATGCATTGCGGGTATTCAAACGGACGTTGAAACTCGGCTTTGTGGCCAATGCTTCTTTGATGCTGTCAGCAATCGCGGGACGGGCAGGTTGGCTCAACGCAGCGCTCGCGAACACACAAAAAAACAGGGTAAAAAAGAAAGTCCGCATCTTCGGGTAAGAACCCAAAGATACGGACTTAAATATCTGATTTACGCGCTTAATGTTCTTCTTCACCTGCTGCCAATGGCACGGTTTGAGGAACAAAATCGGCATCGTAATTCGGGTTGCTGTAGTCATAAGCCCAGCGGTGAACTTCTGGCAACGCACCAGGCCAGTTCCCGTGGATACGCTCCACTGGGGTTGTCCACTCCAAAGTGTTTGACTGCCACGGGTTTTGTACGGCTTCTTGTCCACGGAAAATGCTGTAGAAGAAGTTATACAAGAACAACAATTGCGCCAAACCTCCAATGATTGCGAACACCGAAATAATCGGGTTCAAATCCATTACAAAGTCGAGGAACTCAAATGCACTGTAGTCGTAGTAACGGCGTGGTGCACCAGCCATGCCCACAAAGTGCATTGGGAAGAAGACACCATATCCGCTGATCAATGTCAACCAGAAGTGCGCAAAACCTAGTTTCGAGCCCATCATTCGTCCGTACATTTTCGGGAACCAGTGGTAAATACCGGCTAACATTCCAAAAATCGCAGACATCCCCATTACGATGTGGAAGTGGGCCACTACGAAGTAGGTATCGTGCACGTTCACGTCAAGCGCAGAGTCAGCAAGAATGATACCCGTCAAACCACCTGTAACGAAGGTTGAAACGAGGCCAACGCTAAACAGCATTGCTGGGGTGAACTTGATATTGCCCTTCCACAACGTCGTGATGTAGTTGAATGCCTTCACCGCAGAAGGAATCGCAATGAGGAGCGTTGTGAATACGAATACAGAACCTAAGAAAGGATTCATCCCTGTCACGAACATGTGGTGACCCCAAACGATAAAGCTCAAGAAACCGATCGCGAGGATTGAACCAATCATTGCACGGTATCCAAAGATTGGTTTGCGGCTGTTTGTTGAAATGATTTCTGACGAAATACCAAGAGCAGGTAACAATACGATGTAAACCTCCGGGTGACCTAGAAACCAGAACAAGTGCTGGAACAAGATCGGAGAACCACCTGTGACATCGAGCGACTCACCTGCAATGTTAATTTCACTGAGGTAAAATGCCGTACCCATTGAGCGGTCCATGAGCAAGAGCACAACTGCACTTACCAAAACAGGGAACGACAATACACCAAGAATTGCAGTTACTAGGAATGCCCAAATGGTCAATGGCAAGCGGGTCATTTTCATGCCCTTAGTACGCAAGTTCACGATGGTCACAATGTAGTTCAAACCACCCAAAAGTGAAGACGCTACAAATAGAACCATTGAGATCAACCAAAGGGTCATACCCATACCTGAACCAGGTGCCGCTTGCGGAAGCGCAGACAACGGTGGGTAGATCGTCCACCCTCCTGAGGCTGCTCCACCTTCTACAAAGAGTGACGCAATCATGATGACACTTGATACGAAGAAGAACCAGTACGAGAGCATGTTCAAGAAACCCGAAGCCATGTCACGTGCACCAATTTGCAACGGAATAAGCAGGTTTGAGAACGTACCTGACAAACCACCAGTGAGTACAAAGAATACCATGATGGTACCGTGAATGGTTACCAAGGCCAAATATGCATTGCGATCGAGCACGCCATCAGGTGCCCATTTGCCCATTAACCCTTCAAGGATTGCAAATGACTCGCCCGGCCAGCCCAATTGCAAGCGGAAGAGAATCGAGAGCATCACCGCGATGATGCCCATGAAAATAGCTGTGACCAAGAATTGCTTCGAGATCATCTTGTGATCTTGCGAGAAAACATACTTCGAAATGAAGCTTTCCTCGTGGTGGTGTGCGTGAGCGTTTGCTGCCATGTCTTTTGGTTCTAAACGATCTTACTTATCTGTTAATCGAAGCTGAAATGGTTCCTGCAGGTACATCGGCAGCCGGCACAGAATCTGTTGGAGCTGCCTCAACTTCACCTTCTTTCGCTTCTTCACCTTCTTGAACATAGAAGGTATCGAGTTGTTCAAGCCAAGCCTTGTATTGCGTTTCTGAATCCACGACTATCTTCATTTGCATATTGAAGTGCGCTGCACCGCATACTTTGTTGCAAAGCAAAACATAGTCAAAGTCCTCATCGCCCGTAATTAAGCGCATGCTATCGGTTGTGATCGTCGGTGTCATTTTGAATCGTGTAGGTACCCCTGGCACGCAGTTCATTTGCGCACGGAAGTGTGGCATGTAAGCGGAGTGAATCACGTCGCGTGAGCGGAAGATGAATTCGACTTCTTTGCCCACGGGTAAGTGAAACTCACCCTTGATGATTTTATCGTCTTTACCTGCTTGCCAAGCGCTCAAATCACCGTCAAAACTGAACTCATCCAGTTCCATGATACGCTGTACGTGACGATCAAGGCGGCGAAGCTTTTCCTTACGCGTTTTAATGGCTGCATCGGTCAAAATGGTCACCTTGTCTGAAGCGAGCATGGTTTCAATCTCTGCCAAACGTTCGTTTAAGCGCTTCTTCAAACCTTCGTCCATGGCGTGGTCACCGTGGTCGTGATCACCATGTCCATGTTCACCATGTCCATGTTCACCGCCTTCAAGCTGATGTAAGATATCCTTCTGTTCATCAAGCAATAAACCGCGCTCATATGCCAGTTCCATTCGGATCTTCTCACGCTCTTTATTGATCTCAGCTAAACTTTCTTCAATACCTTCAGGTGTGACTATTCCGAGTGGATTAGTGGGTGTAATCAGGTTGTAATTCGAAACGCCGAACTCGCCATCATTGCCTGCATAGCGTGCTGTCCAGTCAAATTGTTTCGAGTAAAGCTCTACGCGAAGCGCATCCTCAGCTGCATCACCCGTCATATCGTTCCAAGTGCGCAAACCGTAGATAATGATCACGGCCAATACGATTGAAGGAATTACCGTCCAGATTAACTCAAGCCGGTTATCGTGCGGAAAGAATTTTGCTCTGCGATCTTTTCGGTAGTAGTACTTCGCAGCAAACCAAAACAATGCTGTGTTTACTAGGAAAAATACGGCGACGATAATAATGAGGTTGAAATTCATTAATGTGTCAACGGCCGCGCCATGCTCCGATGCCGAAGGGGGCAAATAATCACCGTAGGCTACAAAAAGATAAATCACCCCGGCGTAAAAGAGAATCATGAAAACGATCCACAATGCCGCATTGAGGCGGTTGTCTGCGTACGAGATTTCTTCTTCTCTCGTCTTCCGCAACTTTGCTGTCAGTTCATACACACGGGCGAGTTGCGCCACCGCGATGATCCCTACAACAACCACCAAAAGAATTAAAAGCTTCATGACCTGTTGGTTTGAATTCGATTAAATGTGCAAATCTTTACTTTCCTGCAAGAATGGGTGATTTACCGCAACCAATGGCGCTTTACTAAGCGCACGGAAGGTGGTAAATACAAACAAGCCGAGGAAGCCGAGGAACATACCAACCTCCATCCAACCAAAATGGTTGTGGTCATGCATGGTTCCGGGAATAACGAGCAAATAAACATCCACGAAGTGTCCCACAAAGATCAATAGCGCAACTGGCAAGATGAACGCCGGGTTTCGCTTTGCATCACGAGCGATCAAAACGTAAAATGGAACTGCAAAATTGATGAAGAACATTACTATGAACGGCACCGAGTAATCGGTATACATGCGGTTTACGAAATACGTCACTTCTTCAGGAATGTTCGAGTACCAAATCAACATAAACTGGCTGAACCACAAGTAGCTCCACAGCATTGAAATTGCGAACATCCACTTTGACAAATCGTGCACGTGCGACTGGTTCATGTTTGGGAAGTAACCCTTTGAGCGTAACCACAGCAAGCTAAGAAGTGCAAAAATCATAGTTGTTACCCACATCCCTGAGAACACGTACCAACCATACAAGGTAGAGAACCAGTGCGTATCAATGGACATCAACCAGTCCCAAGACAAAGTAGACGAGAATACCGCGAAAAACACGAGGAACAGTGCGGCGCGGCGATACATCAAAAAGTGGAGGCGCGTGCCACCTTCGCGGTCTTCTTGCAAAGACCACTTGCGGAATAAACGAGCAAAAATTAGAAACGTAGCCAAGTAGATGATGGTGCGCAACCAAAAGAACCAGGTACTCAGGTACGCTGACTTATTGGCGATAATGTGATCGTAATTTGGATTCGCAATGGCACCAGCCTCAGCGGTATCAGTGTAAGTAACTGTATCTCCACTCACGATCATGTACTCATGATACAAGGTGCCATCCATCCAGTGATAGATGTGGTGCAAATGTGCTTGACCTGCCAAAAGTACGATCAGAATAACCGCACTACCTATTGGTAAATAAGAGAACATGGCCTCAAACATACGCTTTACGTAGGCTGACCATCCCACTTCCGCAGCATATTGCAAAGCATAGAAAAACAGTGCACCCAACGCTATGGCAAAAAAGAAAAAGCCATTAACAAGCAGGTTTGACCACCAACGTTGGTGATGTTCTGAATCATCGGTGATGAATCCACCGACCAACGCGATAACTCCTACTAACATTAGTGCGAGCGACAGCGTCTTTAGTTTTCCTTCGAACTTGAATTCCATGGTATTCGTTCTCTGTGTTAATCTCTTTTAGGTTATCCTGCTACTTGATCTGCGGCAGCTTCAGCCACTACGGTACCTGTCGAATCTGCAGGCGCTTCAGTGCTCACGTTCCCTGACTCATCAAAAGTTGGCATCTTACCTCCTTGTTGAAGCACTTGAACGTATTGAATCACTTGCCACCGCTCCTTCGCTGAAATTTGAGCGGCGTGCGATCCCATCAAACCTTTACCGTAGTAAATTGAATGGTACATGCGGCCCTCCGCCAAATCTTTAAGTTTACCGCTGTACTCCGGAATACCTTCGATATGACCATTCCTTGCGATGGCACCGTCACCTTTTCCTTTCTCACCATGACAGTGCTGGCACATGATGGTGTAAATCTCTTTACCACGCTCGATGTTTGCTTGGTTGAATGGGATCGGACTTTTAAGGCCTTCTGAAAGTTCATATCCTTCTGGAGTGTTCGGGTGAGGATACGGCATATTGAAAATCATATCGGCTCCAGCATAAGCAATTGAGCCTGCGACGGGTTTACGCGCGCTGATACGTCCGTTCAAAGAATCGTACTGCGCTTGTCCGAAGTGAAAGGGATCCATCCCATAATCTACGTACGCCTCAACCGCCGGGCTGCGGTACATATCAGGCATGTACTCCAATCCTGGGCTATTCGGATCGGTCACACATGCGCCGAGCAGCACAACCGAGGAGAAGAAAAGCAATGTATTTCTAAGCAACATGGCTTGGTCTTTTATTCGTAATCTTTAATGCTCAATTCGATCATTGGAGTGTCTTTCACCAATGCTTCAATTTCATCGGCTGACATCGCATTCTGATCAGTTGTAATTTCCATCACAAACTTATCATCTGTTGTGCGCGGGTCAGGATTGGTAGCCGGCATACCTGGTAAAGTTCCATTCCGAAGCAGGTAAGTCAAGACCATCCCGTGGGCTCCACAGAGCACGCTGAATTCGAAGGTTACCGGAATAAATGCAGGCAAGTTCTCAATCAAAGAAAAACTCGGCTTACCACCGATGTTCATCGGCCAGTCATGAATCATGAAATACCACATCCCCAAAAGGGCGAGTGCTGTTCCAGCAGAGGCATACATAAACGAGGCGATCGCCAAGCGTGTGCGCTTCACACCAATGATAGGGTCTAATCCGTGGATCGGGAAAGGTGAATACACATCCTTTACGCGAATCCCTTTTGCAACGAGATGCTCTGCTGCATGCAACAGGGTATCGTCGTCATCGTACATCACATGAAAAACTTTCTTGCTCATGGTTCAGCGCTTAGTGTTTGTCAGTATGGTGTGTTTTCTTGAAATTTTCTCCTGAAGACTTCAAGATGGTCTTCAATTCGTTCAACGCCAATACTGGGAAGAATCGGGCAAATAAGAGGAAGAGCGTGAAGAAAATCCCCAAAGTGCCTACGAAAATACCAATATCAATAGAGGTCGCGTGGAATTCACCCCACGATGATGGGTTATAATCGCGGTGGATCGAAGTCACAATAATTACGTAGCGTTCAAACCACATACCGATGTTCACCACAATCGACAAAATGAAGGTCGCCGTTAAGCTCCGACGTAACTTCCGGAACCAATAGAGCTGCGGAGAAATTACGTTACAGGTCATCATGATCCAGTAAGACCAGCTGTACGGACCACTAAAACGGTTAATGAATGCGTATGATTCGTACTCTACACCTGAGTACCAGCTGATGAAAAGCTCAGTTAAGTAAGCCACCCCTACAATAGAACCCGTAACGATGATTACGATGTTCATGTATTCGATGTGACGCACGTGAATGTAGTTCTCCAAACGCATTGCCTTGCGCATGATGAGCAACAAGGTTTGCACCATGGCGAAACCAGAGAATACCGCACCAGACACGAAGTACGGCGGGAAGATCGTGGTGTGCCATCCTGGAATAACCGAGGTTGCAAAGTCCATCGATACAATCGAGTGAACAGAGAATACGAGTGGCGTCGCAATGCCCGCCAATACAAGCGAAACCTCTTCAAAACGCGTCCAATTTTTCGCCTTACCTGACCAGCCAAAGGCCAAAATACCATAGATTTTCTTCGGTAAGGGCTTCACCATGCGGTCGCGAATGGTCGCAAAGTCAGGAATCAAGCCGATGTACCAAAACACGAGCGACACGCTGAAATAAGTCGAAATCGCGAAAACGTCCCAAAGCAGTGGCGAGTTAAAGTTCACCCAGAGTGAACCGAATTGGTTTGGCAAAGGAAGTACCCAGTAAGCCACCCAAATCCTTCCCATGTGGATACCTGGGAAAATGGCCGCCATCATTACCGCAAAGATTGTCATCGCTTCGGCTGAACGGTTAATTGCCATCCGCCATTTTTGGCGGAACAACAACAACACCGCCGAGATGAGCGTACCGGCGTGACCGATACCTACCCACCAAACGAAGTTCGTGATATCCCATGCCCAACCTACGGTTTTATTCAAACCCCAAACACCGATACCGGTTCCGATGAGGTAGAGAATACAACCCACGCCATAGAATGCGATCAATCCGGCGATGGTGATCATGAGTTTCCAAGCGCGTGGCGCTGGACCTTCGATGGGACCGACTACGTCGTCTGTGATGTCCTTGTAAGACTTATCACCTAAAATGAGCGGTTCCCTAATTGCTGCTTCCTTCTGCATTGCTGCTTGGTTTATGCTTGCTGATCTTCTTCTACGTTACGCACTTTCACCATGTAGTAGATGTTAGGTTGTACACCAACTTCTTCCAAGGCGTGGTATGCGCGATTATTTTCTGAAATGCTGCGCACTTGGCTCTGCTTGTCGTTCAAGTCACCGAAACGAATCGCACCGATTGAACATGCTTCAGCACATGCGGTAACAACTTCGCCATCTACCACAGCGCGACCTGCTTTCTTCGCTTCGAGCTTTCCAGCTTGCAAGCGTTGAACGCACATGCTACACTTCTCCATTACACCGCGCGAACGCACCGTAACGTCTGGGTTCAAAACCATACGTGTGAGCATATCTTGCGCAGGGTTCACATTCTGGAACTTGTCATAGCCCATGTAGTTGAACCAGTTGAAGCGACGCACTTTATATGGGCAGTTGTTTGCGCAGTAACGCGTTCCGATGCAACGGTTGTAGGTCATTTGATTCAGGCCCTCGTTGCTGTGTGTAGTTGCTGCAACTGGACAAACCGTTTCGCACGGTGCGTGGTTACAGTGTTGACACATCATCGGCATGTG
Source organism: Chryseobacterium gleum (assembly GCA_945874695.1). Lineage (GTDB taxonomy): Bacteria > Bacteroidota > Bacteroidia > Flavobacteriales_D > Sanyastnellaceae > CAMCHP01. The sequence goes on from CAMCHP010000001.1 coordinate 31,906, forward strand.
CACGGTTTGTGGGTTCTCCGCTGGATCTTCCATCTTGCGGTAGGTCGAAATGGCACCCAAACCTTCTTCTGCTCCGCGCTCTTTTGAGTAATCTGAAGAGTAGAAACGGTCGATGCGCAACCAGTGCATGTCGCGGTGACGAAGCACTTCATCTTTACCTACTACAGGCACGTTATTTTCAGTATGGCAGGCTGTAACACAGGCTCCACAACCTAAGCAAGAGCTCAGGTCAATCGCCATGCCCCAGCGATGCCCAACACCCTCAACAGGGTGTGCATGCCACAAATCGAAGTCTCGAATCGACTTTTTATCGCTCGCGTTGATCTCACCGTCGCCGTTCACATCTTCGTGAACACCCAACTTATGCGCCTTATTCCAAGTTGCATCACCTTTCTGCTTTTCTTTTTCTGCAAGGTATGCAGCTAAAGAGGTTTCCTTCACGACCGAAGTACGGCCCATGTAGGTATGATGCATTTGCGTGCAAGCCAACGGATATGTGCCGCCCGCAGCTTCGACTTTCACATCGAGGTTATGCAAAACAGGGTATCCATTCGCTAATGTCGCGAGTGGGTATGCGTTCTTACCAATCGGAATCAAGTTTCCTGACGTGTCAGACAAATGAGATCCATTCTCTGCGGTTTGGTAAGCGGCCTTGCCAATGCGCTCATTTGATGCGCCTCGGCCGTAGCCAATCGCAATTCCAATTGTTCCTCGTTTCTGACCCGGTTGCGGGTAAGCTGGCAATACCATCTCAACGCCATTGGCAGTTACCTTAACCAAAGAAGCATGATCGTTTTGAGCGATGTAGGTGTTCAAGCCCATCTCGTCCATGTCTGCCTTTGCCATGGTTACGTAGTTGTCCCACGTCACCTTAGAAACCGGGTCTGGCAATTCTTGCAACCACGGGTTTGCAGCATGCGAACCATCCCCCAATCCTGTCTTTTGGTACAAGGCCAATTGCCAAGCGCCACCATTCTGACCATTGAGTTTGCTCACAGCATCGCTAACATCCCAACCTGGCGCTGCAACTTCAGCACTTGGCGCCGCCTCATAAGCTGCTGTACCTTGCGTTACGATTGCTGTTTCAGCCAGAACGGGCTTTTGCAAGAGTACCCCATTATGAACCGCTGCGTTCCAATCCACATCGGTGTACATCTGATCTTCGGTGTAAGCACTGTTATGCGTTTTCCGAAGGAAGGTGTAATATGAGTCGATATTATCACTCCACTTCAAGAGGCTCTCTTGCGCCTGACGTGTATTGAAGAGGGGACTGATGGTTGGTTGAACCAAGTCAATACGACCTGCAGTCAACGACAAATCATTCCACGACTCGAGGTAGTGGTGATCCGGACAGATATATTGGCAGCGGCTCGCTGTTTCGTCAGACAATCCTGAGAACGAAACGGTCAGTTTACACTTAGCCAATGCAGCTGCAAAATCGCCTGCTGCATACCATGAGTACGCAGGGTTTGTTCCATAAACGACCAAGGCATCCACCTGACCGCTATTCATATTCTTCACCAACTCAGCCATGTCGCGGTCGTTGCCAGCGAACATGCTAACTGGTTCATCTGTATTGATGGTTTTGCCATAATTGTTCAACGCTTGGTTGATGGCATTCACGACACGCTGCACGTCTGGATCATTGCTACCAGCAACGACTAACGATGCACCACTGTTACGCTTCAAGGCATCGGCTGCATTTGCGAGTGCAATCTCACTAACACCGTCAACGTTTCCGTTTCCACTACCTGTCACACGAGCAAGCAAGGCTGCAGCCACTTTACCGTGCTGATCAGGACGAATAGCTACGCGCGTATCCGCATTCGTTCCAGTCAAGGACATGATTGTCTCGAACTGGAAGTGGCGCGACATCCACTCCCCTTCAGGTTTGCGGCGGCTTGCGTAATCGACAGCGTAAAGGTTAGAAGTAAGCCAGTTCGCCAAGAAATCAGCCCCAATGCTTACAATGGTTTTGGCTTGATCGAAGTGGTAGGTAGGAATGATTGCTTTGCCAATGGTTTTGGCATTCGCTTCACGCATTCCGCTGTATGAAACTGCGTCATATTGAATATGACGGGCGTTGTATTTCACTTTAAATCCGTCAATCGCGCGCTGCGTTGAAGGAGAAATAACCGTATTGCTCAAAAGCACAACGTTGCTCGAAGCGGCAAGGGCCGCCATGATCTCTTGATCAACGGTTGCCCAATCGGCAGGCGCGTTGTTCTTCATCGGACCTTCCAAGCGCGCTGAGTCATAAAGGCTCAACACAGATGAGTTGATGCGCGCATTTAACGCTCCACCTTTCACACCGTGTGCTCGATTCGCTTTGATGAAGATCGGACGGCCCTCACGGGTTTTGACGAACATGCTGCCGAAATCGTTGCCATCGTAGTAGGCGCTTGCGTAATAGTTCGCAACACCTGGAGTGATCTCAGCCGGTTTGTTAACGTAAGGGATCGATTTGATCACGGGTGTTTCACACGCCGCCAAGGTTGCAGCAGTAATGCTGAAACCCATGAATTTCAAAAAGTCACGACGTCCGGTGCTGGTTTCTTTCAGTTTGTCATCTGCTAGAAACTCGTCTACGCTTTGTTGCGCCGGAAATTCTTCTTTTAACAACGCTTGGTATTCCGGTGTCTCGTGAAGCTCATCGAGTCCTGCCCAGTATTGCTTGCTATTGCTCATTGTCGTTGTGTTCAGGAATTAATAGTGGCACTTAGAGCATTCCCAGCCCCCGAGATCTTTAACAGTCACGCTTTCATCTTCGATGTAGCGGCGCAGTTCTTCGTTGCCACGAATGTCTTCTTTCAGGCGGTTGTGTACTTCTTCGTAGTATCCACTGCTTGCCAAGTCAATATTGGCTTTGTTATGACACTCAATGCACCAACCCATTGTGAGCGTGGGCTTTGAAAGCTGAATCAAGCTTGGATACTCGCTCACCAAACGGTTGATTTCTTCAACCGGTGTCAAACGACCACCTTTATAGGTTGCTACATCACCGTGACAGTTTTGGCACTCCAAACCACCAACAACAACGTGTTGCTCGTGATTGAAGTAAACGTGATCTGGCAGGTTATGAACTTTATTCCATTTGATCGGCTCCTCTACATGGTCTTCAATGTACTGACCTGTTTCGGGATTGAATCCAATTGCCGCATAAATCTTACCGATTTCTTTTTCTCCCCAGCGGCTACCGTTCTTGATGCCTTTGTGGCAATTCATACAAACGTTAACTGAAGGGATGCCCGCGTGCTTAGACTTCGAGGCACTGCTATGGCAGTATTGGCAATCAACCTCGTTTTCACACACGTGAATGCTGTGCCAAAATTTGATGGGTTGCTCTGGCTCGTACGCTTGGTAAGTCCCGATATCCATCGCTGCCTGGTAGGCAACCACTGCGCCGTAAACCACCACGAACAAACCAATAAGCGAAACAAGAACTAAGTTCTTCCAAGCCCATGCTTTGAACGCTTGACCATATGTCATTGGGGGCAATGCTGGTTTGCCTTCACTTTCGCGGTGTGCATTGGTGAGCGATTGCTTCACACTTGACGCCGAGGCAGCTATGATGATGAAGAGCACCACCAAAATAATGAACCACAGCGTAGCCGAGCTGCTCTTCTCTTCAGGGTAGATCTCGTCGTAGGTTAAACATTCGTTAGCTGCCGTAGCATCCACGGGCGCCTGTCCGGGAGGGTTTTGCACGTATGCCATGATGTCAGCCACATCAGCTGCACTCACGGCCTGCGCGCTCATCCAGCCGTAAACGGGCACATAGCGTTCCACCAAAGATTTGATGTACGCATCACCTGACTCAGCGGCTTTTTGCGGGTTTTGAATCCAAAGTACAAGCAATTCATCACTTGCTCCCCAGCGATCGGCAATACCTGCCAATCCTGGTCCTGCAAGGACTTCATTGGTAACTTTGTGGCACGAGGCACAGTTTGCTTTAAAAAGCTGCTCACCTTTCACTGCGTCACCTTCATCCCATACGCTTGCGCTCAGTGATGATGAGAGGATAAGGGAGAGGAGAAATAGCAAGCCTCTCGAGGTTCTGTTGGCCTTCCATGGCCGTAAAGGAAGTCGGATCATCTCGCGTTGTTTACGGATCTGAACAGTCATATTCGCGGGCAAATTTATGTGATTTTGACATTGGCTTTCGAGCAGCATGACAAAATTGTGACACTCTCGGGTAATTTAAAATCGTTCTAAATAAACCGTGCTTTTGCGCTCCACATGCGGGAAACAGTGAACTTCAGTAAGTTATGGAGGCAAAGCGGTTGATTGTACTTGTTTTGGCACAATTCATGCTGATATTCCATTAATTTTGTCATCTCAACATTGTGTTATGACCCTCCTTCGCTTGTTCTTTTTTTTGACATTATCATGTGCAATTGTCAACGTTAGCAATGCACAAGACGATGGATGGTGGAAGAAACTCTTTAAAAAAGAGACAGCAGAAAGCATTGAAAGTTCACCGGCTGACTCGACCAAAGAAACAGAGGTAACGGTAACACCAAATCCAGGTGTGAGCAACGCACCCGTAGAAACAATCGACTCGGTTGACACGATTATCTTGCCGAAAAGTAACGGACAAATCAACGTTTCCAAACCTGCGGCTATCAACCAATTAGATAGCCTCTATCGGGCAGAGCCTCCTACTTTACGCGGATTCCGCATCCAAATCTACTTTGGTGATTTGAATAGCGCCCGTGAAAAACGATTGCAATTCATCTCTGCGAACGATCGTTTGCCCTGCTACATGGTACAAAACGCTCCGAACTTCGCTGTTTTGGTCGGTGACTTCAGAACCCACCTTGATGCATACCGCGAGGTGCAAATGATCAAAGCTGACTATCCGTTGGCGACCATCGTTCCTGCAAAAATAGAACCCCCAGCCATCGATTGATGACTAGGGGTTTCTAAGCTTATTCTTACCGATTAAACGTCTGCTTAATCGTTCAGCGTTTGTTTCACTTCAACCAACTCAAAGGCTTCAATTTGGTCACCTTCTTTGATGTCGTTGAACTTGTCGATGTTCAAACCACATTCGTAGCCTTTGGTTACTTCCTTCACATCGTCTTTGAATCGTTTCAATGATCCGAGATCACCGGTGTAGATTACAATGCCGTCGCGAATGATACGCACCTTATTGTTTCGCGTGATTTTACCGTCGAGTACGAAGCATCCTGCAATGGTACCCACTTTAGAAATCTTGAAGGCTTCACGAATTTCAGCTGTTCCAACAACGCGCTCTTCGATACGGGCGGCCAACATGCCTTCCATCGCTTCGCGCATTTCGTCGATCGCCTGATAGATGACCGAATAGAGGCGGATCTGAATCTCCTCGTTCTCTGCCAACTTGCGGGCACCAGCTGATGGACGAACCTGGAAGCCGATGATGATCGCATCGGAAGCCGATGCCAACATCACATCGCTCTCAGAGATCTGACCAACCGCCTTGTGAATAATATTCACTTGGATTTTCTCCGTAGAAAGCTTCTGCAACGCATCGCTCAACGCTTCGATTGATCCATCCACGTCACCTTTCACAATCAAATTCAATTCTTTGAATTCTCCGATTGCAATACGACGACCAATTTCTTCGATGGTAATGTGGCGTTGTGTACGCACGCCTTGTTCACGTTGAAGCTGTTGACGCTTGGTTGCGATCGCGCGCGCCTCACGTTCATCTTCAAACACATGGAACTTATCACCCGCGCTTGGTGCGCCGCTCATACCGAGCATCGAAACCGGCATCGCCGGTCCGGCCTCTTCAACACGTTGGCCACGCTCATTGTACATCGCTTTTACGCGACCGCTGAACTGTCCCGCCAACATAGCGTCACCTACACGCAGCGTACCGTTCTCCACAAGAAGGGTACAAACGTAGCCGCGACCTTTATCCAACGCAGATTCGATAATCGTACCCAATGCACGACGTTTCGGGTTTGCTTTCAATTCGAGAATTTCGGCCTCCAAGAGCACTTTCTCGAGGAGCTCCTCGATGTTCAATCCTTGCTTCGCAGATATCTCTTGGCATTGGTATTTACCACCCCAATCTTCAACCAAGATGTTCATATTGGCCAACTGCTCCCTGATCTTCTCTGGGTTCGCGTCTGGACGGTCGATTTTGTTAATGGCGAATACCATTGGAATACCTGCAGCCTGTGCGTGGTTAATCGCCTCTTTGGTTTGCGGCATCACTGCGTCGTCGGCAGAGATGACGATGATTGCCAAGTCGGTTACTTGCGCACCTCGGGCTCGCATTGCCGTAAAGGCTTCGTGACCCGGTGTATCGAGGAAGGTCATGGTTTTACCATTTCCAATCATCACATTGTACGCACCGATGTGCTGGGTAATGCCTCCGGCTTCACCTGCAATAACGTTGGCTTTACGTATGTAGTCGAGCAACGATGTTTTACCGTGATCGACGTGACCCATTACCGTTACAATCGGTGGACGGGTAATAAGTGCCGATGGATCATCAGCCTCTTCCGTAATCGCTTCTTGTACTTCAGCGCTAACGAATTCGGCCTCATAACCGAATTCTTCAGCAATAATTTGAATGGTTTCGGCGTCAAGACGTTGATTGATTGACACCATGATGCCCAGCGACATGCACGCAGAAATAACGTCATTCACCGCTGCATTCATCATGCGGGTAAGTTCAGACACCGTTACGAACTCTGTGAGCTTCAAAACAGTCGACTCCTCTTGACGGCGAATTTCTTCTTCTTCGTGGCGTGCTGCCACCATATCACGCTTGGCACGACGAAGTTTTGAAGACTTCGATTTTCCACCTCCGCTGAGGCGTGCCAGTGTTTCTTTGATCTCCTTTTGGATATCTGCGTCAGAAACCTCTTGTTTCTTATCGTTCTGTTGGGCTTGTTTTCCACGAGCTGGGCCGCGCTGTAAGCGCGAAATGCCTTGTCCTGGTTCGCGTGTACCCGCAGGCTTCGGCGGTGCCGGCGCTGGCTCATTTGAAATGCGCTTGCGCTTGCGTTTCTTGCTATCGTTGTCAGAAGATGATGCAACAGGATGCTTCTTCTTCGCACGCTCAACCGGGAGCTCAATACGGCCGACAACCGTTAAGCCTTGCAGTTTCTCAGCTTCAGCCCGCATCACCTGAGGCGGTTCGGCAGCTTTTGCTTCGGCAGCGGCTTTCTTCTCAGCTGCGGCTTGCTCTGCTGCAGCCTTCTCGGCAGCGGCCTTTTCGGCGGCAGCTTTTTCAGCGGCAGCTTTCTGCGCAGCGAGTTCAGACGCTCGATCTGCGGCGGCCTTATCAGCAGCAGCTTTTGAAGCGTTGGCTTTCGCTTGCACGTCGCGTTCAGCTTGTGCCGCTTTTTTGCGCGGATTGAGTGCGTCAAGGTCAACGTGCCCGATCACCTTTGGTGATGTGCGCGGACCTTCTTCAGCGGGCGCTTCAACCTCGGGTTCAGGGCGAGCTTCTGGAACAGGAGCGGCCTCTACTTTCGGAGGTTCGGGTGCTACTGGCGGTGTTGGCGGAACCGGTGCCGGTGCCGGAGCTGGCTTCTCAGCCGGCTTCGACGCCTCCTTTGCAGGCGTAGTTACACCAGACGCAGATACTGTATTCTGAAACGAAGACAAATCAAGCTCGTCTTCATCTTCTTCAGGATCTTCTTTTACCTTCTTGTTTGATTCAAGGGTAATTGACTCACGTTCAAGCGGACGAACAGCCCGCTTGGCTTTCTCTTTGAGCGTTTTCTCATCGGCAAATTCGTCCCGGATCATGTCGTACACCGACTGATCAATTTTGGCATTGGGGCTATTTTCAACCTCAATTCCTTTCTTCTCCAGGAACTCACAAATGGTGGTTACACCGATGTTAAATTCCTTGGCGACTTTGCTGAGACGTACCGGCTTGGTTGCTTCGGACATACAGTTTAATTCTCTTTTCGCTCTTTAATCTATGCGTGGATGAAGTTAAGTGAATCATTCGAATTCAGAACGCAAGATGCGCACTACTTCGCGAACGGTTTCCACTTCGAGGTCGGTTCGCTTGGCCATGTCTTCGACATCCAGATCAAGTACACTGCGCGCGGTATCACAACCGATCGATTTCAGTGCATCGATGATCCAGCTTTCGATTTCATCTGCAAACTCTTCGAGCTCAACGTCATCCAATTCGGCCTCTGACTCACGGTATACGTCGATTTCGAATCCGGTGAGTTTACTTGCCAGTTTAATATTGTGACCGCCTTTACCGATGGCCAACGACACTTGGTCGGGCTTGAGGTAAACGTCGGCTTTCATGTTATCATTATCGAGGGTGATTGACGAAATTTTCGCCGGGCTCAAGGCGCGGGAAATTAACAACTGATCGTTCGATGTGTAGTTAATGACGTCGATGTTCTCGTTGCGCAATTCACGCACAATGCTGTGAATACGTGCACCTTTCATACCCACACATGCACCAACAGGGTCAATGCGGTCATCGTATGACTCAACGGCCACTTTCGCGCGCTCACCCGGTTCACGCACAATTTTCTTGATGGTAATTAAACCGTCAAAAATCTCAGGCACTTCTTGTTCGAACAAACGCTCCAAAAACTCAGGAGCTGTGCGCGACAAGATGATACGCGGGGTATTGTTCCGCATATCCACTTCGGCAACAACGGCGCGAACCGTATCGCCCTTTTTGAAGAAATCAGATGGAATTTGATTGCTTTTTGGCAACACCAACTCGTTGTCTTCGTCGTCAACGACCAAAATTTCGCGTTTCCAGATCTGGTAAACTTCACCACTTACGATGTCGCCTACGCGCTCCTTATACTTCTGGTAAATCTGATCTTTCTCTAAGTCGAGGATTCGGCTCACCAAATTTTGGCGCATGGCCAATACATTGCGTCGACCGAACGACTCAATCTTGATTTCTTCAGAAACCTCTTCACCAATCTCGAAGTCTTCTTCGATGCGCAATGCCTCGCTCAGACCAATCTGCTGGTTCTCGTCTTCTACGTCATCGTCAGCAACGATTTCGCGGTTTCGCCAAATCTCAAGGTCACCCTTGTCAGGGTTGATGATGATGTCGAAGTTTTCATCAGACCCGTAGCGCTTGATAATCATGGCGCGGAAAACCTCTTCCAAAATTGCGAGCATCGTCTCACGATCGATGTTCTTTAATTCTTTAAAGTCTTGGAAAGACTCGGTAAGATTCACAACGTTCATTAGTTGCTTATTTAAAAGAAATGATCACTTTAGTCTCTTTTATTTTCTCGTAAGGCAGGGCAAAGATTTCCTCTACCCACTCCTTCGATTTACGTCCTTCAATGCGGCGCTTCTCACGCACTTTTACCTGCGCTTCATCAGCGTTTGCACCAACCAGTTCCCCAGTAATGCTACCCCCATCGAGCAGTTTCACTGCTACTTGTCGTCCGACATTCTTTACATACTGCCGGGTCACCTTAAACGGTTGATCGGCCCCTGCCGACATCACCTGAAGCGAGAAATCTTCGATTTCACGATCAAATGACGACTCTAAAAAACGGCTTACCGTCACACAATCGCTGATGGAAATTCCGTTATCATTGTCAACAAGCACACGAATGTCGTTCGCGCCAGTCACATCAATATCGACAAAAAACAGCGGTGTTTCTCCAAACTCTGCCGTCAACAGCTCCACTACCTGCGTTTTTGTTATCATCTTGTATGTGAATAAAAAGAGGGGCTCGCACCCCTCCACGAAAACATCCATACGACGCTGCAAATATAATGAATTCATTCGATGTGCAATACATCGGCTTGCAAGCGAGCCACATTTACGATCGCACGTGCCCCCATCCGGCCGTTTAGGCCGAAACACTTCACTGTGGAAAACCAATGCCAGCATGCCGTCGCTGTGCCAAAAGTTGCTCTAAATTTGACACCTATTTCCTCGATATGAAATTCATGAAACACGCCTCGATTTTCGCGTTTCTTTTGACCTTAGCAGCCTCAATAACTGCCCAGCAACAGAGTTATGTCGATTTTCATGACAACGGTAAAAAGCGCTCTGAAGGCATGTACGAACGTGGTTTAGAGCACGGTTTGTGGCAATGGTGGACGACCGACGGTCAACTCAAAGAATCATCGTACTACTGGTTCGGACAATTGCATGGGGCTTCAAAAACGTGGCATTCAAATGGGCAACTCCAAACAGAAGGCTACTTTTTTTATGGCAAACCCGACAGTTTGTTGCGCACTTTGTCGCCTGACAGTGTGGTGCTTGAAATGGGGATCTTCGATAAAGGCGAAAAAATTGGCCCCTGGAATTACCACTTCGCTGATGGTAGCTTGCGACTCAAAGAGGTGTACGCTGACTCAACGATGTACCTGATGCACATGGTCAACGAAAAACGTGAAGTCCTCATTGAAAATGGCAATGGTACACTGCGCACGTTCTTCGATGACGGCAAACTGCAGCAAACGACCGCCTACGCCGACGGGCTGCCCAACGGTTCGCATCAGTTGTTCTACGTCGACGGATCACTGCGCGAACAAGGCGCATGGAAAGCCGGCAAAAAACACGGCGAGTGGCTCGTTTACCACCGCAATGGCAACTTGCACCGCAAATCAAATTTCACCCACGATGTGCTCGACGGTGCCTTTGAACAATACTTCGTCGATGGAAAACTGGATGTGAAAGGTGACTATCAAAACGGAAAAAAAACCGGAGAATGGGCCTGGTACTTCGCTGAAGGCTCACTCGACATGAAAGGTGAATTCACCGAGGATGTGCAAAACGGCAACTGGACCTGGTACTACCGCAACGGGCAGGTGCACTATACAGGAACCTATGCCATGGGCAGTCGCGAAGGCACTTGGAAGTACTTCTACACCACCGGTGAAGACTGGAAAAGTGGTCCGTACGCCAACAACATGCGCAACGGCGTGTGGAGCTACTGGTTTGAAAATGGCCAAGACCTCATGCGCGGCAACTTCGTCAACGACGTTGAAGATGGCCTTTGGGAAAGTTGGTTTGAAAACGGCCGCATCAAAGACAAAGGCAGCTTTAAACAAGGCGTCATGAACGGGCTCTGGGAAGGGTGGTACCCGAACGGCGTGGTACACTATAAAGGTGCTTGGAACGGCGATCTCCGCGTTGGCGAATGGACCGTTTACCATGAAACCGGAAAAGTACGCGAAACAGGAAAGTACGATTCAACAGGACAAAAAACCGGCAAGTGGAGCATGTCGAATGCCTCAGGCATACTCGAACAAAGCGGCAGTTACAAGGCTGGAACACCCGATGGCGAATGGATTTACAACTTCCCAAACGGTTCGCCAGAGTTCAAACGAACCTACAAACTAGGCAAACTCAACGGCACAGCCATTACCTACACGCGAAATGGCCAGGTACTCGAAGAAGTTGAGTACAAAGACAATCGCAGGCATGGAAAATACATCCGCTACAACGAAAAAACACGAAAAGTTGAGCAGCACCTCATTTTTGAGAACGGAATGCTCTTGAAAACGGTTACAGGTAAACCCTAAACGTTTTTTTGCCTGATTGCTGTCAGCAGGCCATGTTCTGACACGCGCAGTACCTCACCATGTCGCAACTCATTAACCTCATCGCTGAAGGTGAACACCAGTCGCAAGACTTCAAAATGCGCATCGAAGACGCCAGAAAAATCGCGCGCACTTTGGTCGCTTTCGCCAACACCGACGGCGGACGGGTTTTGATCGGCGTGAAAGACAATGGTTCAGTGAGCGGGGTGCAACCCGAAGAAGAGTTTCACATGATTGAGGCCGCCGCTGAGATGTACAGCCAACCTCCAATCGCTTTCACCACCCAGGTTTGGAAGGTCAACAACAAAGCGGTTCTTGAAATCCTCATCGAATCATCCTCCGCTCGGCCACACTTCGCCAAAGATGAAACCGGCGAGTGGTGCGCCTACCAGCGGCAAAACGACCGCAATGTCAAGGCCAATGGCGTATTGTTAAAGGTATGGGAGTTCACCCGCGCTCGCACACCCGTTGAATTTGCTTACACCAACCGCGTGCGCCGCCTCTTTCATCTGCTTCAGCGCAATCAAGAACTCACGCAACGCTCCATTTCAAAGCTTTTACGCATGGGGCGCGAACAAACCGAGCTGCTGCTTGCTCAGCTCGTCGTTTGGGAAGTTGTGGAGATGAACTTCACGGATACCGGCTGCTTTTTCAGCCTCATCCACGATGAAGACGATGCCATGGCCCACGTGAACCGAAGAATTAACCGCGCCGATCACAAATAATTTGAATCACATTGCGCCACGCACATACGCCAAAGTTACTTTCTGCGTTGAACATGCACACGAACCGATAATGAATGCACCTTTGAATTTTTCGCGCCTTACCGCATTTTTTGTTTTGCTCGCTGCGCTCGGATGGTCGATCTCTTCGGCACAACTGCCTGTGCAAGGGTGGCGCGAACACTTGCCATACCGACAAACCATCGACGTTGCCTTCGGAAATCAAACCGCTTGGTGCGCAACACCCTTTGCGGTGTTCGGATTCAACACAACGGATAACAGCGTGCAGCGCATTTCCAAAGCCAACCTGCTCAGTGGTGCCGACATCTCTGCCATCGCCTTCGACGAGGCCAGCGGATCGCTCCTCGTAGGTTACATTTCTGGCGTACTCGACATCATCACTAAAGGTAGCCCCTTCGCACTCCCCGATATCGCGCAAAGCACCATTTTGGGAGACAAACAGATTTATGACATCTACCTTGCCGATGGCAAAGCCTACCTCGGTTGCGGTTTTGGTGTCGTTGTAATCGACATTGCACGCCGCGAAGTGTCTGAAACCTGGTACATCGACGGCCAAAACAACCTCCTGCAAATCAACAGCATTCAACGCACAAACAGCCATTGGTACCTCGCCACAAACAGCGGGGTGTACCGCGCCGAAGTCAACAACCCCTTCTTGGTGAGCTTTGAAGCTTGGGAAATCATCGATGACCTTCCCCTTGATAACGCCAATTACAGCAAATTGATCATTCACCAGAACACCATGCTCCTGGTGCGCGAAAACAACGCCGAAGATGAACTTTGGCACGCTGAAATCGATTCGTGGAACTGGGCGCTTGTACCCGGCTTTGAAAGCACACCCATCTTCGACATCGCTGCTGGCCAAAACGCATTTGTTGTTTGCGGTTTCAGCCAAATCTTTGAACTCGACTACACATTCAACATCCTTTCAGCGCGCTTCGGCGTGAATAACCTCCCGGTTCGACCCAATGCCGCCATCTACGACTCGGCTGGCAGAGTTTGGATTGCAAGCGGTGAAAATGGGCTCATGACCTACGGCAACAATTGGCCCGATCAAATCATAGCGCCCTCGGGACCCCGCTCATTCAACGCCTTTCGGCTCGATGCATACAATGAAAACCTTTGGATTGCCTCAGGCGGGGTTGACCTCTCTTGGACCAATAAATACGAATTGAACGGCTTCTATGGCCTAGTCGAAGGCAACTGGTGGCGCGTGGCTGACAATCCGGGGATAAATGACCTCAGCGGCGTGCGCGACATCATGGCGGTGGCCATCGATCCTGAAGAAAACACCCGCGTTTACTTCGGCTCATGGGAAGAAGGATTGATCGAGGTAAACAACGGCGTGGTAACGAACATCTTTAACCAAGACAACAGCACCTTGCAAACCGCTAGCTTCGGCGGCGGACAGTACATCGGTGTCGCCGGTGTTGATTTCGACGAAGAAGGAAACCTGTGGTTTTCGAACGCCTACACCTCGAGCGGACAATTGCACGTGCGCAAACCCGACGGAAGCTTCAGAGCGTTCAACTTCCAACCGCAGCTGAACGCAACCGTATTCATGGGCGAAGTCCTCGCTACACGCCAAGGCTACGTTTGGGGCATTCTTCCCCGTGGCAACGGCTTGGTTGTTTTCGATCATGCCGGAACCATCGATGACCCATCCGATGACAGCTACCGTGTTTTGACTAACCAACCGGGGCAAGGCGGACTGCCCAACATGGACATTTACGCAGTTGAGGAAGACTTAAACGGCGAAATCTGGGTTGGAACATTGCAAGGTATTGCTGTTTTTTATGCACCCCAAGCCATCTTCAGCGAAGCCGGAAACTTTGATGCACAACAAATTTTAATTGAGCAAGATGGCAACATCCAAATATTGCTCGAAACCGAACAAATTAACTGCATCACCATCGACGGTGCCAACCGCAAATGGATCGGCACAGCCGGAAGCGGGGTCTTTTTGCTCAGCCAAAACGGACAAGAGCAAATTCACCATTTTACAACCCGAAACAGTCCGCTGCTCTCGAACAACGTGCTCGACATAGCCATCAACTACGGCACCGGTGAAACTTTTTTTGCCACCGACCGCGGCGTAGTTTCTTACATGTCTACCGCAACCAACTTTGATCAAGACATGGCAGCCGTGCGCGTCTTCCCAAATCCGGTGCGCGCTGATTTTGAAGGTCTAATTTCAATTGATGGATTGGCCTTCGATTCTGACGTCAGAATCACTGACACATCGGGCAACCTCGTGCATGCGACCCGTTCGAATGGTGGCCGCGCCGTGTGGGATGGCAACGGCCGCGACGGACGCCGTGTTGCAACTGGCATTTACCTCGTATTTTGCAGTTCACCCGACGGTGAAGCGGCCAATGTGGGTAAAATTGCCATCATTCGTTAACTGACTAAAGTCTCCTTTTCCGAGCGCCCGCCAAACGTCGAATTAACCTTACCTTTGAAGTCTAACTCTTCGAAGTTGACGCAGAACGAGGCTGAAATCCGCAAACAACTTAGCTGGAAGCGCATCATGGTGCCCGTGATCATCGGTTTCGCGGCTGCCGCAGGTTTGCTCATTCACAACCTCACCACCACCACTTTCGTGCTTGACCCTGGCGCAGGAACACACGCTTGGGTTGATGCCAACGAAAACGACGTGCCTGATTTTGATGAAGAAGAGGAGTTTACCCCAGCTGAAAACGGCGACTATCGGCGAACGAGTGCTACCGAACTCATTCGAACCTACGAATGGGAGAGCCACGCCCTCTGGGCAATTTTAGGTGCATTTCTCATGGTGGCCCTGCGTGACCTCGGCTATATGTACCGCATAAGACTTCTCTCTGACCGCGCATTCAGTTGGCGAAAAAGCTTCGATGTCATTATGCTGTGGGAGTTTGCAAGCGCCTTAACCCCCAGTATTGTCGGGGGTTCTGGCGTGGCCATTTTCGTACTGAACCGCGAAGGCATGAACTTTGGAAGAGCGACCTCGGTAGTTTTCGTCACGGCATTAATGGATGAACTCTTCTACATCATCATGGTGCCCTTGGTCTTCATCCTCATTGGCCCTGAACGCCTCTTCCCAAGTAATGACCTTTTCGGCGTTTTCACCCCCGGGTTTCTGCGTTCACTCTTCTACTTTGGCTACTTATTCATTGTCGTTCTCACTACCTTCATCTTGCTAGGAATTTTCTTTTTCCCCAAGCAAACCAAGTTGTTTCTTGTAAAACTATTCTCATTCGGGATCTTGCGCAGATGGCAAAAAAACATGGTCAAACTCGGCGATGAAATCATCCTCAGTTCAATCCATTTTCGCGGTAAATCCGTAGGTTTCTGGTCCAAAGCTATGGCAGCTACCATCGTCAGTTGGACCGCGCGCTTTGCCACACTTAACTTCATCTTCTTGGCATTTATCGGCGGCTTCGATCAACTCGAGGTCTTCGGTCGACAGCTCGTGATGTGGGTCATCATGCTGATCAGTGTCACGCCAGGTTCAAGCGGCATTGCTGAACTCCTTCTCCCCGCATTTTTTGGCTATTTGCCTGATCTTGCACCCGTATTGCTCGCTCTTGTGGCCATCATTTGGCGCCTGTTGACCTATTTCCCATACTTGTTTGTTGGTGCTGCAGTCTTACCCGGATGGTTGCGAAGAACCGCACGCAAACGAAAAAAAGTTGAAGTAGCCACCTAAGGTTTTCGGCCTAAACGGCCGGATGGGGTGCTTCCATATTACACGGTTATTTTTAACTTTCCGCTCCCTAATAAAGCGCATTTAAAGCGAAACGCGAATGAACCACTCACATCAGAAATTTGGCACCCGAGCCGTGCATGCTGGCGTAGAACCTGATCCAACGACTGGAGCCATCATGACCCCCATTTATCAAACTTCAACCTACGTGCAAGCTGGAATAGGCAACCACAAAGGATACGAATACTCCCGTACGCACAATCCAACGCGTACCGCCCTCCAAAACAGCTTGGCAGCACTCGAAAACGGGAAACATGGCATCACCTTTGCCAGCGGCCTCGCCGCCATCGATGCGGTGGTGAAACTCCTCCGCCCTGGCGATGAAGTAGTGGCTGTTAACGACCTCTACGGCGGAACATACCGCTTATTTAAAACCGTGTTTGAACCTTTTGGCATCAAATTCACCTTTGTAGACTTGCGCGATGCCAATACCATTGCGCCCCTCATCACCGACAAAACACGCCTCGTTTGGGTTGAAACACCAACCAATCCGGTACTCCAAATTGTCGATATCGCGGCCATTGCTCAATTGATTGCCGGCAAAAACATCTTGCTCGCAGTTGATAACACCTTCGCCACGCCTTATTTGCAAAATCCGCTTGACTTGGGTGCCGACATCGTAATGCACTCAGTCACCAAATACTTGGGCGGCCACTCCGATGTAATTATGGGAGCCTTGGTTGTAAAAGACGACGAATTGGGCCAACGCCTCTACACCTTACAAAACAGTTGCGGCGCCGTACACGGCCCGATGGACGCCTTCTTGGTGCTGCGGGGCATCAAAACATTGCACCTGCGCATGAAGGCCCACTGTGAAAATGGCAAGGTAATCGCCAACTACCTCGTACAGCATCCAAAAGTAGATGCCGTGTACTATCCTGGATTGAAAGACCACGTCAATCACGACGTTGCCGCACGACAGATGCGCGATTTCGGAGGTATGCTCTCTTTCACCTTGAAAGACAACACGCTCGAAGCCGCGAAAAAAGTCGTCAAAAACGTGAAACTCTTCACCCTTGCTGAATCGCTTGGCGGCGTAGAATCACTCATCGGGCACCCCGCTACCATGACCCACGCATCCATTCCTAAGGTAGAGCGTGAAAAGTCTGGGGTTACTGACTCGCTCGTGCGACTCAGTGTGGGCGTTGAAGATGTTGAAGACCTCATTGCCGACCTCGAACAAGCTTTAGCCGAATGAGCAACAAAGAGAACATAGGCATTGCCGGTGCCGGATTGGTAGGAAGCCTTTTGGCCGTTATGATGGCGCGCAAAGGGCATACCGTAAGTGTTTACGAACGGCGCAAAGATCCGCGTGCGAAAGGCTTCATCGGCGGACGATCAATCAACCTCGCGCTTTCAGACCGAGGCTGGAAAGCACTTGAAATGGCCGGTGTTGATCAGGCGGTAAAGAACATGGCTATCCCTATGCACGGCCGCATGATTCATGCGGTAGATGGAAGTTTGACCTACCAACCTTACGGCAAAGAGAACCAAGCCATTTACTCAGTGCCGCGGGGTGGCTTAAATAAACTCCTCATCGAACTGGCTGATGAGCTACCCAATGTGAGCGTACACTTTGATCACAGCGTTCAAAACGTCGATCTTGAAACGGCCACTTTGGATCTGCAAAACGGAGAAACTGGCGAGGCTGTAAGGGCGCAGCACGACCTCATCTTTGGAACCGACGGGGCTTTTTCAGCCATCCGTGCGCGCATGATGCGCCTCGACCGTTTTAACTACGAACAGCGGTACTTGAGTCACGGCTACAAAGAGCTCACCATCCCGCCGTTAGGCGGAAAACACCAAATGGAAGTCAACGCGCTGCACATTTGGCCGCGCGGTGAATTCATGCTGATCGCGTTACCGAACCCTGACGGCAGTTTCACGTGCACCTTGTTCTTCCCATTTGAAGGCGAAATTTCATTTGACAGTTTGCAGTTGGATGCGGAAATAACGTCTTTCTTCGAGACCTATTTCGCTGACGCGATTCCGATCATGCCCGATTACCTGAACGATTTCAAAGACAATCCGACCTCGTCGCTCGTGATGGTGCAATGCGAACCTTGGAATTACAAGGGCAAAGTGTGCTTGTTGGGCGACGCGTCACACGCCATTGTACCTTTTTACGGCCAGGGTATGAACAGTGGTTT
The DNA here is from genome assembly GCA_945874695.1 of Chryseobacterium gleum. Lineage (GTDB taxonomy): Bacteria > Bacteroidota > Bacteroidia > Flavobacteriales_D > Sanyastnellaceae > CAMCHP01. The sequence goes on from CAMCHP010000001.1 coordinate 50,061, forward strand.
TGAAGATTGCTCAGTGCTGAATCAGTTGATGCAGCAGTTCGAGGGCGATTGGAGTGATATATTTTCAAACTTCTCACGCATTCGAAAACCACAGGCTGACGCCATTCGCGAATTGGCTTTGCGCAACTACATCGAAATGCGCGACAAAACGGCTGACCCCTCGTTCTTGCTTCAGAAAAAAATCGAAGCCCGCTTCAGCAGCCGCCACCCTGAAAAGTGGATTCCGCTGTATTCTCAGGTTACCTTTTCGCACATCCCTTATGATGTAGCCCTTCACAACGGTGAAGTTCAAGACGCCATCATGAAACGCGTCATGAACCGACCAGACATTGAAACGGTTTGGGATAGCGCGGAGGTTGAAGCCGCGATTTTGGCTGAATTGCAACATTGACCAACGTGGTGTTGACAAATCGCCGCGGACGTGAAACGAAGTTGGTGATTCTGCGTTAATTTAGAATATGCATAAGGTCACACTCGCAATACTGCTCTGCCTGCTCGGCGCATCAGCAACTTTCGCACAAAGCGGACGCCAAAAACGGCCGCTCTACACCTTTGGTAATCAATTTAACACGGGAGGTTGGCACTTTGCGCCCGGTGCTACCTTTATGCTGCCCGCTCAATCAAATCGCTTCGAATCACGGCTCATCAACACCGGTGAACAAATTGACACCCTTTTTACCGGCAATTTTGATGCCGGGGGCCGATTGGGCTTTTACCTCGAATTTGGCAAACAACGCTTCTTCGAACGTCCGCTCTTTGTGCATTACATCGATTACGGCATTCACTTCAAACAACTGCGCGGAAGAGAGGAGTTCATTGGCATCGTGCAAAATGAAGGCGCGCCCTTGCTCGCTTCAAATCGCGGCACCTTCAGCGACGGATTTCTCGGTTTGTACTTCAATGCCAATCACATCGTGCAAACCAGCGACAACGCGTTTGTGCAACTCAGTTTAGGACTCAATGCCGAGTACAGAATCCTTTCTCGACGCACCTTTGAAGGAATTGCAAGTAGTTTGGGACAAGAGTTTGCTGACCCTTTGCAAGGACAGTTGCACGCGAAAATTGGTTACGGCTTTCGGCCTGAAGCAGGTATCTTAATCATACCCACACTCGAAACGCCGATATTGAACATCACGCCTTTCTATGATGGTAAGTCTACTTTGCCTTACTTCAACTCGCGCTATCGGCCGATCATACTCACCTTGCGCATTCTTTTCATGGGCAAGAACAAGCCCGCTGATTGCGTAGGCGCGGGCACTGAAAAGCGCGGACACCACCTCTGGGATCCTGAAATGGAGCGAAAAACCAAGAAGAAAACGAAGAAAAAACCGAGCCGCCGCTAACCCGCTTATTCGCGCTCTGCGCAGAGTTCAACCAATACGCGGTTGCTGTCTTTCGGATGCAAAAACGCAATCAACTTGTTATCAGCACCCAGCTTGGGCACATCATTCAACAACGTGTAACCCAAGGCTTTCAAGCGTGAAATCTCGCCGTAAATGTCGGTAACCGCAAAAGCGATGTGGTGAATGCCTTCCCCCTTCTTTTCGATGAACTTCGCAATGGCACTGTCAGCACTTGTGGCTTGAAGCAGTTCAATTTTGCTTGCTCCGATGTGAAAAAACGAGGTAATGACATGTTCGCTTTCTACCTCTTCGCGCTTGTATGGTGCTACACCTAAGAGATCGGTAAAAATCCGCTCCGCAGCGTCGAGGTCTGCCACAGCAATGCCCAAATGTTCAATTTTATTCATGAAAACGCGCTAAAAAGTCAAAGTTAGCGCTTGCGAACGACTGCACCGAAAGTGGCGTCAAAATTCACGTAGTGATCACCCGGCCTCCAGCGTGAAGCATCTACTTTCTTTCCAAAACCGCGTGCGACGAGAATACCATAAGCATCATACACCTCATAATCGGTTGGCGCACTAAACTCCAAGGTTTGATTTACCTTGTTTGACACCAAAGTCACCGGCGTGTTGCCTCCTTGGACTTCGAATTTTTTCGAGCTGCGCGTTCCAATGGCATCGGTTTGCGAAATGCGGAACTGATTTGTACCGTGATGAATCGGCACAATCACCTCGTACTGCTCCTTGCCTTTCTTGCCGCCCCGGCCTTCAAACCCCGCTACGGCAACCCATTTGTTCCATTTAAATTGTTCAACCACAAAAGGCAATTCACCGCTTTCATTGGTGGTGGTGAAGCTCAAGGTTTCAGTGCCTTTCATCGCAAACGCATCGAGTTCAAAGGTGCTGCGTGGTGCGATGGCCTCAGGATTGATCACCAAAGGCTCGCAGCTATCTTTTGAACGAATAACCACTTCGATCGGTGCTCCAATGGCCAAGTTAAACTGGGCCAAATCAATCGCGAAGGCTGATGAGTTAACCTCGTCAGAAGTTGTTTCACCATTCACACGGACTTCAAACACACAAAAACCGACACCATCAGGCGAAAACGGATTCTTTACATAGAGGTCTTTACCCTGATAAACCCCGGTAAAAACATACACTTCGGCGAAGGCCGCAGGGGCCAACATTAGCAAAGCGAAGAAAACGAGAGACTTTGGTAAATTCAACATAGCTCAGAATCAGTATGTAACAAATATACAACACAGATCTGAGAACCAGGGTTCACATGAAAACTTATTGAACCACAGCCAGTGAATTAATCAACTTACCCGCTTGAAGGGCCGTGTAGTAATTGTAAATCGCTGTATCGTCGGTGTAGGCCACAAACGATTGATTGCCCGATTGAAAACACCGAATATAATGATGCCCCGCTGAATTGCCATCGGGTAAAATGGTCTCATAAAACACCGCATCGGGCTGCGTATCGAAGAAAATTAAGTCGAACAAATCTTGCGCACGCAAATCTTCACGAACGGTCTCAACTGATTGCGCCTCCTGCTTCACATAAAAAACGAAATCCTTTCCAACGCTTACCTGAACTATTCCTTGGGGTTGAATGATTTCGACCTGAACGGTCGGATGGGTGGCTCCCTGTTCAGGAAACACTCCAGCCAAGTTGTAGTTCGGGGTACTCACTACAAAGGAACTCGCTTGAGGTTGGTCAGCCGATTCGACAACAGCGGGTGCATCCTGCCGACAGGCAGAAAACAAAAAAACACAGAAGGATAACCAAAGTAATTTACGCACGGTGATAACTGTTCAACTGCATGTTTTACGCAAATAAACCCAAAGGGTTGCATCAGTTGCACAGCGTTGATTCAAGAAAAAATTCAATCTTTGAGCACACCAACGCGTGAAAACATGACTTCGCAAGACCTCAATTTAAAACCCTACACCGCCGTCGTTTGCGGCAGTTCGCAAGGTATTGGCAAAGCCGCAGCGCTCGCACTCGCTCGCATGGGCGCCCGCATTGTGCTCGTTGCACGTGACCGCGACCGCTTGCAAGAGGTTATTCTTGAGTTGCAAGCCATTAACGATCAGGCACATACCGTGCTCGTTGCTGATTTTAGTCATCCCGAGACGCTTGAAAACGCCTTGCAAAGCTTCACCCAATCTGACGAAGCACATATTTTGGTGAACAACACCGGCGGCCCCCCTGCCGGCACAGCCATTGATGCTCCCATTGATTCCTACCGCATTGCCTTCAATCAACACCTCGTGTGCAACCACCTTTTGGCGCAATACCTCGCACCGGGAATGAAGCGCAAAGGCTACGGCCGCATCATCAACGTGATCAGCACATCGGTCAAACAACCACTGGCCAACCTCGGTGTTTCGAATACGGTGCGTGGCGCAGTGGCGAACTGGTCAAAAACCCTCGCACGCGAGCTCGGCCCCTCGGGCATTACCGTGAACAACGTACTGCCTGGTGCTACGGCCACGTCACGCCTCGATCAAATCATCGCGCGCAAATCTGAAGTTACCGGTGCCGATCACGATGCAATCATGCGTGAAATGACTGCCGAAGTACCCCTAAAACGCGTTGCTCAACCCGAAGAAATTGCAAACGCCATTGCCTTCTTGGCAAGTCCGGCGGCAGCGTACATCTCTGGAATCAACCTCCCTGTTGATGGCGGACGAACAAGCTGCTTATAAGTGTACAAAATACACTTATAGGCAAGCGTGAAATACCGTTAAAACGGCACAATTGAAGCGTGAAAAATGCGCTGTCAATCGTATTTTTTCGTCTAACTTTGCCGCCGTTTAAAACCTCAAAAAATGAGTACAACCCAAACGCATCACGCGCAAGTCGAGGCCTTTATGGCTGGGGTGCGCCAACGCAACGCCAGCGAACCTGAATTCATTCAGGCCGTTGAAGAAGTTGTTGAGGCCGTGATCCCTTACATTGAGCAGCACCCCAAATATGCTGCAGCAAAAATTCTTGAGCGCATCATTGAGCCGGAGCGCACCATCATTTTCCGTGTTCCATGGGTTGATGATAAAGGCCAAATCCAGGTGAACCGTGGTTTCCGCGTTGAATTCAACTCAGCGATTGGTCCATACAAAGGCGGTTTGCGCTTTCACCCAAGTGTAAACTTGGGCATTTTGAAATTTCTCGGCTTCGAGCAAATCTTCAAGAACTCTTTAACCACCTTGCCAATGGGCGGTGGAAAAGGTGGTTCTGACTTTGATCCGAAAGGCAAATCAGACCTCGAAGTGATGCGTTTCTGCCAAAGCTTCATGACCGAATTGGCACGCCACATTGGTCCTGATACCGACGTGCCTGCGGGTGACATCGGTGTAGGCGGACGTGAAATCGGCTACATGTTTGGCCAGTACAAGCGTTTGCGCAACGAATTTACAGGCGTTTTGACCGGAAAAGGTGCAAACTGGGGTGGTTCTTTGATTCGCCCTGAAGCAACCGGCTACGGTGCGGTGTACTTCGTACAAGAAATGCTCGAGCGCGTTGGCGACAGCATGAAAGGCAAAACTGTTGCGATCTCAGGATCAGGCAACGTGGCGCAATTCGCTGTTGAGAAAGTGATTCAAATGGGCGGTAAAGTAGTTACTGTTTCTGATTCTTCAGGTTACATTTTCGCACCAGAAGGCATCCACACTGAACAGCTTCAGTTCTTGATGGAATTGAAAAACGTTCGCCGCGGACGTATCAACGAAATGGTGAACGCTTTTGCCGACATGAAGTTCTTCCCTGGAGAGCGTCCGTGGGCATTGCCAACGAACGTTGACATCGCTATTCCTTGCGCTACCCAAAACGAGCTCAATGGCGATGACGCACAGCAATTGGTTGAGCGTGGCATCAAAATGGTCGCAGAAGGCGCGAACATGCCATCTACCCCTGAAGCAATCGCCGTGTTCCGTGCAAAAGGTGTGGTATTTGCCCCGGGCAAAGCAGCCAACGCGGGTGGTGTTGCAACTTCAGGTTTGGAGATGTCGCAAAACTCATTGCGTTTGAGCTGGACACGCGAAGAAGTTGACGAGCGCTTGCGCAACATCATGAAGAGCATTCACCAGCAGTGTGTGAAGTTCGGACGTGATGAGCACGGCAAAGTCGATTACGTAAAAGGCGCAAACATCGCCGGATTCGTTAAAGTTGCTGACGCAATGATCGATCAAGGTGTGATTTAATCACCTCAAACAATACTTCAAAGGGCTGCTTTTATCAAAGGCAGCCCTTTTTTTGTGTTACAACACCCTGCAGACCATCGAAATTAATAGACAAACGACGTAATTTCAACAATATACCCTATATTTAAAACGACGAAAACTGACCTCAATCAAATCTTTGTATTCATGAAATCGCTCCTCGCCTTTCTTTTTTTCGGCCTAACGGCCGGATGCACCCTCGCACAAACGCCCTTCTGGATTGAAGGGTTTGGCTCAGGCTGCAACACCGGACAGCTGGCAACCGCCTACAGCGGCCCGAACGGATCATGGACCGTGACCAATACGGGCTCCAACACCGCTACGGCAAACCTTTGGTACATCAGCGGCACCGAAACCAACACTGGCGTTGGCAACTGCGGCGCAGAGTGTGGAGCAAATCCGAATCCAACCTTGCACGTCTCCAATCAAACCGTGCTTGGAATTCCTGCTGATATCGGCGCGGCTTACTATGAAGGCTTAGTCGGCTTTTGCGGATTCATTCCCTGTGCTGCTACCGACAGACGGGTCGAATCACCCACCATCGACTGCAGCCAATACACCGATATTTCGCTTGAATTCACCTACCTCGAAGGTGGAAACGCCATTGACAACGCCACCGTATGGTACTTTGATGGCAGCACATGGTCACAACTTGATGACCCCGCGAAAACCTTCAGCGGAGCCTGCTCACCCCAAGGCCAATGGACGCTACTCACCTTGAGTTTGCCCGCATCAGCCAACGAAAATCCGAACGTGAAAATTGGTTTCCGATGGATCAACAACGACGACGGCGACGCCACTGATCCGTCTTTCGCAGTGGATGACGTCACGCTTTCAGGTGTGCTCATCGTCGTCGACCCCGCCCCCTGCCTCGGCGACTTCAACAACGATGGCATCATCAATTCAGGCGATTTGCTGATTCTACTCAGCAACTTGGGCTGTACCGCAAATTGTGTAGCCGATATGAACGGCGATGATTACATGGACATTACTGACCTTTTGGCCTTTCTAACCGTGTATGGCACAACTTGCGATTGATTCTGCGGCACAGATGCTGCGGTTTTCGTAACTTTGACTCCTATGGAAACAGGTTTAGTTCACCTTCACTCAGCTTTGCGCTGGGTACTTCTTGTGCTCTTGGTAGCATCAATTGTTCGTGCATTCACGGGTACTCGGAGTCCGAAACCCTATGCAGGCATCAAAAAACTGGCGCTCTTCACCTTGATTAGCGCGCACTTGCAATTGGTGTTGGGTCTGGTCTTATACTTTGTAAAAGGTTGGAACAAACAATGGAGCAATCCAGAAATGATGAAAACCACCTTGCTTCGCTTCTTCACGATGGAGCACCTCGTGATGATGTTGCTCGCCATCACGCTCATTACCATGGGGTATTCAGGAGCAAAGCGCATGAGCGACAGCAAGCGTCAGCACAAGCGCATCTTCACCTTTTTCTTGATCGCCTTGATCTTAATTTTGGCGAGTATTCCGTGGCCTTTCCGCACAGCACTTGGTGCGCACAACTGGTTTTAATGCAACGACTGCTCTTCATTTTCAGTATCACTGCCTTGCTTGCATGCAGCACTGCTGCCGAGCCACAGCCTGTTGCAAGTGGTGAAGTATCTACCGCTGACGCCCAGCGCTTGTATGTGATGAAGTGTTCATTGTGCCATGGTGATCAGGGCAACCTGATGGTCGCTGGCGCACCAGATCTCACCGCCTCGCGCATGTCGCTTGACGAGCGCATCGCCTACATCACGTATGGTAAAGGAACCATGCCTCCCCAAAAAGGCATCCTCACTGCCGATGAAATCAAAGCCATTGCGCTTTACATTGAAAGCTTTCGAAAATAGGCATGGCCAAACTCACTGAAACCGCCAAGGAGCAAGAAACATGCATCTTGGTCGGACTTGTTACCCGCACACAAAGCCGCGAACGACTCGACGAATACCTCGACGAGCTCGAATTTTTGGCCACGACTGCCCATGCGAAATGCCTCGGGCGGTTTACCCAAGTCATCGATAAAGCCAATCCGAAAACCTTTGTCGGTTCAGGTAAGGTTGAAGAAATCGCTGCTTTTGTGGCCGAGCACAAAGTCGACATCGTCATTTTCGACGACGAGTTGTCGCCCGCGCAGTTGCGCAACCTTGAAACCGAGTTGAAAGACACGAAGGTGATGGATCGCAACAACCTCATACTTGACATCTTTGCCAGTCGCGCCCGCACGGCCCACGCGAAAACGCAGGTTGAACTGGCGCAATATCAATATTTGTTGCCCCGACTCACCCGCATGTGGACCCACCTTCAAAAGCAGAAAGGGGGCATCGGCATGAAGGGTCCGGGTGAGAAAGAAATTGAGACCGACCGCCGCATCATCCGTGATAAAATTGCCTCACTCAAAGCCGATCTTGAGCTCATCGACCGGCAAAAAGCGACCCAGCGCAGCAACCGTGGCGCCATGGTGCGCGTGGCCTTGGTGGGCTATACCAACGTTGGTAAATCAACCTTGATGAACATTTTGGCGAAGAGCGACGTGTATGCCGAAGACAAATTATTTGCGACCCTTGACACCACGGTGCGCAAAGTGGTATTGAACAACCTCCCATTTTTGTTATCTGACACGGTAGGTTTCATCCGCAAGCTGCCTCACCAGCTGATTGAGTCGTTCAAATCAACCCTCGATGAGACCCGAGAATCAGACATTTTGATTCATGTGGTCGACATCTCACACCGCCAGTTTGAAGACCAAATGAACATCGTGCACGAGACCTTGAACGACATCGGTTCAGGCAACAAGCCTGTGATTTTGGTTTTTAACAAGATCGACGCCATCGAATTCGCGCCGGATGCCGCAGCAGCCCCGTTTGAGGAAGAGGCTACCATGGAAGAGCTCGACGAAATTCCGCCCATTCCGCGCAACCTTGACGACTTGCGCCGCACCTGGATGGCCCGCATGGCCGAGAAAGACGTGTTGTTTATCAGCGCCCAAGACCGTGTGAACCTCGACGAGCTCCGCGACCTGCTTTACGAGCGTGTAAAAGCCATCCACGCTGAGCGGTACCCGTATAATAACTTTTTGTATTAGGCACTGGTATTAAGGCTTTCGATTGACCTAAGCACCTCCCTCCCCCCTTTTCATTATCTTTGTACCATGTCAGGAATTCGTCAAGAAAAACTTGCCAGCTTGCTTAAACGCGAATTGGCAACCATCTTCCAAAAAGAAGCCAATACCCTCTTCAACGGGCGCTTCATTACCATTACCATCGTGCGACTCACGCCTGACCTCGGCATGGCCAAAGTGTACCTCTCCATCCTCGCTTCAAAAGACCGAGAGGCCGACCTCGAAATGATTCGCGATAACGCCTGGAAAGTGCGCCGCCTGCTCGCTGAAACCGCCGCGTCGCAATTGCGTAGAATGCCTGAACTCAACTTCTACATCGACGATTCGCTCGACTACTTTGAAGACATCGACCGTTTGCTGAAATCGTAATACCATGCACCGCGAAGAGATCAGGCGCTCACTCCACCAAGTTTGCGGCCATTCCAAATACATGAGAATGGGCCTGTTTCGCATTATGGATTGGCTCACCGTGCGCAGCTGGCACGTGCGCCGCGAACTCAAAAACTGGATGCGAACCGCACCCGCCCATGCGCACATCCTCGATGCAGGGTCAGGGTACGGACATAACGCCTACTGGATCAGCTGCCAACGCGACAAATACAGCGTGCTCGCCCTCGATGCCTCCGCTGAACGCGTCTGCAGCGGTAACGCCTTCGTCCGCGATAGCAAAAAAACTAACCTCCTCTTCAGAACTTTCGACCTCGAAAAACTCGAGAGCACCGATGCCTTCGACCTCATCATCTGCACCGAAACACTCGAATTCGTGCGCGATGATGACAAAGTCATCGAAAACCTACACCGCGCCCTGCGCCCCGGCGGACTAATCCTCACAACCGTTAACCGCACCCCAGATTCAGGCAAAACCGTCGACCCCGATGCCATTCGAAACGGCTACCACATGGCCGACCTCAAACAAAGCTTCAAAACCGCTGGGTTTCATAAAGTAAAAGGTCATTTTACCGGGGGTACAGCCGGACAAACTGCACGTAAAATCGGCATCGACTGGCCCCTCGCCATGCTGCGCGTAAGCCGCGTGTTTCTCGCGCTCATGCCCTTTTACTACGCCATTGTTATTCCGCTCGCCACACTCCTCAACTGGCTCGATAGCCACACCGCGCAAATGAGCGGAAAAGGCATTCTCGTCCTCGCACGAAAACAAGCCGCGCATGGCGAGTAAAGTTCTGAAAAAACGTGCGCTGCTTCGTAAAATCCAAGCTATCTTGCCGTCGTGAAGGTGACCTTCTTTATATCGCGCCGCTACCTGTTCGCACGCAAATCACGCAACATCATCAACGTGATTTCGGCCATCTCCATGTTCGTGGTGGCCTGCGTCACCGCGGCCATGATCACGGTGCTCTCAGCCTTTAACGGCATCGAATCGCTCGTAAGTCAACTCTTCAGTTCATTCGATCCTGAAATCACCATCAGTCCGGCAAGCGGCAAAGTCTTCGTCGCCAACGACAGCCTCGTCAGCTACATCGCCGCCCTCGAAGGGGTTGATGTCGTATCACGCACCCTGGAAGATGACGTCATTGTGCGCTTCGATGGCCAACCTGCCGTAGCAACCCTCAAAGGCGTCGATACCCTCTTCGCATCGGTAACCGATGTCCGTGGCGTGGTGCGGTACGGCGAGTTCCAACTCGCACGCGACGGCCTGCCCTGCGCCATTGTCGGATTCGGCATCCAAAGCGAACTCGGCATCCCTTTCCATGTTGAAGACTTTCCGGTCTTCACCATTTCGGCCCCCATCCGCGGTAAAAAACTGAGCCGCCACAAAGAAAAAGCACTCAACACGCTACCCATTCTCATGAGCGCGGTTTTCAGCATCAATGCCGAACTCGACGTAAAATTTATACTTGCACCCCTCGATTTCGCCCGTGAATTGCTCGAATACGAAGACGAGGTGAGCATGCTCAGCGTTTCATTGCTTTCGGGCTATCGCCCGGATGCGTTCCGCAAATCGCTCCAAGCCAAACTCGGCGAGCAGTTCATCGTTGAAACGCGGTATCAACGCAATGCCCTCGTTCACCAAACGAACAGAGCCGAAAAATGGGCCACTTTTTTGATCCTCTCCTTCATCATGGTCATCGCCGGATTCAACATCATGGCTTCGCTCACCATGCTCATCATCGAAAAACGAAACGACATTTTCTTGCTCCAAAGCTTGGGCATGACCGCGCGTGACATCCGTAAAATTTTCAGCTACCAAGGTTTGATGATCAACCTGCTCGGCATGCTCATTGGACTGGTGATCGGATTGATTTTGTGCTGGCTTCAGCAACAATTTGGCTTGGTTAAATTGCACGGATCAATCGTTCCCCATTACCCCATTGAAATCCGAACACTCGATATCATTGGTGTGGTTGCCACCGTTTTGATCATCGGTTCTACTTTCTCGACCTTGATGGTACGCTACCTCATCAAGCGCTTCGCGCAGTAAGCTCGATTCCAGCAAATTCCACCCGAATTTTCTCCAACGTCGCCAGAATAGCGGCTTCATTGTCGAGGGTCACCAATGCCATGCGATGATCTTTAAAGTGCGGAATGCCTTTAAAGTAGTTCGTGTAATGGCGGCGCATTTCAACAACGCCTAACTTTTCACCCTTCCAACGCACTGACATTTGCAAGTGCGCGATAGCAGCATCTACACGTTCAGAGAGGGTTGGCCCGGCCAAATGCGTGCCGGTTGCAAAGTAGTGTTTGATCTCCCGAAACACCCACGGGTAACCGATGCTCGCTCGGCCAATCATGATTCCATCAACCCCGTAGCGTTCGCGGTATTCCAACGCGCGCTCCGGCGTATCTACGTCGCCATTGCCAAACACGGGGATCTTCATGCGGGGATTGTTCTTCACAGCTGCAATGAGCGACCAATCGGCTTCGCCTTTGTACATCTGCTTACGTGTACGGCCGTGAATGCTAATGGCCTGAATGCCCACATCTTGCAAACGTTCAGCTACATCCACAATGTACATCGTGCTTTCATCCCATCCCAAACGGGTCTTCACCGTGACCGGCAAAGAAGTTGAATTCACAATCTCCCGTGTGAGTGATACCATCTTCGGAATGTCTTGCAAAATGCCCGCACCTGCGCCTTTGCAAGCTACCTTCTTCACCGGACAACCATAGTTGATGTCGATGATATCAGGACCCGCTTGCTCCGTGATCTCTGTTGCCAAGCGCATCGATTCGATCTCGCTACCGAAAATCTGAATGCCGATCGGACGTTCATACTCGAAGATGTCAAGCTTTTGGCGGCTCTTTGCAGCATCGCGAATTAATCCTTCTGAAGAAATAAATTCGGTATACATCAAATCAGCGCCGTGTTGCTTGCATAGCGCACGAAACGGAGGGTCACTAACATCCTCCATCGGGGCAAGTAACAGGGGAAAATCTCCCAATTCAATGTCTGCAATTTTCACCATCGGTTGAAATTGTCCAATTTCGCTGCAAATTTACGAAATGAAAGTGACGCTTTGATTGTGAATGTTTTCCATACCATGTCGCCCCTCCTCAAGGCCTTGTTCTTCGTGCTCATCGTATTGGTGATGGCCAGCCTCGGCAATGGGGTCGCTTTTGCCTTGGCAGCATTGATCTTCAACCTTGAATCAAGCGCAATTTTAACAACGTTAACTGCATCCTTGACGCCTGAAGACGCGCCATTGCTCCAGTTTATGAACGTTGCCAATCAGCTGGTTACCTTTCTTGGTGCTGCATTGCTCTTCCGACTGCTATTCGGAGCTGCTGCTGTTCAGGGTTTTTGGCTGCGCACGCCCAATTCTGCCATCGTACTTGTTCCGCTGCTTGCCCTTTTTGCTTTGCCACTCATTCAAGCCGCCTTCGAAATCAACCAAAACCTCATCCCCGAAGGCAGCTCCCTTGAAGCTTTGCTGAAACCGGGCGAAGAACTGGCTGAACGCATGACGGAGGCCATCTTGACAATGCCCGACCTGCCTGCGCTTTTGATAAATCTATTCGTGGTTGCACTCGTGCCCGCTTTTTGCGAAGAAATTGCTTTCCGCGGGGTCCTTCAAACGCAATTGGCTAAAGGATTCAGAAATCCGCATGTGGCCATTTGGGTGAGCGCCTTTCTGTTCAGCTTCATCCACTTTCAGTTTTATGGCTTCATTCCACGCTTGCTGCTCGGTGCCTTTTTCGGCTACCTCCTCATTCACACAGGGAGTTTATGGGCGCCCATTGCCGCGCATTTCATCAACAACGCGGTAGCTGTAGGTTCGCACTACATCCTCACTAAAAATCCTGATTCATTAATTGAAACCATTGAAGAACCGTCGCAACATAGCAACCTCGTGCTCATCGCGGCAGGATTGTTCACACTTTTCTTTTGGTTGGTTTTGCAGCGCTCGGTTTGGCCAAACATCAAAGCCAAATACCTTGAACAACCTCCGCGCTTGGCGACTTTATTCGGAGATAAAACCCCGATTGACGCTCCCCCTGCCGATGACCCCGATCAACGCGAAGCTTAATCTTCGCTGCCCTTCATAAAGCGCAACACATCTACACCGCTTGAAGTCTCAATGCGCAGGATGTAATATCCAACCGGCCAGGATGAAATATCCAATACCGGTGAATCGGCCCTGAACTGTCCGGCAGCGACCATCCGCCCGTCAGGGCGAAAAGCTTGAAAAACTGCTGGCTCAAGCAAGCCCTGCACGTGCAATTCGCGCACACCCGGGTTTGGGAAAAGCTTGATTTCATGGGCATCATAGACCGTTGCAACACTCACGGGTGCCGCACAATCGAGCTCGAAATTTACGTCGGCACTCGCCTCCAAAAGGGACTCAAAATCGGCAAATGCTGTTTCTTCACCTCTAAGCCAAAACGCCAGCCAAGGGAGCATGTGCAAATTCACGATGGCCTGTTGTTCTTCGCGTGACAGGGTGATCGTACTGCCCGCAAACAGCTCACCCACATCGCACGTTGCGCTCGCATTGGCGAAGAAACAATGCCCCCCCCTTCGATGGTCACCAAGGCCTTGCATGGTGACGCAGCCGCGTTGTAAATCGGCACCTGGTGGTCGGCTGGTGGTGTAACCGCATCGCCATCGCCGGCGAACATGAGCATGGGCACGGTCACATTGGCTGCCGCACCAACCGCTGACGGATTGGTTTCAGCCGATGCAAAACCCACATAGGCGTCAAAATCTCCAACTTGCGCCGCAAGCACGGCCGCGCCTCCGCCCATCGAATGGCCGGTTAAGGCCGCTTGTGGCGTAACATGTCCGTTGAAGAGCGAAGAAACATCTGCGTTCAAAGCACGCACGCGATTGGCCACCAAGGCTAAATCTAATCCAAAATCACTGTGGCTGGGCGTGAAAGTACCTTCGGTCTTTGGCAAAGCAACGATATAGCCCGCAGGCACGAGTGTTTGCCACATGTTCGCATAAGCGTCGAATGTCATTAGAAATCCATGCCCAATCACCACCACGGGGAAAGCCCCTGCAGCGACATCAACGCCCACGCCCGCAGCGGCAGCAGGGTAGTAAATCTCCGTTTCGATTTGACGACCTGGTCCACCCCCATTGCCCACACCGCCTGAGCGTTCGGGATCATTGAACGTGATCGTGGTTTGTCCGATTTGAAATTGGGCGCTGGCAGCCGTGCTGAACAACGCGAGAACGAGGCAAAAGAACAAACGGTTCATGAGTCAGTGGGGGTTAAGAATCACATAATTTACTCAAAACTTACCTTCGACTGCAGCAGTGCTTCAGCAAAGAGCAAGTCGCTGGGAGATGTCAATTTAATGTTTTCAGGATTGCCTTCGACCGTGTTAATGGCAAAGCCCGCGGCTTCCATCACCGAAGCATCGTCGGTAAAAGCTGAAGAGAATGGTTGTTTGTACGCTTGCTTGAGTTGATCAGCATGAAAGCACTGCGGTGTTTGCACTGCTCTGAATCGCGCGCGCTCAACGGCTTTGCTGCGGCCAGGTGCGATAACTTCACGCAAACTTTCGGTAAGCGGCAGCACAGGTACAGCAGACCCTGCCAAGGTTGCAGCATCGAAGCAGCGTGTAAGGGTCGCGAGGCTCACAAACGGCCTTACGGCATCGTGCACTGCGACCACGGCATCGCCTTCAACCCGACGGAGGCCATTTTGCACCGAAAAAAAACGTTCGCTGCCTCCTTCAACCACTTCATGGGGAGGCAATGGCAACAGCGTTTGTTGGTTCTCCCAATAGGCGACCCATGCGGCTGGCAACACAACGATCAGTTGCATTTGCCGATCGAAGCGGTGAAATTGGTGCAAGGTATGCGCCAATACCGGCATGCCACTGAGTTCAAGAAATTGCTTCGGCAAGTCAGATTGCATGCGGCTACCGCTTCCACCTGCGACAATGATCGTAACGCGTTTCATGCGGTGAAGGTAAAAAAGAAAAGCCCTCCGAAGAGGGCTTTCAAAAGTCTGTTCGTTCGTGATTAGGCCTTCTTAGCCAATTCGAAGCGACGGTTTACCTCCGTCCAGTTCACTACGTTGAAGAACGCAGCGATGTAATCAGGACGACGGTTTTGGTAGTTCAAGTAGTATGCGTGCTCCCACACATCGAGTGCGAGAATCGGTGTGCCACCGCATCCAACACCCGGCATCAAGGGGTTGTCTTGGTTTGCGCTAGAGCACACTTCAAGCTTGCCATCTTTCACACAAAGCCATGCCCAACCTGATCCGAAACGCGTCGCAGCCGCAGCGCTAAACTTCTCTTTAAAGGTTTCGTAGTTTCCGAAAGCAGCATCAATCGCAACGGCAACTGCACCTGTAGGTGCGCCGCCAGCGTTCGGTGCCATAACGGTCCAAAACAAGTTGTGGTTGTAGTAACCGCCTCCGTTGTTTCGCACGGCAGCATTGTCGCCCACGTTGGCGCAAATTTCTTCAATGGTCATATTCGCCATGGGTGTATTGGCGATGGCATTGTTGAGGTTATTGGTATAACCTGCATGGTGCTTTGAGTGGTGAATCTCCATGGTGCGCGCATCAATATGCGGTTCAAGAGCATCGTATGCGTAAGGAAGTTGGGGTAATTCAAAAGCCATAATAGGGTATATTTAAACGTAAATAAATGAGATCATTGCAAAGGTAGGCAGCATCATTTACTCTTGAAAGTATTCGCCGCACCAACTGAGCCCGGTAAAATGGTTAGCACACCATCTTGAATGCTGTACTTCGAGTAATTACGAGCCACGTTAAGGGCTTCACGGTACATGCTATCATCTTCAAGCAGCACCCGATAGTAACCTTCTTCGCCAAACAAGGTGCGGGCGATGTGGGCCATCAGGCGAATTTCGATTGGTTTGCGGCTAATCTCCATTCCGATGCGATCAACGGCAACGCCTTCTGATTCACCTGCTGCAAGGAGGCGGTTCATCAAGCGATCATCGACCTTGAACCCCGTTAAAAAGGCTTCAACTGTTCCAAAACGCTTCAACTGCTCGCGTTGTTCCTCGGCATAAGCCAACCCAACAGCGCGCATTGCGCCGCTGTAAACCAATTCTGAAAAGTAGTACGACAACCCTACCGTGTCAAAAGGTACGAAAATGTCAGGCATGATGCCCCCTCCGCCGTAAACAATTCGTCCGCCAGGTGTCGTATAAGCCAAGCTATCTGAAAGGGGAATGTTCTCAGAGCTGTAAAACTCACCACTCTCATAGCGTTCGTTGTAGTCGTTTTGGTAGTCGATGCCGTTCCCGTACGGACGTTGAATGCTGCGTCCGGTGGGGGTGTAGTAGCGCGCCACCGTCAAGCGCATGGCCGATTGATCAGGCAGTGCAATCTCATCTTGCACCAACCCTTTCCCAAAAGAGCGTTGACCAACCGTTATCGAACGGTCGTGATCTTGTAAGGCGCCCGCCAATATCTCGCTGGCCGAGGCTGAGCCTTGGTTGATCAATACCACCACGTTCAAATCACTGAAGCGGCCTTTGCGGCGTGAGCGGTATTCGTGTCGGGGCGATGCTTTTCCTTCGGTGTACACGATCAATTGGTCAGGATCGAGAAACTCTTCAACCATTGGAATGGCGACATTCAAATAGCCCCCACCATTACCGCGCAGGTCAATGATGACGCTTTTCGCACCACCACCAACGATCTCCTGCATGCCTTCCATAAATTCTTCATACGAGTTCTTGGCGAACCGCGTTAGCCGCAGGTAGCCTACCGATTCTTCAACATTGAACGCTGCAACAACACTGTGAATGGGGATGCGATCGCGCACAATTTCAATAATGCGCAGGTTTTCTTCGCCTGAACGGCGGATGCCCAGCTTCACTTTCGTCCCTTTGACTCCTTTCAGCAGTTTCATCACGCGCTCGTTGGTCAATCCTACCCCCGCAATCACTTCGTCGTCAACAACTTCGATGTGATCGCCAGCTTGGATGCCTGCGCGCTCTGATGGCCCACCCTCAATCGGACTAACCACCATTAAGGTATCGCGCTGGATCATGAATTCAACACCAATGCCTTCAAAATTGCCCTCCAAAGGCTCTTGTACAGCAGCCAATTCTTCGGCTGTGATGTAATAAGAATGCGGATCGAGCCCTTCAAGCATGGCCACGATGGCACGGTCAATCAGGTCTTTCTTTTGTACCGAATCAACGTACATTTCATCAATCTTGTTGATGATGTTCACGAGTTTATTCGGATTCCCCTCGGGCATGGTGCGATGCACCAAAATCGTTTCTCCGCCAAAGTTCGAGCCGATGTACAATCCGACCACCAACAACGCGGCATAAATCAAGGGCTGAAAAGCCTTCGTGTTCGAACGCTCTTTGGGTTCGTGGTGTAGTCGTTCACTCATGAGATATGCTCCTCAGCATTGGTCAGGGTTTGATCCATCTGCGCTACTTCGATGCCTGCTTCACGTAAAAATATGACGCCACTGTCGTCTTTATAGCCTCGGGTGTAAACCACGCGTTTAATTCCCGCTTGCAAGATCAGTTTCGCGCATTCACGGCACGGCGATAATGTGATATATAACGTAGCATTTACTGCACTGTTGTTTGAACGCGCCACTTTCGTAATTGCGTTGGCTTCGGCATGCAACACATACCAATGGGTATTGCCAACCTCATCTTCACAGGCATTCGGAAACCCCGAAGGTGTGCCATTGTAACCGTCAGAAATGATCATCCCATTCTTTACAATCAAAGCGCCAACTTGTTTCCGCGTGCAATGCGATAACTTGCCCCACTCTTCGGCCATTTTTAAATAGGCCAGGTCATAGCGTTGTTGCTTTTCAGGTCGGTCGTACGTAATTTGATCTTCGTTCATCATTCCGCCTCAAATTTAATCCATTGCGCCATGCCGACGTGACACATCGCTGGTTTTTGCTTTTCTTTGGGAATTATGAAGACGCTTCGAGCAGTTTGCTTCATTATTTACGTGGCCTGCAGCTTGGTTTTCGCCAAACCAACAAGCGCTCAATCGCTTGATTTTCGTTGCTTTTCTGAACCCAATGGTTTACCCGTTGCAGGCGTGTACCACCTTAGCGAAGACACCCTGGGGCGCTTGCTCATTGGTACCGAAGGCGGCGGGTTTGTGCGCTTCGACGGTGAAAAATTTCAGGTTTGGGATCAGAGCAACGGCCTCGATGCTGACACCATTCGCTGCATCTTACCCCAATCCAATGGCCGCATTTGGCTCGGAACCGACGGTGGTGGATTGTGGGCGTTTGAAAACGATCAATTCACCCGCCACGGCGCTGAAGCACTTAAAAATGTTGAGATTCGGTCGCTGGCACTCACCGGCGATAGCACCGTTTGGATTGGCACCTTGGGTCACGGACTGTTTGCAATGCGAAACGCGGCAATTACCCGAGAATCGGCGCTCCCGAGTACAAACGTACGCGCGCTGTTGGTAAACGCCAAAGGCGACCTCGTCGTAGGTAGTGATGACGGTATTTACATCTACCACCAAGGGCAGTTTAAGCAAGTGGTGAATGGTTTCGGCCTATCGGCCGGAGGTATCCTTACCTTGTATGAAGATCGTGACGCACAATTGTGGGCGGGCACTGAGCATGGTGCCATTCAGTTCGATGCCAATGGATGGAACAGCGCACCCTGGCTACGCCTTGACCACGAACGGGTACGGGCCATTGCACAAGACAGCCAAGGCGACCTTTGGTTCGGCACCCAACATGGCGCCTATGAATGGGAAGTCGAAAACGAGGTCGTGCACCACTATACGTCGGTGAATGGTTTGAGTAACGACCGCATCCGCAACATTTTCGTTGATCGCTCAGGAACCCTCTGGTTTTCAACCTTCTTTGGTGGAATTTGCCAACTCACAGGCCAGTCGGTTGTGCATTTTAACCGGGACCAAACTTTTCCGGAGAGCCTCATCACTTCCATCACCATCACTCCTGACAGTGCCGTTTGGTTTGCCACTTTCGAGGGCGGCGTTTTCCGATGGAAAGAGGCCGATGGCATCCAACGGTTGTATCAAACGCAAGCCCGCAATCAAACCAATCGCGTGTTCTTGGTCGCATCCGGCCGACAGGCCGTAACCACCTACACCGAATACGACGGCAACATCGACTTGCTTTGGCGAACCCCGTCAACACCCCCGACGAGCAACGTCAGTGGAAATCAGCACGGTGAAGTCTTCGCCCAACGCGGCGACAGTGCGGTGATCATTGCCGGCTCGGCACGCATTAGCGGTAGCAACTTCAACTTGCGGGCAAGCGACCTCGGTGTAGAACGTTTTACCGCGCTTGCAAACGCTGAAAACGTGCTGTACATCGGCACTCCAGCGGGTGTATTTACTTTTGACACAACCCAGCCAACACAAAGCCCAAAGCGGGTAGCAGGCTGCGAAAACATGGAAGTCACGGCTTTGATTGTTGACGGTATGCAACAGGTTTGGATTGGCACCGCACGCGACGGCCTGCATCGATTCAGCCGCGGCAAAGTTAAGGCCCAAGCGAGTCGCGACTTGCCCGACAGCCGCATTTTGGCGCTTTCACTTGATGCGCGACAAGACCTTTGGGTTGCGAGTCGAAAAGGAGTCACCCACTTAGAACTCGATCCGCTGCAAGAATTTATACTCGGGGCAGAGCACTTTGGGGTAGAGCAAGGTTTGAACGGACAAATCTCAGGCAAAGCCATGGCTTGGGATGCCCAAGGCAACTTGTGGGTTGGAACCTCGAGAGGTTTGTTTCGCATCAATCCGTCAGGGAAGTTCATTAACAAAAATGCACCCGGACTTGAACTTGTAGACATCCGCATTCATTATGAAAATCCGAATTGGCAAGAGATTCCGTGCCGGTATTTCCATTCGGGTTTGCCATGGGAACCACAACTCACCTACGATGCGAATCACCTCACCTTTGATTTTCGTGCTTATGACCTTTCTGATCCCGGCCAAATCATTTACCAGTGCCGATTAGAGGGTTATGATAACGACTGGGTAGATGTGGGTACCCGTCAATCGCAAACCTACCCTTACTTGCCGCCGGGAGATTATGTGTTCATGGTGCGCAGCCGGAACAGCAGCGGAATTTGGAATGAAAGCCCCTTGACTTTTCCCTTTTCAATTGTTCCGCCATTCTACGCATCCATTTGGTTTATCGCTTTAGTTGTAATTGCGGCAGGTGCACTCATATTGCTGGTATTTCGCTTGCGCTTACGCAACCTGCGCAAGAAGAATGAAACCCTTGAAATCGCAGTTGCCGAACGCACAAAAGAAGTCCGTGACGAACGCGACAAGAGCGATCGTTTGCTGCTCAACATCCTTCCGAGAGAAACCGCGCAAGAGCTGCGTGAATCAGGCAGCGCACGCACCCAACGCTACCCCGAAGCAACGGTTTTGTTTTCTGACTTGAAAGGGTTCACCGTGCTTTCAGAGCAAATCACACCTGACGAATTGGTGAAGATGCTCGACACCGCCTTTAAAGCGTTTGACCGCTTGTGCGACACTTTTGGGATCGAAAAAATCAAAACCATTGGCGATGCTTACATGTGTGCATCGGGCTTACCAAAACCCGATCCGCTGCATGCAGTGAACATGGTGCGCTTTGCCCGCGCTATGCTTGAAAGTATGATCGAATTGAATCAAGCTCAGGCCGCACGCGGACTACCCACCTGTGAGCTTCGCATTGGCATCCACAGCGGTCCGGTGATCACAGGCGTAGTTGGTGAAAAAAAGTTTGCCTACGACATTTGGGGCGATACGGTCAATACCGCATCGCGCATGGAGAGCAGCGGCGAAGCTGGCAAAATCAACATTAGCGCTACCACGTATGCGCTTGTGAAAGATCATTTTGACTGTACAGCTCGCGGAATGGTACAAGCCAAGAACAAAGGTGAGCTGGAAATGTATTTTGTACTTGAAGAACGTAACCCATGAAAATATATACCCGCACCGGTGACGCCGGCACAACAGGATTACTCGGCGGCACGCGATTGCCGAAGCATCACATCCGCATTGAGGCGTATGGAACCGTTGATGAGTTGAATGCACACATCGGCTTACTTCGTGATTACGAGGCCAGCGCCGCTTACCGTCCTGAACTCATCGCTATTCAAGAAGATCTGTTCGTGTTGGGCAGCCATCTTGCCAGCGACCCTGAGAAAAACAAAATGACTTTGCCCGAGTTGAGCACCGCGCGCATCGCCGTGCTTGAAGAGGCGATGGACGCCATGGACAGCACCCTACCTGAAATGCGCAACTTCGTTTTACCTGGCGGGCATTTGGCCGTATCACAATGCCATGTGGTGCGCTGCATTTGTCGCCGTGCTGAGCGAAATACCATCGCTTTAGCGCAAACTTCATTCGTTGAAGAGCACCTCATTCGTTACTTAAATCGGCTTTCAGATTACTTCTTTGTGCTTTCGCGCAAGCTCACCCAAGAGCTGAATGCTGAGGAAACACCGTGGATTCCACGCGGCAAGTAGTTTGTTGCAAGCCTTGATTTCCTGAACCAAGGTTGCCTTGAAAATTAGCGTTTGCAGAAGTGACGAAAAAGTTTATTTTTGCGTACTCGTAAAAAAACGATACGTAAAACACTGGAGCTATGTATTGGACGTTGGAATTAGCCTCTTACTTAGAGGATGCACCATGGCCGGCCACCAAAGATGAGTTGATCGATTTTGCCATGCGAACCGGAGCTCCGCTGGAGGTTGTAGAAAACTTGCAGCAGATTGAAGATGAGGGTGAAATTTACGAGAGCATCGAGGAAATCTGGCCCGATTATCCGACCAAAGAAGACTTCTTCTTCAACGAAGACGAATACTGAGGCAGGAAATCACCAAAAGCACTAAAAAAAGCCACCCCAAGGGGTGGCTTTTGCTCTTGTATATGCCTTTTTAATGACGGTCTTAGCAGAAACAGGGACAAAAAAATGGGAGCTGCGTTCAGCCCCCATTCCACTTAACATTAAACTAAAACTACCATTACAATATTACATTGTAACTATGAAAATTTGCCTTCAGAGACTTGCGTCTCTATCTATCCTCACAAAGATAACAAAAAGGTCAATTATTCCAAAACTTTTTTCAAACAACTCACAACCAAAACCTTACCCCTGGGTTTCGGGCAATCGCATCACCATTCGGAGGGTTTGGCGGCTGCGTTGCTCCAACAAGATTTCTTTGCCCGCCGTGAGTTTTCGAGCCGTTTCTTCATCGTAATGTCTGATCGTCCACAACTCAACGCCCTTGTTGTAACGCACCGCGTAACTGGTCATCATGAGTTGAATAAACGCACCAATGCGACGCTCATCATCATCAACGCAAATCGAGAAGCTGATGGCCGAATTTTGCATCAAGTGCACTGCAATACCCAAATCAGCCAATGCCTGAAAAATATCGCGCAAATTCGATTCAATGATGAACGAAAAATCGCGCGGTGAAATGCTAATAAGAATTTGGTTAGGCTTAAATATGTAGAGTGGAACAGCAGGGTCTAGCGGTGCCTCACCGCGAATAATGGTACCAACGTGCGCTGGGTCTTTGAACGATTTCACAAAGAGTGGAATGTTCTTGTTTTGCAGCGGCTTGATTGTTTTAGGGTGAATCACTGATGCCCCGTAGTAGCTCAACTCAATGGCCTCTCTGAATGAGAGGGCTTTGATTTGTTCGGTATTATTAAACCACTTCGGATCAGCGTTCAGCATGCCGGGCACATCCTTCCATATCGTGACTGAAGTCGCGTCAAGCAGAAACGCCAAAATTGCAGCTGTATAATCAGATCCTTCACGGCCTAAGGTGCTGGTGTTGCCGATGGAGCTGCGCGCGATAAATCCTTGCGTGATTAAAATCTTACGCTCACCTTTTTGAAAATGAGCCTTCATCACATCTGCTCCGCGTCGGCTGCGCTCCCAATCGACGATTGCACTGCGATGCGCCGAGTCGGTCACAATCACGTGCCGCGCATCGAGCCACTCTACGGGCATGCCTGAGCGCAACAGCCACGCATGCATCAGCCGTGTGCCCACAAGCTCTCCGTATGCAACAACTTTGTCGTAGGCCAAAGCATGGTTGGATCCAGGCGCTTCGCTTACAATGTCGCGCAATTTCACGAACAAAGCCTCCACCTCTTCTGACTCATTGGCCTTGAGACCCAAGTCAGCGGCGATCGTCAAATGATAGCGCTCAAAATTATCAAGCACTTCATCAACCCGTTCACCGTCGCACCAAGCTGCCCAAAGTTCTTCGAGTAAGTTTGTGGTTTTGCCCATTGCCGACTGCACCACCACAAGGTGATCTTCAGTGCATGTTTGAATGATGCGTGATGCATTTTGTACCGCGGCGGCGTCGCTAACTGACGCTCCACCAAATTTGTAAACGATCATAAGTCGATCAAGCTTTAATTAGTTCTTGCATAGCCGGGGCATGCAGCTTGCAATCAAGCCATTCCCCATCTATTTCTGCGCCCATAGATTTGTAAAAACGAATCGCATCTTCGTTCCAATCAAGTACCTGCCATTGCACACGTGCCGCCCCTTGGTCTACTCCTGCTTGCACTACAGCGCGAAGCAAAGCTTTACCGATGCCCAAACCGCGCACGGTATCGCGCACGATTAAATCTTCCAAATACAAGCACATCCCCTTCCACGTTGAGTATCGTGGATAATACAAGGCCATACCCACAATCGTGCCGTCCAACTCAGCAACGAAAGCATCAAAACGCCTAGGTTCTGAAAACCCATCGCGACGAAGTTGCGCCACACTTACATCAACCGCATCACCGCATCGCTCGAAAATGGCCAGCTCAACGATGAGCGCATGTAAAGCTTCGGCATCGGCTGCGTTTGCGTTTCGGATGAAATAATCGTTCGTTCCTGCCATGCTTCAAAGCTAAGAACTTTCATGTGGCACTCTTCAGCGTCTTGCATATCTTGCGCCCATGAACTATGTTGATATCGTCTTGGCTGTAATTCTGGCGCTGGGCATTTACCGCGGATTTAAGAAGGGACTCATCATCTCCATCTTCGGCATGCTTGCCCTTTTCGTAGGTATCTATGGGGGCGTGATGTTCGCCGACCAAGTTGCAGAAGTCATTGCTGGATGGCTCGACGAACCGAAAGACTGGCTCCCCTTTGCAGCTTTTGCAGCAACCTTTTTGGCAATTGTTGTGGTCATATACCTCTTAGGAAAAATGATCACCAAAGCGATGAATGTAACGATGCTCGGACTACCCAATAAAATTGGTGGGGCCATTTTCGGGCTTTTACGCATGGCTTTGGTTATAAGTGTGGTGCTTTTGTTCGTGCACCCCATGATCGAAAAAAAAGACCTCATCCCTGATGATCAACGCCGGTCATCGTTGCTCTATAATCCCATGCACGAGTTCGCACAAACGGTTGTGCCAACTATTACCGACAGCGACTTTTACAATTACCTCCGCAACCAAAAATGGGAGCCTGGTGACGATCAGACTTCAGACGAACCAGCGTGATTCAACAACAATTGACGTAAGGTTTCTGGCGCATAGGGCTTCAAAAGCACATCGTTCATGCCCGCCGCCTCAACTTCAGGCTTCACTTCTTCAAGATAACCCGCAGTGACAGCAATAATAGGAACAGCGCGCAAGTGCTCACCCAAGTTGCGGATGTTGCGCGCAGCCACAAATCCATCCATAATCGGCATCTGAATATCAAGTAAAATCACATCAAAATACCTTGATCGTGCCAATTCGTAGGCCTCCAAACCATTTGAGCCCAACGCCACTTCACAACCCCAATATTCGAGGTATCGCGCTACGATCAACTGATTCACCTCATTGTCTTCAGCAACCAAAACGCGTTTGCCTAACAAACAATGCTTACCCTCTCCCAGTAAGTGAATCTTTTGTTCGGTCGTTTGCAAAGCTCCCAAGCTTGTCGGCTCAACCGGAATACTAAAGCTGAAGGTACTTCCCTCGTTCAACTCACTCATTACCGCAATTTGGCCGCCATGCGCCTCGACCAAAGCCCGGGTGATTGTCAATCCTAAACCACTGCCCCCGTAACGGCGTGTTGTTGATGAGCTCGCCTGAGAAAAAGCCTCAAAAATCTCATTCATGCGGCTTGGGGCAATGCCTATACCGGTGTCGCTCACCTCTCCGTACATGATACTCGTACCCGAAGCCCCGTCTTGCTCAACATGAATCGACAAGGTTATGCTGCCATGATGCGTGAATTTCACCGCATTGGCCACGAGGTTGTTCAATATTTGCTCGATGCGCAAACGATCAACCAAAAACACCTTGCCCTGTTCCGATGCCCACTTCAGATGGAACGCGACATCTTTTGATAGCGCCACCGGTTCAAAGCGCTCGCGCAAATTCTCGAGTAAGCGCTCAAAATCAACAGCTGATTTCTTTAGTTCGATGCCGGCAAGATCAACGCGTGACAAGTCGAGCAAGTCAGATACTAAATCGAGCAGTTGATTGCTATTGGCCAATAACTCGGTCGTTATCTTTTCAAGCGCAGCACCGTTCACAGGCTGTTGCAAAAGATGGGCTAAGCCCACCACAGCATTGAGTGGTGTGCGCAATTCATGGCTAACCATGCTTAAAAATTGCTGGCGCGCGAGGTTGGCTGCTTGGGCAAGTTCTTGCTCTTCGCGTAGCTGACCTTTCAGGTGCTGCCCACCGGTAATATCGCGCAGCACAAACTCATAAATCTGCTCTCCATTTTCATCGTAATGAGTTTTGCCATTGACGAGGCCGTAAGTCAGTTGTCCGTCACGGCGCATAAACACAACCTCATGGTTGATGATTTCACCGCGTGTTGACAAATCAAAAACCAGGCGATTAACCTCCAATTCATCAACAACAAAGTCAGCTAAAAGCGAAAAATACAACTGATCAAGTTGCTGCAAGCCGAAAAACATCAATGCTGCAGGATTCGCAAATACAATCCGTCCTTTACAATCTAAGCGAAGCACGGCATCTTGCAAACGCCATAATATCAGTCCTGCCGTATCTCGGTCATAGGGGGCAGGTACAGCAGCATAAATTGATTCCATGGTCTCAGTCAGTGTGGAGTAGCGCAGTTTGAAGCGCGTTCAAACGGCGATCGACATCCGCCCGAAGGGCGAGATAATCTCCATGAACATGTTTCACCACCGAAAAGTAAAACTTTATTTTGGGTTCTGTACCTGACGGACGAGCTGTAACTAAACTTAAATCAGCCAGTTCGAATTGAATCACATTCGATTTGGGCAAATGAATTGGCGTTTCTTCGCCCGAAACAAGGTCACGGCGCAGTTGTGCCCGGTAGTCGCGTATAGCTACAACGGCCGAGCCTGCAAGGTGACTTGGCGGATTGTTCCGAAAGCCTTCCATCATCGTTTGAATCGCCAAACTTCCCTCAAGCCCTTCCTTTTCCATGGAGACGAGCGACTCCCGGTACAAACCAAACTCCCGGTGAATCTGCTCTAGCAAATCTAAAACCGTCAGGCCGGCCTGCTTGCACCAGGCCACCATCTCAGCGATCATGCATGCAGCAGCAATGCCGTCTTTATCGCGCACAAAATCACCAATCATATAGCCATAACTTTCTTCACCACCGGTGATAAACTGTTCGTTGGGCTCGCGATCTGCGATCAAACGGGCGAGGTGTTTGAATCCGGTCAAAGTATCATAACACGGCACATCAAAACCCTTTGCAATGTGGCGTATCAGCTCCGTGGTCACGATGGTTTTACCAACAAATCCGTTGGCTGGTAGCCGTTGCTGCGCGTTCAAACGGCTCAGCTGATACCAAACAAGCAAGGTGCCTGTTTCATTACCATTTAAAAGTGTGTAATTTCCTTCGCGGGTGCGCACGGCAATGCCGACGCGATCGCAATCGGGGTCTGTACCCATCACGACCTCAGCCCCGCATACTGCAGCTTCTTCAATCGCCATAGCCAAAGCCGCGCCCTCTTCAGGGTTTGGCGATTTCACCGTCGGAAAGTCGCCATTGGGCTCCGCTTGACGAGCTACCACATGTACCTTTTCAAAGCCAATTAAAGCCAGAGCCTCGGGCAGTAGGGTGATTCCCGTCCCGTGCAACGAAGTGTAAACCATGGGCATGGCACGTTGCGAAGCCAGTGTTCTGGGCTCCAAGACTTGTGCACGTACACAAGCTAAATACCGTTCATCAAGGTCTCGCCCTATCGGGCGGATGCGGGTAGGGTCACCGTTGCGTTTCACCGCCGCATAGCCGCTTAAGCTGCGCACCTCATCGGTAATTCCCTGATCATGCGGATCGGTGACCTGGCCCCCGTCACACCAATACACTTTATATCCGTTGTATTTGGGTGGATTGTGGCTCGCGGTAATCACTATGCCTCCGACACAGTTCAGTTCACGCACTGCGAAACTTAAAACGGGGGTCGGACGAAGCTCTTCAAACACGTGCACCACGAAACCATTGGCCGCAAAAACATCGGCTGCTACCTCTGTGAAAAAGCGACTGTTTCGTCGGCAATCATGCGCGATGGCTATGCCATGTTCGCCATCCCCGAATGCCTTGCGCAAATAGTTTGCAAACCCCTGTGTCGCTTGCGCCACGGTGTATTCATTCATGCGATTGCTTCCATCGCCCATGATTCCGCGCAAACCGCCCGTGCCAAATTCGAGGTCGGTGTGGAAGGCCTCTACCCATTCGTCGCCGCCAGCGTTAAGCAAACGCGCAACGCGTTCTTGGGTGGCTAAATCATAAGGTGCTTTCAGCCATTCTTGCGCGCGTGATTGCGCGCGCTGTATTAGCGTTTCGTTCATCTGGATGCTTATGAAAGGCAAGTGCGCAGTGCCGCTTGCCATGTTGGAATGTGCGTATTGATTAATGCTGCGAAACGCGAAGCATCGAGTTTCGAGTAGGCCGGTCGCTTCACCGAAGAGGCGTAAGCAGATGTAGCTACGGGTGTAATTTCAGCTGTTGCACCTACAGCTTCGCGAATGGCCACTGCGAAATCATACCAGCTCGCTTCACCCCCTTGGCTGTAGTGGTACACCCCTCCTGGCAATTTCTGCGTGAGGCTCTGCGTGCAAAATTCAAACAAATGGTCAGCAAACGTTAAGGCACAGGTCGGACTCGCAACTTGATCATTGACCACCTTCACCGCTTCATTGGCCGCGAACTTGTGGAGCATCGTATTGAGAAAGTTCTTTGCATAAGGCGAATAGAGCCACGACAGGCGAATCACGAATGCTTCGGGGTGCTCGCGCAAAACATGTTGTTCGCCTTCGTATTTCGACCTTCCATAAACAGATGTTGGATTTGGCTGATCGCTTTCAAGGTAAGGCGCAGATTTCAATCCGTCAAAAACATAGTCGGTTGAAAAATGTACGAAAGGTAAGCGGTGCTCAGCCGCAATACGGGCACTTAAACCCGCTGCATCTCGATTCATTGCGAAGGCTTGATCGGGATGTATTTCAGCCAAATCTACAGCGGTATATGCCGCCGCATTCACGATCAGGTCGGGCATGTGCGTCTTGATGGCACGCTCCCAATCTGCTCGGCGCGTGATATCGAGTTGATCACGATCGAGCAACACCACGCTGCCTTCAAACCGCGCTCCGCGGTTGCGCAGCGCCTGCCCCAATTGTCCGCGACCACCGCTTACAAGTATCTTCATCGTTGCCTTGAATAGGCCGTGAAATTACGGTTTTCAAGTGAAACGCGCCACGCTGCAAGCGGCAATGCTTCAATTGCTTTGCGGCAAAATCTTACATCCATGTAGGCGGCTGACTGACACCCCTCGCATCGTTCGAAAACGTAAGAAGAGTAGATCAAACGCTGGTGCTCGCACGAGGTTTGATGCACGACACCTCAGCTCTCACGTGAAATGACAAATATCTCATCGCGGCTTATTGCCACAGCATTCGCACGTCACATGCATATTACGGTATGCATTGGCTTGTTTTTCAGCGGATTGTTACTCATGGTCCAAACCAGTATTCAGCCCGTTCTGCTTTTGAGTTTCATCGCGCTTTCGTTCTTAAGTGTTGTTGTTTTGATTCAACGAAACATAACCACCTTCCCGATTTGGCTTTACTTGATTTTGTTTATCGCCGTGTTTATTTCAGGATCAATCTTTACCCGTGAAAACGGCATGTCTTATTGGTATCCTGTGTTGGCGGCGCACCTGATGTTCAACCAACCAAAAACACGAGAGCGTTTTTTAATCTTAGCACCTGGATCAGTTTTGTTTGTTGTACATCTGGCCCAGCCACACCATCAATTTGCACTTTTCACAACAACCACGGCTTTCACATTTGCCGTGACGGTGGTGGCCCTCTTGACCGGATTCATTTTGGTGGGCTTTCATGCCTCAAGGTTGCAACGCCTTTGGCAGGGCTATAAGATTCAATCTGAAGCCATGTCTGACTACTTAGCCTTGGTGCGTGAATCGTCGATTGTTTTGGCGCGGTTGCAATACGACGGTGAAGTGGTTGCAATGAACGAGCGTGCCGAGGCGCTTTTCTATGACGAAGCAAGCGACAGTTTGCACTACCCGATGGGCTTAGCAGCTGCAGTTGATCGTGCAATTCACACCAAAGCGGTTGTTTCATTCACCGAAACCTGCGGTGCCGTTCGTTATCAATTTCGTGTAATGCCCAGTGCAAACGACGAAACAGTAACCGTAATTGGAGAAGACCTCAGCGATAATCGTACAGAAAGCCATCTTTCGAAGGTGTTGTTTAACGCCATCGAGTGCACGGCCGATGCGGCTATGATTGTTGATGCGCAATTGCTTATTCAATACAACAATCGTGCAACTGCGACCATGCTCGGCTTTACTGACCCCGATCAGTTGCTCGGCACACCGTGGATCAATCTTTGGCCCGAAAACGAACGCGTGCGGTTGAAAACACGAATTTTGAACAAACTCAAAGTAAACACCACGTGGTGTGGGGTTATTTTCTGCCTTCGGCAGGATGGGCAGCGTGAACGCGTTGTGATGTCACTCACCCGCATTGGCGATGGCAGTTTAATTTGCAAGCTATTCAGTCCAGACATTTTCGCCATAACCGAGGATGGCATACGGATGACCGACACAACCGACAGCCTCGACCGCGCGCCCAGCACATCGGGGAATAGGCCAGAACGCGATGAAGTCCCGATCAGTCCGTCGCCCCTGTTGGCAGAGCAGTTGCCCTTGCAGGTTTTGGTAGTCGATGATGATGAGATCAATCGGCAACTCGCCACATTTATGTTTGCGAAGATGGGTTACAGTGTTGATTTGGCTGAAAATGGCGCTGTGGCATTGGCGCGTTGCCAAGTGACCCGGTACGATCTAATTCTGATGGATCTTCACATGCCGATCATGGGTGGATTGGAAGCAACGGCAGCCATCAAACGCATCCACAACTACCAACCGACGGTTATTGCGGCCACTGCCGATCCCATCAAGAATTCATCCAACAGCCTGGCCCCGCATGGCATTGACGGCATACTTGTGAAGCCATTTCGCACGTGTGAGCTTGAGGAGATCATCCGCCGGTTAGGCGCAAAACAAAACAACGCGACACAAGCGACACAACACGCATGAGACCAGCCAATTGAAGAAATGCCTAACTTTGGCTAAACATCAATGGCATATTTATTGCTACATGTTGACATACACCAATTGTTGGCGCCATGAAGCAGCTCATTCTATCCTTCGTTTTGCTCTTGGGCTTTGGCCTTTTTGCAGACGCTCAAATTATGCAGCCACCGCGTAACCAGCGCTGGGGCAATGCTTGGATGCACCCGAATTACCACCGCGCTCCGACCATCAGCGTTGGATTTGAAATTGCAGCACCTCGCAACGAATTCGATCGCAATTTTGAGGGGGTACCCGTAGGATTTGGCGCGCAATTTTTGACCAATTCAGGACGCCGATCGCCCTTTGAATTTGGTTTGGGCTTTTCATGGTTGAGCCGCGGCTCAGCGAAAGAAGACGTATTCATTTACGAAGGCCTCGACATTAACAACGAAGAGATTTTTTCGAAGGCACGCATGTCGGTGAACAGTAACATTTACACGTACAATGCCATCGCGCGCTTCAAGCCCTTGCTCGGGAAAGTGCAGCCCTATGTTGACGGTTTAGCGGGTGTGAGAAATTTCTCAACCACGACCATCATTCGTCCTGATGACAACACTGCCGACCCTATTAAAGAGCGTCAAACCCGTGATTTCGCGCTCACCTATGGTTGGGCGGCTGGCGTAAAAATTCGTTTAACGCAATCGCTGATGGTTGAAGGACGTTTTTCGAATTTGTTAGGCACTCAGGTGAAGTATGTTGACCGCACCACCATTGAGGTTGACCAAAACGGCACGGTGAATTTTGAAACGACATCAAGCCGAACCGACATGCACATTTACCACCTTGGTATTTGTTTCGAGTTCTAGTGAACACAGCCCACTGCGATTTGTAGTAGTTTTGCACTCCAAATTGCTGCGGTGACCCTCGACGAGCTTAAAAATATTTATCGCAACGATGCGCGTATGCGTGAGTTGGCTGAATGCATTGCCCCTTCGCAAGCCCGTGTTGCCTTGCGCGGCATTGTAGGCTCATCGATTAACTTCATCGTTTCAGGCCTTCTAGACCCCTTGAAGCGGAGTCATGTTTTTGTACTCCGCGACAAAGAGGAAGCCGCCTATTTCTTGAATGATTTGGAGTGTTTGCTGCCGGGTTATGACATCTTGTTCTTTCCGCGATCGGCGCGAGTTCCCTACCAAACCGAGACCACAGAGAACGCCAACATCGCGATGCGTGCTGAGGTGCTGAACGCGCTCAATCAAGCCGATAAAAAGACGATTCTGGTGACCTTTCCTGAGGCCATGGCTGAAAAAGTCGTGGCACGTCAAACCCTCTCTGAACATACCTTTGACATTCATTTAGGCGAAAAATTCACCCTCGATTTCATTGACGAGGTGATGCAAGAATATCGCTTTGAGAAAGTTGACTACGTGTATGAGCCCGGCCAGTACAGTGTACGCGGAGGCATCGTAGATATTTATTCATACAGCTTTGAGCAGCCTTATCGCATCGAGTTTTTTGGCGATGAGGTTGACTCGATTCGGAAATTTGACCCTGCCACGCAGCTCAGCACGGGCAAACTGGTAAAGGCGACCGTAGTACCCAACATCGGCAAGCAGATGTTGCAGGAGTCGCGCGTTGATTTCCTCGACTTTATACAAGCTGGCACATTACTTTGGGTGCGAGACCTCGCGCATTGCGTTGCACATTTTGAGCAAAGTTTGACGCAGGCAGAGGCGCATTATGCGAAGTTGGCATCGCTTTTGAATCACCTGCCACCTGACGAACTTTTCACCACGCCCGAGCAACTGAAGCGCAGTTTCGAATCGTTCGGTGTGGTTGAATTTGGGGGGCAGATTTTCTTCCCTGAAAGCCATGTTTTGACCTATAATATTATTCCGCAACCGAGCTTCAACAAAAACTTTGAATTGCTGGGTAATAACTTGCGGCAGAACACCAAGCAAGGCTACCATGCCATCGTAACCGCCGGTCAACAGCGGCAAATTGAACGTTTGTATGACATCTTTGAAGACCGGCAAGAAGCGATTCCATTCACACCCATTTTGGTTGAGCTGAGTGAAGGTTTTGTGGATCCCGACCTGAAGGTTTTGTGTTATACAGACCATCAAATTTTTGAGCGTTATCATCGCTTCAGGCTGAAAGAAGGTTTTCGAAAAAACAAAGAAGCACTCACCATCAAAGAGTTGATGAGCCTTGAGCCGGGCGACTTTGTGGTGCACATTGACCACGGCATTGGTACCTTCAGTGGCTTGCAGAAAATTGATGTGAATGGGAAAGAGCAAGAAGCCATACGTTTGACTTACAAAGACGGTGACATCTTATATGTATCGATTCACTCGCTGCACCGTATTTCAAAGTACTCAGGTAAAGAAGGAACGGCCCCTAGCATGAATCGTTTGGGCAGTCCGGCTTGGCAAAACACCAAAAACAAAACCAAGAAGCGCGTTAAAGAAATCGCGTATGACTTGTTGAAACTGTATGCTTTGCGCAAGGCGAGCAAAGGATTTGCTTTCGCGCCCGACACCTACCTTCAAAACGAGTTGGAAGCGTCGTTCATGTACGAAGACACCCCTGATCAGGAAAGCGCAACCAAAGCAGTAAAAGCCGACATGGAAAATGAGGCCCCTATGGATCGCTTGGTTTGCGGCGATGTAGGTTTCGGAAAAACAGAGGTCGCCATGCGCGCCGCGTTCAAAGCGGCAACCGACGGCAAGCAAGTCGCGGTATTGGTTCCAACAACGGTGCTTTCATTGCAGCACTATCGGAGCTTCAAGAACCGTTTTCGTGAGTTCCCGGTGAAGGTTGATTACCTGAATCGTTTCAAAACGGGGAATAAACTGAAAGCAACCTTAGACGGATTGCGTTCAGGGGCCATCGACATTGTGATAGGCACGCATAAACTGGTCGGTAAACAAGTTGAGTTCAAAGATTTGGGCCTGTTGATTATTGATGAAGAGCAAAAATTTGGTGTTGCCGTGAAAGACAAGCTCAAGACGCTTCGCGCGCATGTTGACACGCTGACGTTAACCGCCACACCAATACCCCGCACCCTTCAATTCTCGTTGATGGGCGCGCGTGACTTGTCGATTATTAGCACCCCGCCGCCGAATCGGCACCCGGTTGAAACCATCTTATCATCGTTCAGTGAAGAGACCATTCGCGATGCGATCGTGTATGAGATCACACGTGGTGGTCAAGTGTATTTTATCCATAACCGTGTACAGAACATTAAGGAAGTCACGGGCATGATTCAACGGCTTGTACCTGATGCCCGCGTCGGAATTGGGCACGGACAAATGACGGGCGAAGAAATTGAAGCTGCGATGACCAACTTCATGGATGGCACTTATGACGTTTTGGTCGCCACCACAATCGTGGAGTCGGGCATTGACATTCCGAATGCGAATACGATCATTATCAACGACGCACAGAACTTCGGGTTGAGCGATTTGCATCAATTGCGTGGTCGGGTTGGTCGCAGCAATAAAAAGGCCTTTGCCTACCTCTTGGCCCCCCCTTTGCATTTGCTTCCGAATGAGTCGCGCAAACGTTTAGAGGCCATTGAGCAGTTCAGCGATTTGGGTAGCGGCATGAACATTGCCATGCGCGACCTCGACATTCGTGGAGCGGGTGATTTGCTGGGGGGCGAGCAAAGTGGCTTCATTACCGACATCGGATTTGACATGTATCATAAGATCTTGGAAGAAGCCATGCAAGAGCTGAAGATGGAGGAGTTTAAAGAACTTTACCATGAAGAGCTCGAGCGCAGCCAAGACTTTGTTGCAGAAACCGTGCTTGAAACTGACATGGCGCTGCTGATACCCGACGACTATGTGAGTAGCATCAGCGAACGCATTCAATTGTACCGCAAGCTCGACGAAACGAATGATGAAGCTGCTTTGAAGGCTTTTCGGGCTGAGATTCAAGATCGGTTTGGGCCAATTCCACAAGAAACGGAAGACCTTTTGGCATCGATCGAATTGCGTCGAATGGCCAATTCCATTGGATTTGAGAAGTTGATTTTAAAGAATGGCAGTATGATCGGCTATTTTGTTGCCGACCAACAATCGCCTTATTATCAGAGTGCGAAGTTTACCCGTGTTTTGGAGTTCTTGAAACACCATCATCATTTGGGTAAGATGTACGAGAAAAACAACAGTTTGCGGATGAGCTTCACCAAAGTACAGTGCATTGATGATGCGCGCGCGCTTTTGACGAAGATGCTTGACCCCGTGCTCGCTTAATCTTTAGGGAATTCGAGGCGGTAGGCGTTTCCAAACTCTGTTTGTGCGGCTTCAAAGCCTGCGTGCAGCGCTCGAATGCGTTCAACTACCCGGCGTTCAACGGCAAAAGCTTCTTCTTGAACTTCTGAAGTGAATGCCGTATCGGGCAGCGAAATCAATTCGATGAGGCGGTTGTAGTCGCTTTCGACCAAATCATGATACGCCAAAAACAGCGCACGTGTAGCCCCAAGAAATGTGGAGTCTTCGTTGAACGGCCCCAATTGATCGAGCTCAGTAAGACCTTCATCGATGGTGGCCACGAGTGCGCTTTTGCGATCGTTCATTGACTCAAACTCGATATTGTTCAAGCTCGAGTCGAGGCTATTGATCGCTTCGACGATTTTCGCCTGCCGGCGGATGATTTCATCGTTGTAAGCTGCGGCCTGTTCGGCCCGCGAGTCGCATCCGGAAACGGTAATTAGCGCAACAGCAATGACAAAGAGTGCATAGGCTGAAATGATGGGAAGTTTTTTCTTCATCGGATAACGAAAAAGCGGCTCACGCCTGCGGATGTTGAGTTGTAAGCGTGAAGGGTATAGCATCCGGCCGTTAGGCCGAAAACCTCCACCACATCACCTTTGCCTTGTGCGACCTGCTCACCGAGGGCATTGTAAACGATCCACTCAGGCTGTTGAATGCCGGTAATGACGCAACGGTCGGTCGTTGGGTTAGGAAAAACCCCGACTTGCGTTTGGGCTGGTTCATCGATCGAAAGACTGGGTACGCTCCAGATCTCAGCCTGACCGATGTTGTTTTCGTCGCCTCCACAGATGAGCCACGCGTGAGCCAAACCACTTGAAGCACCCTCACCAGGCGGAAAGAGGAGGCTTTTCGCGCCACGGTAGCGCGGGGTGTTGGCATTGGCCATTCCATCGAGTGAAAGTGCCATCAAATCTGCGAAACCCCAAACAAATTCAAGGTCATTGCTGGTGGTGATTTCAACTTCAAAGCCGGTGTGATCCGCGCCTCCGACCGAATAGTACGAGCCATTCATGAGGTCAAACCCCAAACTGTACGAATGGCCATACGGCAGCGTGATGGTTGTCCAAACGTTGTCAGCGACATTGTAGTATTCAGCGGTTTCGAGGCCGGTGAAGAGATTAAGGCCTCCGTCAAAAAAACGACCTCCGATCACGAGTTGGATATCGGTATTGGGGATTGAGGTGAAGTTATCGCGGCCGGTATTGAGCGAGGCTACTTGCGACCACGTGTTGGTTTGCGGATTGTAGATTTCACATTGGTTCATTTGAAAACCGAAGTTCGGATTGAATCCGCCGGCAACCAGCACACGTCCGTCAGGGAGGAGCATCGCCTCGTGCGAGCTCCTTGGGAACAGCATATCTGCTACTTGGGTGATGGTATTGAGCGCTGGATCATAGATTTCGGCGGTAGCGACTTCTTGCACACCGTCGAAACCTCCGGTGAACAAGACTTTGCCGTCGAGCATTTGTGTAGCGCGTAGGTTGGCGCGACCTACGGCGAGATCGGGCCCGGGACTCCAATCGCCGGTAGCTAGGTCAAAGATTTCAGTGGCTGCCAAATTGGTTGCCATGCCGTCCCAACCGCCTGCGGCGATTGCCTTTCCGAGGTCAAGCGAAACCAGTGCGAAATCGGTTCGGGGGAAGGTCATGTTGATGACCAAGTCCCAGGTGTCGTTGGCATAATCGTACACTTCGGCTGTAGGCGTAACAAATGAACCGTCCCATCCGCCAGCGGCGAGAACAATTCCTGGCTCAAGCATAGCAGCGCCATGCCCCGTGCGAAACTCATTCATCGGCGCAATGATTTGGACAGAGGTTTGCGCGGTGAGTACACATGAAAAGAGGAGCGCTGAGAGCGTGTATAGTACTTTCATAACAGCGAAGGTTTGGCTACGAATTTACACTTTTGACGTGAACTGGCGTCAAGTTACGTAATTTGCGGCCTCATGATTATAGCCCCAAATTCATTTGAGCGCCTTGGAGATTTTCAATCGGGCAGCTTGTTGTTGATCGATAAACCTTTGGGTTGGACATCATTTGATGTGGTGAACAAAGTGCGCGGTATTTTGCGTCGCCGCTTGGGCGTAAAGAAATTGAAAGTGGGGCACGCTGGCACCTTAGACCCGCTTGCCACAGGGCTTTTGGTGATTTGCACAGGTAAGATGACCAAAGTGATTCAAACCTTGCTTGAGGAAGACAAAGGGTATACAGGCACCATCACATTTGGCAGCACCACACCTTCTTATGATTTAGAGACTGAGCCCGAGGGTGTTTATGCGATCGACCATTTGGATGACGATGTATTGCGCGCAGCTGCCGCAAGTTTTTGTCCGTCGTATTTGCAAACCGCGCCGATTTTTTCAGCGAAGAAGGTGGATGGGAAGCCTGCATACAAATCGGCACGTAAAGGTGTTGAAGTTGTGATTGCTCCGCGCGAAGTGCATTTGCATCGGTTTGAACTAACAGCTATACGGCTGCCTTCGGTTGATTTCGACGTGGTTTGCAGCAAGGGCACCTATATTCGTTCACTGGCCAATGATTTGGGTCAACGGGTGAACAGCGGCGCGCATTTGAGCGCGCTGCGCCGTTACCGCAGCGGGCAATTCGACGTGGGTGGGGCCTTGAGTATGGCCGAATTCGAGGCTCGTTTGGATGCCCTCGATGCAGAAAACACGGGGGAATAGTAGAAATCTCCTCGATTTTCACTACTTTTGCGCCCCGATTTTACACACTGTAAATCATTGTTTATGAAGCTTTCGCAGTTCAAATTTCAACTTCCGCCAAAATTAATCGCGCAGTACCCTGCTGACAACCGCGATGAATCACGCCTGATGGTATTGCACCGCGACAGCGGAAAGATTGAGCACCGGATGTTCAGAGATTCGTTGGAGTACTTCAACGAGGGTGACGTAATGATTTTGAATAACACCCGTGTTTTCCCAGCACGTTTGTATGGAAATAAAGAAAAAACCGGAGCGACGATTGAAGTATTCTTACTTCGTGAGTTGAACCGTGACAGTTTATTGTGGGATGTTTTGGTTGATCCAGCGCGTAAGATTCGGATCGGCAATAAACTCTACTTTGGAGAGAATGATGAATTGGTTGCTGAGGTGATTGACAATACCACATCACGTGGTCGCACCTTGCGCTTTTTGTTTGATGGCACGCACGAGGAGTTCAAAGAAACGGTTTACAAGTTGGGTGAAACCCCTTTACCGCGCTACATTGACCGTCCGGTTGAAGCATCAGATGAAGAGCGTTTTCAGACTATTTTCGCGAAGCATGAGGGTGCGGTTGCCGTTCCAACTGCTGGTTTGCACTTCAGCCGTGAATTGATGAAGCGAATGGAGCTCAAGGGCGTTGAGTTTGCAGAGGTTACATTACACGTTGGTCTCGGAACTTTCCGTCCGGTTGAGGTTGAAGACCTGACGAAGCATAAAATGGACAGTGAGCAAGCCATTATCACTGAACCAGCAACACACGTTGTAAACCGCGCCAAAGACGCCGGCCGCAAAGTTTGTGCGGTAGGCACTACAGCTATGCGCTGCATTGAGAGTTCAGTGAGCACCAACGATCGTTTGAATCCGTTTGATGGTTGGACGAACAAGTTCATCTTCCCACCTTACGACTTCAAAATTGCTGACTCTATGATCACCAATTTCCACACCCCTGAGTCGACCTTGTTGATGATGGCTGCGGCATTCGGTGGGTATGACTTGGTGATGGAAGCTTACCACACCGCAATCAAAGAAGAATACCGTTTTTACGCTTATGGCGATGCGATGCTAATTCTATAATTTGCAGCAAACAAGAAAGATTTGAAGCGGAGGTTGCAAGGCCTCCGCTTTTTTTTGTGCCCGTGAAAACAAGTGGCATAGGGCCCAACGCGTTGCCCATACCGCGTAGACTAGACCTCGAATAAGCTTGAATAGGGGCTGACAACCCAAAATTGACGGGTTGAAAATCAGCCGTATGCGAATTAATTTCATCGATATCGACGAGCTGTTGTAACCCCAAACGAAGTGTGCCGTTAAACCCCCTTGTAAGTTCTCATGTAGAGATTTAGATAGTTTAATTGTTTTCATTTATTGCAAAAAGGCCACCCAACGGGGTTGCCTTTTTGTTCTTTCAGTCGAATGGTGATTGCGCAGATCGCGTTACCTTCGCGGAAAGCGTGGAAATGGCCCCTGACTTTTTTGATGAGCAACTTCGTAGCGACGACACCATAGTCTTTCTGCACTCGGGTGATGGCCAGGGCAAATCTATGGTTGGTCGCGGCATCGCCCAATCGGTGATGCTTGACGGCAAAGGCACAGCGACGTTTGCATCGGTCGATGCGTTTTTGGCTGAGGCCCAGGGCAAGGTTTTAGGCTGGATGGGGTATGACCTCAAAAACAACATCGAAAAACTTGGCACGCGCCATCCTGATAAGCTTGGTTTTCCAGATCTCTTTTTGTTCACGCCTTTGCATTTGGAGGAGGTTCATGTACCCAGCCCCTCCGCCCATCCGCCCGATAGGGCTAAAACCCCACAGCTCAAGCTCAAAGCACGCCGATCACGCGAAGCATACTTGCGCGACATCAGGCTTTTGCAGCAGCACATTCAACGTGGTGACATTTACGAAGTAAACTACTGCCAAGAGTTTTACGCTGAAAACGTACATATTGACCCCGTTGACGTATATCGCCGCCTGCACGCATTGACGCAAGCGCCATTTTCTGCGTTTGTGCATCACAATGGTGCATATTTGCTTTGTGGGAGTCCTGAACGTTTCCTGAAGAAAAGTGGAGATGTACTGTTGAGTCAACCCATCAAAGGCACTGTAAAACGTGGTGCTGATGCGGCTGAAGACGAAATTTTACGGCGTGGATTGGCAGCGGACGAGAAGGAGCGGGGCGAAAATATTATGATCACCGACTTGGTTCGCAATGATTTGGCGCGCATTTCGGTACCGGGAAGTGTTGAAGTTGATGAATTGTGTGGCATATACACGTTTAAAACGGTGCATCAAATGATTTCGACCGTGCGTTCAGGAGCAATACCATCGATCGCCTTTACTGACATTTTGAAGGGTACTTTTCCGATGGGGAGCATGACAGGCGCTCCGAAAGTTCGCGCGATGGAGTTGATTGATGCTACGGAAGCTTTTGCACGGGGCTTGTATTCAGGCAGTGCCGGTTGGATTGACGGCGGCGATTTTGACTTCAACGTCGTGATTCGCAGTATCTTTTGGAACCGAAAGACCGGATACTTATCGGTTCGGGTTGGAGGCGCGATTACGGCGCTTTCAGATCCAGAGCGCGAATACAATGAATGTTTATTGAAGGCTGACGCTTTGTTTAAAGCTTTGGGGCAATGATTGCATCGTTTCATGCGTATCTTGAACATTCAGGCATGCTGCCCGAGGGGAGCAAACTGGTGGTTGCGTGCAGCGGTGGCATTGACAGTGTTGCACTCACGCATTTGCTGCATGAGTTAGG
The DNA here is from genome assembly GCA_945874695.1 of Chryseobacterium gleum. Taxonomy (GTDB): domain Bacteria; phylum Bacteroidota; class Bacteroidia; order Flavobacteriales_D; family Sanyastnellaceae; genus CAMCHP01. Next base: position 90,456 of record CAMCHP010000001.1, read on the forward strand.
CTATGAAATCGTGCTTGCCCACATGAACTACCATTTGAGAGGTGCCGATTCAGACGAAGATGCGCGCTTTGTTGAGGCTTTGGCCAAAACGCTTAAGGTTGCCTGTTTTGTGGAATCGGGTAACGCGAAAGCCACGGCTGACGCCAGCGGAGAAGGTTTGCAAGCGGCAGCGCGGCGTTTGCGTTATGCCTTTTTTGAACGTATACGCACCAACGTAGGCGCTGACTTTGTGGTTACCGCACACCAGCGCGACGACCTTATTGAGACGTACTTCGGGCATTTATTGCGCGGCAGCCATTGGAAAGGATTTACGGCGATACCGCGTGTGAACGGCCATGTTGTTCGTCCGCTGTTGCATGTTAGTCGCCAAGAAATTGAGGACTTTGCGTTGGCGTCGAACATTGCTTTTCGGCATGATGCGAGCAACGACAGCTTGCATTACACCCGCAATCGCATTCGGCACGAGTTGATTCCATTGCTGGAAGACATTCGTCCGGGTTTCACCCGCAACACCCTTCGTCAGATCGACCAGTTTTTGGAAATCGGCCAAGTGATTGATGGTTTGATTGCTGAATTGGCAGCGCAGATGATTGATTTACGCGAAGAAGGTTTGCGCATTGGCATCGAGGGTTTGAGCGAGCATCCGCTTTTACGGTTGTTGTTGCAGGAGATCTTGAACGACTATGGTTTTACGGCGCGGCGTGTTGACGAGGTGATCGATTTAATGTATTCAGCTCCCGGCCATGGCATTTATTCATCGACCCACCGCATATTGCGTGAGCGCGACCATTTGTTGATCACGCCGCTACCTGAGAAGCACAGCGAGGCGGTTGAGATTTATCGGGGCGACGATGAAGTGCACAGTTTGATGCATTTGATTGTAGATGAATTGCCACGATCGGCTGTTGCGATCACCAGCGATGCGAATGAGGCTTTGTTGGATGCCGACCGCTTAACGTTTCCCTTGGTGTTGCGGCGGTGGCAGGCCGGCGACCGCATTCGGCCGATTGGCTTGCAAGGGAGCATGAAGGTGAGCGATTTATTGGTGCAGGCGAAAATGAGCACCTTGGAGAAGGAGCGCGTTTGTGTGTTGTTGTCGGGTGAAGAAATTGTTTGGGTTCCAGGGCTTCGAATCGGTGAGTGGGCAAAAATTGGGTTATCAACGCAGGTCGTCATGCGATTTCGACGCGTGGTCGAATGATGTAACCATAGGTTTGAAGCGCGCGTTAAACGAAGAACCTATCCTAATAAGCAATGATTAAGCCCCTTCCCATTTCTTTCCCACGTAATTTTGAATTTATCGCTGGTGATGCCGTGAGCAACGGTATAAAGCAACGCAAGCGCAGAGCGAACTTATTCACCGCAGTTTCACTGAACAGCTTGTATGCCACCCCATGTTGGATTTGGGTAGCAGGAGCCGATCAGTGCATTGCCATATATGGCCAGGTGATCGCATTCAGCGACCGTCAAGTGATCATGGAAGGAGGCGTTGTAGTGCCCACAACGGCCGTTTGTAAGGTAGAGCTGCCCGATGCACGCCTCTACCTTTCGTAGGTCATTCAACAATCTTCACGTTGTGTTAACACGTTAATTCGGCCTGAGCCTTAGATTTGGCGTGTTTTCTAAGTATTTCGAAGTTCTTTGTGTGTGTTTTACTTGTAATACTGGCTTAACAATCTGGTAATAGTGCGCGGGTACTTTTGCGGCAGTTAAATCCCAAACACACACAAAAATGCAAAAGTTTAAGCACTATCTCGCAGTAAGCCTTTCGGTAGCTGTATTGCTCTCGGCTTGTAAGAAAGACGAAGAAGAGCCAACCCCAACCCCAACTCCAACCCCATCGGGCAACGTTGTAGTAACTGACAACATCACCACGAACACGACTTGGTCAAGCGAAAACGTTTACCAATTGGGCGGTCGTATTACCGTAACCAACGGTGCAACGTTGACTATTGAAGCTGGTACCATCATTAAAGGTGAAGCTGGCACAGGTGCAAACGCAACTGCGTTGATTATAGCTCGTGGCGGACGTTTGTTGGCAAACGGAACTGCAGACGCCCCAATCATTTTCACTTCAGTAGCTGATGAAATCAGCCCTGCTGATATCGCTGCTGGCGACTTTGCTAGCCCAAACCTCGATCCAAACATCAACGGTTTGTGGGGTGGCGTAATCATTTTGGGTCGCGCACCAATTTCTGCGTCTAACGCAAACGGTGACATCTCAGAAGTTCAGATTGAAGGAATTCCTACCTCAGACCCGAACGGTTTGTATGGTGGTAACGACCCGAATGATGATTCAGGTGAAATCCGTTACATTTCAATCCGTCACGGTGGTACGAACATTGGTTCAGGAAACGAAATCAACGGTTTGACACTTGGTGGTGTAGGTAGCGGCACTGTAATCGAAAACATCGAAGTTGTTGCTAACCAAGATGACGGTGTTGAGTGGTTCGGTGGTTCAGTTAACGTGACCAACGTAGTTGTATGGAATGCTGGTGACGACGCAATCGACACAGACCAGTCTTGGTCTGGTACGCTTGACAACTTCGTAATCGTTACTCCAGCAGGTCACTGCTTCGAGTTAGATGGTCCAGAAGGGTCATCTGTAGCTGGTCACACTATCCGCAATGGCTCAGTAGTTGCGTCAAACGAAGACATTACATCAGGAGATCTCATCAACACTGACGACAACTCAGTAGTGAACTTGATCGACATTTACTTCACCGGTATCGCTGAAGGTCAAATGATCAACCGTGTAGTACACACAGTTGGCGTAGTAAACTTCACAAACATCATTTTGAACGTTAACCAAGCTGACCTTGGCAACTACGTGAACGGCGACGTTCCTGCAGGTGTGGTAGCTGGTACTACACCACAGGCTGATGTTACAGTATTTGGTTGGACATGGGCTTCACAAGCTGGAGGCCTACAAGGTCTTTAATTAGAAGTCTCTTTGTTCAACGACTGCTTTGAATAACTACAAGGACCTGCAGGATCGGCCTGCAGGTCCTTATTTAATAAGTAACGCAACTCCTTTTAGGATGAAACAGTCGATTTTTTCTTTGTTGTTGATGCTGGTAGCAGCAAGTTCTTTTGCGCAAAACGGATTTATTCGTGGTTCAGTCATTGACAATTCTACCGGTGAGGCCTTGCTCGGGGTTACAGTTTTGATCAAAGACACATTCAAAGGCGCATCAACTGATCTCGATGGCAAATTCTCCTTGGAAGTTGCACCTGGTAATTACACACTTCAAGTTTCTTACATCTCTTACCAAACGAAGTTTGTAGAGAACATTGTAGTGACAGCAGGCCAACCTACGGTTATTGGTTCAGTTCGTTTGAGCGATGTAAGTTTAGAATTAGACGTTGCTGTTGTTTCGGTTGATGCCGTGCGTTCATCGGAATCAGCCATCATGACCATGAAGAAGAAGTCGGCTACCATTATGGACGGCATCTCAGCCACGAGCATTCGCATGGTCGGTGACGCCACAGCAGTTGAAGCCGCAAAACGCGTTACAGGCGTATCGATTGAAGACGGCAAGTACATTTATGTTCGCGGATTGGGTGATCGCTACACCAAAATCATGCTGAACAATGTTGATATTCCGGGACTTGACCCTGACAAGAATAGCTTGCAGATGGACATTTTCCCAACCAACCTCATTGACAACATCACTGTGAGCAAAAACTTCACAGCAGAATTGCCTGCCGATTTCACCGGTGGTGTCGTGAATGTGGAAACCAAAGATTTTCCTGATGAGCGCATTTTCAATGTGTCGATTGGCACCTCGTTCAATCCACAAATGCACTTCAATTCAAATTTCCTCGGCTACGAAGGTGGTCGTACCGACTTCTTAGGCTTTGATGACGGCACGCGTGAGCTGCCAGCGTTGGCTACATCAGACAACATCCCAACCCCAACTAGCGGCGCATCATCAGATGAAGTAAACTCGTTTGTGCGCAGCTTTAATCCGCAGTTGGGTGCAGAACGTCAAACCAGCTTTATTGATTACAACGCAAGCGTTACCTACGGCAACCAGCTTAATTTGGGCAAGAAACCTGCTGAAGGCGAAACCGAACTTTCAAGCGGCCGCAGCTTAGGGTACATCATGTCACTCTCATATCGTACCGACTACAAATTCTATGATGACGTATTCTACGGTGAATACCAGCGCTTTATTGATCCTTACGAAAATGAGCTGCGTTATGCGACCATCCAAGAAGGTGAAATGGGCGAACGTCAGACTTTAATTGGCGCATTGGCTGGTCTTGCTTACAAATCAAAAACCTCGAAAATACGCCTAACTGCAATGCGCTTGCAGAGCGGAGAGAGCCGTGCTGCACAGTTCAACATCGATAACGATGGCGAAGCAGTAGGTCAGTCAGGATACATTGCCTTCTCAAATAATCTCGAGTACAACGAACGGTCATTGTCTAACATCTTGTTGAACGGTACACATACCTTCGATGAAGGCAACTGGGAAATTGATTGGCGCATTTCGCCGACATTCTCAACGTCGTCAGACCCTGACATTCGCCGCACGGCTGTGACCATTGTCCCAAATACTGGAGCGAACAGCTTCTCGGCAGGTGCGGGTGGTAACCCCTCACGGATTTGGCGTTCTCTTACTGAGATCAACAACACGTCACGTGTCGACCTAACCCGCCGTTATACACTCTTTAGTGAAGATGCCAAATTAAAATTCGGGTCAATGCACACGTTCAAAGCGCGTGAGTACGAAATCTTATTCTTTGACATTCAGTTCTTCGGCAACCAGTCGTGGGCAAACGATATCGACCCCAATGAGGTGCTCAATCCAGAGAACTTGTACCCTGCAGCTACAAACAACATTTACTACCAATCGGGCAATAACAACCCGAACCCCAATCAATACGAATCAAGCACAAACAACACAGCTTTCTACGTGTCGAATGAGTTTAGCTTGTTGCGTCACTTAAAAACCGTTGTTGGTTTACGTGCTGAGTACTTCGTTCAACGTCACACGGGTCGCGATCAGCGCTGGGCAAGCGGTGACTTTGTAAACGGTAATAACCTCGACAATGAGGTTGTACTTGAGGCACTTGACCTTTTCCCAACGGTGAACTTCATTTATGCGCTTACCGAGAATCAAAACTTGCGATTGGCTTATGGCAAAACCATTGCACGTCCGTCGTTTAAAGAACTCTCATTCGCGCAAATCCTTGACCCCATCACCAACCGTATTTTCAACGGTAGCTTATTTACCTATGCCGATTGGGACGGGAACCTCACTGAAACACGTATTCAAAACTTTGACCTTCGCTGGGAGCGCTTCGGAAACTATAACCAGCTTCTTTCGGTTAGCGCTTTCTACAAGCTATTCGACAATCCGATCGAATTGGTGCGTATCCCTGAGCAGCAAACAAGCACAGAGTTCCAGCCTCGCAACGTAGGTGACGGCCAAGTACTCGGCATTGAACTTGAATTGCGCAAAAACCTCGAATTCATATCACCTGCATTGCGTGACTTCAACTTGGTAGGTAATTTCACCTTGGTGCGTTCATTAATCGATATGACAGATATCGAATACAACTCACGCAAAACCTACGAGAAAATTGGAGAAACCATTTCTCGTCAACGCGCGATGGCTGGGCAAGCACCGTATGTAATCAACCTCGGCTTGAACTACATGAGCTACGACAACGGAATCACCACAGGCTTATTCTATAACGTGAAAGGTGAAACCTTGTACATCGTCGGTGCAGGCCTATTCCCTGATGTTTACTTTGAGCCCTTCCACAGCTTGAACTTCAGCTTCGCGAAGAAATTCGGCAAGAACGATGCAACATCAATCGACTTCCGCGTGAGCAACATTTTGAACGACAACCTCGAAACGTTCTACCAGTCGTTTGAGGCAGAACCCCAAGTATTCTCACGCATCAATCCAGGACGTGCATTCAGCATCGGATTGAGCCACAGTTTTTAAAGGTTAATCACACAAAAAAGGCCGTCTTCCAGCTTTGGGGGCGGCTTTTTTGTTTCTGCCTAACGGCAGGATGCGCGTGTACCCTAAATTGCAGCCTGTGGTGCAGTTCACCGCCTCATTTCGTACCTTCGAGCCGTGCAAACCGATGTCCAAATCACACGCGATCGCGAAGCTGCCTTTCGGCTTTACCTCTTACTCGGAGGCTTGTTTATTGCCGCCTTGGTCACTTGCAACCTCATCTTTCGCAAGTTCTTTGCCTGGGCACCTTTTGGTGGCGATTTCACCTTTGAACAGAGCGTAGGAATCTTACCTTACCCCATAACTTTTTTGCTCACCGACCTCATTTCTGAGATCTATGGTGCCAAACGCGCGAACCAAGTGGTACTCGCTGGATTGTTCGCTTCGCTCTTCGTTTTGCTCATCATCACCCTTGCTGGCGCGGCGCCCGCAGCCGACTGGTCGCCCGTTTCAGATGCGCAGTATTCGCATGTGTTCGGACAATCGGCCAAGGCCATTGGCGCATCCATGGCGGCTTACCTGATTGCGCAACTGATTGACATTCGTGTTTTTCATTTTTGGAAACGCGTCACCAAAGGCAAAATGCTGTGGGTACGCAACAACTTCTCGACCCTCACCTCGCAATTTGTAGACACCATCACCGTGATCTCACTCCTGTGTGCCACTGGTGAAATCGAATGGTCACTTTTTGGAGTGCTCGTCATCAACGGTTTTCTCTTCAAAGCCTTGGTGGCCTTGCTCGATACACCATTTTTCTACCTCGGAACATGGCTTGTACGACGCCGATTCAAACTTGCGGTGGGTGAAGAATTAAAACTGTTTTAGCAGTCCAAGCGTTTAAAGATTGATAACAACTTTATTGCCTGATATCAGCTAATTTTGACATCCAATAATCAACTTACAGAAATGTTGAGAATCAAAGCATCCTTCCTCCTCGCCCTTTTGGCCATCGTTGTTCACCTCACGGGCACCGCGCAGGTTTACGAACCTGTTGAATGGCAATTTCGTGTTGAAGCCAAGGGCAACAACACCTTCGACTTGGTTGCAACCGCATCCATCGAAGCGAAATGGCACGTTTACGCCTCGGTTGTAAGCGAAGATCCTGAAGCGATTGGGCCTATTCCGACGAGCATTGTGTTTTCAGAACATCCGGCCGTTCAGGCCGTAGGAAACCTAAAAGAGGGCAAATATATTACCCATTTCGACCCCAATTTCGAGATGGACCTGAACTACTTCGAAAATGAGGCCACTTTTACACAAACTTTTACCGTAGCGGCTGGAACGACAGCCACCCTCGAGGCCGAACTTTCATACATGGCCTGCGACGACAGCAAGTGCATCTTTCCTGATCCTGAACTGGTTGAACTCATTTTTGAGAATGGGAACTATACTTCGATGCGCGTGAATGGCGAAGGTGCAGGCAGTGATCTCGCCCTATCGGGCGGATCGGATACAGGATCAACTATCTACGAGCCCGCGAAATGGAAAGTGGAGCGCCGCGACCTCGGAAACGGCCTTTATGAGCTTGTGTTTACCTGCACATTGGATGCAGGATGGCACGTGTATTCGCAACATTTAGATGGCGCCGACGGGCCAGTAGCGACTGAGTTCACCTACGAATGGCTCGAAGGACAAACGCCAAACGGAGCCACCAACGAGCCTACCCCCATTGTACACTACGACCCGAACTTCATGATGGAGCTGGCCTATTTCGAGGGTGCACCTCAATTTACGCAACGCGTGCAAATAGCTGGTGACGCTGGCAAGGTAGCGGGTGCTGTGTATTTCATGTTGTGCAACGACGAGATGTGTTTGCCCCCTGAATCCCTCGAATTTAGCATCGATCTTTCAGATGGTAGCGGTGGATTTTTGAGTTATGAAAATGAGTCAGCGATGGACATTGCGGGCTTGATTCCCGCCCTACCGAACATGGATCTGGAGAATCCGGCTGGGGAGTGTGGCGAAGTGCAAACCTATGACAGCAACTGGGCTGTGTTCTTCTTTGGCTTCATTGGCGGTTTGTTGGCCTTGCTCACACCTTGTGTATTCCCCATGATTCCGCTTACCGTGAGCTTTTTCACCAAAGGCGGCAGCGACCGCAGTTCAGGCGTTGGCAAAGCTATATTATATGGCGTTTTCATCTTCTTGATTTATGCGATATTGAGTATCCCTTTTCACTTTGGCACCGATCCGGAGGCCCTGAATGAAATAGCCACCTCGGTGACTTTGAATGTGATCTTCTTTATCGTATTCGTTATTTTCGCAATCTCCTTTTTCGGGTATTTCGAAATCACCTTACCGAGCGGGTTGCTCAATAAGGCTGATAGCGCATCAAATGTGGGCGGTGTGCTCGGTATTTTCTTCATGGCCTTGACACTTGCTTTGGTTAGTTTTTCATGCACCGGTCCGATCTTGGGAACCGTTTTAGGAAACTCTTTAAAAGACGGACCTTGGCCGATCACTTATGCCATGAGTGGCTTTGGTGTAGCACTCGGATTGCCTTTTGCCCTTTTTGCTGCCTTCCCAAGTTGGTTGAATAATTTACCACGTTCTGGCGGATGGTTGAACAGCGTAAAGGTTGTGCTTGGTTTCTTGGAACTTGGTTTGGCATTGAAATTCTTAAGTAACGCCGATTTGGTTGAGCAATGGGGGTTGATTCAGCGCGAAACCTTCTTCTTGATATGGGTTATTTTGGGCATCGGACTCACCCTGTATTTGTTCGGGTTGATTCGCTTTCCGCACGATTCAAAGTTGAAGCGCCTATCATACCCGCGTGCTGTTCTTGCTACAGCGAGTTTGGTCTTCACTGTTTATATATTCCCAGGTATGTTCGCCTCATCGCCTTGGAACCACGATTTATTAGCCGGCTTCCCCCCACCTACATTCTACAGCTGGTATGAGCGTGAAACCTTCCATGCCGAATACGACGATTTCAACGAGGCCTTGGCCCATGCACAAGAGGTAAACAAGCCCCTTTTGCTCGACTTTACCGGCTGGGCTTGTGTAAACTGTCGCCAGATGGAAGAAACCGTGTGGACCGACGAAGAAATCAAACGCATTTTGGAAGAAGACTTTGTGCTCGTGTCGCTGTATGTTGACGACAAAGTGGCCTTGCCTGAAGACCAACAGGGGGTGTTTGAGTTCGAGGCCGATGGCACGACTAAGAAAAAGAAGATCAAGTCGATTGGTAATAAATGGTCGACCTTTCAAACGCACGTGTTCAAGAACAACTCGCAACCGTACTATGTGATGTTGAGTCCTGATGGCACCTTGCTCGGCAACCCTGTGGGGTACACGCCAAGCATAGAGACCTACAAGGAGTATTTGCAGTGTGGGTTAACAACCTTCGGGAAAGAGTGATTTCAGCGTTTCAAGGTGGGTTGGTGTTATAATCGCACATCAATTCATCAATGAACCGATTTGAACCCGCAGAAACTCACCATCGACAAAGAATTGGTGCCCATCTACAAATTGCAGGCGTTTTTTCTTTGAAGCACGCTGAAAATGTCTCAATTTCGACGTGTGAACGACATGAACAACATCCGAAAGCACTTTGAAGAGGCCACATCTGTTTTGGAGGCCTTCCTGAGTGATGCGCGCAATATGGAAGCCATTGAACGGGCTGGTGCAGCGATGGTAGAGAGCATCCGCCAAGGCGGCAAGATTATATCGTGTGGCAATGGCGGCTCGATGTGCGACGCGATGCACTTCGCTGAAGAGCTCTCAGGCCGCTACCGCGATAATCGCCCGGCACTCCCTGCGCTATCAATATCTGACCCTTCGCACATGAGTTGTGTAGGCAACGATTACGGCTATGATTATGTTTTTTCACGCTACGTTGAAGGCTTGGGAAATCGTGGCGACGTACTGCTCGGCATCAGCACCAGTGGCAACAGCGCCAATGTGTTGCACGCCGCTGAAACCGCCCGTAGCAAAGGCCTCACCGTGATTGCATTGACTGGAAAAGACGGTGGCAAACTTGCTCCGCTGTGCGATGTTGAAATTCGCGTGCCTTGGATGGGCTATGCCGACCGGATTCAAGAAATTCACATCAAGGTGATTCACAGTTTAATTGATTACATCGAGCGGAATTTGTAGCCCCGTGCGGCTGCGCTGCTCACCCCTCCTCCCCTCACAGTTGTCCGAAGGAATTGACTATCAACCCCGGCACTTTTATGTGCCTCAAACCTTCGTACAATGCTTGTACAAACCTTTGGGTCTGCCGTTTTTGGCATATCTGCAACCACCGTCACGATTGAGGTCCGCATCGACCGTGGCATCAACTTTTTGCTCGTCGGGCTGCCTGACAGCGCCGTGAAAGAGAGCCAACAACGGGTGAAAACCGCGTTGGAAGAATCGGGGCTGCACTGGCCTGGCAAAAGCATCACCATCAACATGGCCCCTGCGGATATCCGCAAGGAGGGCACCGCCTACGATTTGCCATTGGCCATTGGCATACTTGCAGCCAGTGAGCAAATACCACCTGCATCGATCGACAAAGCTGTGTTCATGGGCGAACTCTCGCTCGATGGCAGCCTGCGCGAGATCAAAGGAGCCTTGTCGATTGCCCTGAAAGCCAAAGCAGAAGGATTCACAAGCATTGTCTTGCCCCACATGAACGCACCCGAAGCAGCCATGGTTGATGGCATCCATGTGCTTCCAGCCGAGCATTTAAACGATGTAGTGGAGCACCTTCGCGGGGATCGGAAAATAACACCGCTTAAAATTGACACCCAGCGCATCTTTCACGAACGCCTCGATAACTACAGCCTCGACTTCAGCGACGTAAAAGGCCAAGAAAACATCAAACGCGCTTTCGAAATCGCAGCAGCCGGTGGCCACAACGTGATTCTGATTGGTCCGCCTGGAGCGGGGAAAACCATGCTCGCCAAGCGCCTACCGACCATACTGCCGCCTCTGAGTCTGCCCGAATCGCTTGAAACAACTAAAATCCACAGTGTGGCGGGGCGCATGCGCAAGCACGATGCCTTGGTGACCACCCGTCCTTTTCGGTCGCCACACCACACCATTTCAGATGTTGCACTCGTCGGAGGAGGCGGATTTCCGCAGCCTGGAGAGATCTCACTTGCGCACAACGGCGTGCTGTTTCTCGATGAATTACCCGAGTTCAAACGCACTGTACTCGAAGTTCTGCGCCAACCGTTGGAAGACCGCGTAGTAACCATCTCACGGGCCCGATTCAGCGTTGAATACCCGAGTAGTTTCATGCTCATCGCGTCGATGAACCCTTGTCCGTGCGGATTTCACAACCACCCCCGTAAGAAGTGCGAATGCGGTCCAGGCGAGGTGCAACGCTACTTGAATAAAATATCAGGCCCGTTACTTGACCGCATTGACCTCCATGTTGAGGTTACCCCGGTTGATTATGACGAACTGCTGAGTCGTCCGCGCTCACCCATTACAAGCAAAGACATTCGCGAACGGGTGATTCAAGCGCGAATGTTTCAACAAGAACGCTTTCGCGACAATCCACGCTTGCATTGCAACGCACAAATGAGCAGTACCTCCCTCCGTGAGCACGCGGTACTCACGTCTGCAGGCAACGAAATGCTCAAAAATGCCATGAAACAGTTGAATTTATCGGCGCGCGCATACGACCGCATACTCAAAGTGGCACGCACCATTGCCGACTTGGAAGGACAAGCAGACATTGGCAACCATCATTTGGCTGAAGCCATCCATTACCGAAGTCTTGACCGGGCCAACTGGGCCGGCTAGCACGAGAACAACCTGATCAACTAAGAAGCGTGCAGGCCGATCGAAGTTGCGGCCGCATTCAACTTCTCACTTAACATTTTTCAAAAATGAAAAAATTGCTGCTTTACGGCTTGCTCATGCATGCCTTAACACCGGGCTTTGCCCAGCTTCCTGACGTCTTCAGTCAACTTCCAACCGAGGAGCTGACGAGCGAATTGTTTCTTCCCCTTGCTGGCGGTTTTACGACCATCCTGCCGACAGGCAGTAACCTCGAAACGCACAGTCAAACTGAGGTGCAAAGTCATTTTTTCGCCCTGCACAACGCAGGCTTTGGCGCGTTTGAAGTCCCCGACCCGGCGGCATTGACTTCGGCCGCGCGCACGTCAAAAGTCAATACCTCGGTCATTCCGATAACAGTTCTTGACGTGTACTATGAGGACTTTCATCCTGAAGCGTTCGAAGCCGGGTGGATTGTAAAAACGGATGGCTTGCTGTATGACATGTCTGGTCCTGACCAATCGCCATTTGTTACGCTCGAAGCCTTCAGTTTCCATATCGACTGGAACTATTATTACCCGGGTACATATACCTTGCAACTCAACGCGAGTGATCTGATCAGTAACCACGGTTCGAACTACGACCACATCAGTATGGATTGGGATGATGGTTTAGGTTACCGCACGGTGGCCCTTGGTGAGGTCATCACCGTGAGTTACACCGACGCATCGGCTGACCGGGAGATCAAGCTGCGTGTTGAACGCGGCGGCGCAATCAAAGAAAGCGCGCTGTTGTTGAAGACTACCGGTTGCACCAACGGCTTCGATTTGCCCAACTTGCCCCCTTGGGAAATCAGCTCATCGGCTCAGCCCTGGCGCATTGAGACCACGTTTGAGGGCGAAGCCGTGTTTGGCAATGCCTTTACACTCACGAGCGCAGACAACAACTTCGATAAGCCCTTCATTTTTGTGGAGGGCATCGACTTCGGAAGTGATGTTTCATTGTATCGAAACGGTGAGTTTGGATGGTTTGAGTTCACGTGTGGGGCAACCGAGAAGTATCCGTTTTTGGTTTTGATGCCGGATATGTTGGAGCAGCTGTTAGATGCCGGATTCGACCTTGTATTGCTCGATTTCGGCGACGGTGCTGATCACATCGAGAAGAACTCAGAGCTGTTGATCCACCTCATCAATTTGGTGAATGCACACAAAACCGGCGCCGAAGAGATTGTTGTTGCCGGCGCAAGCATGGGCGGACAAATTTCTCGCATTGCTCTTAAAAAAATGGAAGACGCTGGAACGCCACATTGCACCCGTACTTGGATTTCACTTGATTCACCCCATGAAGGTGCCAACATCCCGTACGGGTTGCAAACCACCCTATCGTTTCTTGCCAATTTCGAGTCGAAAGCAGCTAACTTCATGAACTCCTACTTCAAGCGTCCGGCAACCCGCGAGTTGCTTCTGCTCCAATTGGCGAGTTCAGGCTCCTTGCGCCAACAGTACCAAGGTTTTCTTGACGAACTTGGCTACCCCGAAGAATCGCGCAACATCGGAATTGCCAGCGGGAACATCAACGGAAACTTGCTTCCTTTCGGCAGTGGCACACATTTACTTGATTACAGCTGCGAATTTGGCTCAAATGAAATTCTCAAGTTGCTGGTCATTGCCACTGCGGGTGATCCTTACAACAGCTCGAGCAACGGCACATCCAATGTGATTTCTCAAAACACTTACAGTCAAGTTCACCATTGTCAAAATTTTAATGACTGCGTTTCTGGTCCGCTTGCACAAATTTCAACGTGGAACAGCACGTCATATATTGATCACGACGCTCCCCAATTGGACAATGCACCTGGAGGGACCCGCAGCAGTTTCGATCAATTTGTGGTTGAAATGAATGAATCGCTGAGCGAAATTGGCTCCGTATTTGATGCCATATGCAACTCCGAAATCACCAGCGGACAGTACATTTCCAGTCACTCGTTTATTCCGACAACCAGTGCATTGGGGATCAAAAGCACCTACTACCACATGAACGTCGCGGAGGCATTGGCGAATTATCCGACCATGACCCCTTTTGACCGTGTGCATGGGGCACTGCAAGGTAACACCGTACACAGTGAAATCACACCTGAAATCATTGAGTTGATCGCCGAAGAAGTCATTCATGGCGGCAACGTACTCGGGCCAGAACTGACTTCAACATCGAGCAATGGCGGCGTTTTTAATATGGCCCGGGCGCAAAACAGCTTGTTGTATGATATAAATATTGATTCGGGTGGCGAACTGCACATCAACCGCTGGTTGCCCGTTCATTATGGCGATGATCCACTCGATTACCCTGCACCCGGTTCACATCTGCAAACGCGCACAACGATGTGCGGTGCAGTGATTGATGTGAGCAGCGACGGGCTGATACACTTGGGTGAGGGCACTTATGGCATGACGGCTCAGTTGGAACTGCGCGCGTCAAGCACGCTGCGTTTAGGAAATGGCGCCCGCTTAATCATCGACGAAGGTTCGGTGTTGCATGCACGCAAAGGCAGCATCATTCAACTTGAAGGAGGCGAAATAGAAATCCGAAATGGTGGCCAGTTGATCCTCGATGCCGAAGCACACATCACCGCCTCCGGGTCGAGTGCTATACGCCTTGTCGGAACCGATGCACGCTTCCACTTGCATGGCAGCATCGCGCTTTCAGACGAAGCAGTGTGTCGATTTGTATCGGAGGGAGAAGCTGGAGGGCGGCTCCGCGTTCATACAACCCACACTGCAATATCGGGCAGTCCAACGGCACGCTTCATTGTCGAAGGCCACAACCCAGGCAACGTCATGCTCGACATTATGCCCAACTGCGTGCTGCGCAGCGCACACGGTTCGGTAGCGCTCCGATTTCGCAAAGGCCGCGTGAACCTTTCACCAGATGCTGGCATCACATCAGGCGGCACATTTAGCGCGGGTGAAACGTATTTCAGCGGCACGCCCGATTGCAGCGGAATCAAATTACACCAAGGATCACTCCTGCGCGGTTGCGTGTTGGAATACGTCCCAATACTCGCTGAACTCGACCTCAATGTGCTGCGGATTGAGCAGAGCGTATTACGTGACGGATCTGTGAACGTGTATGGTGGCGGGTATCGCTTCACTGATGTCGTGGCTGAGCGCTGCGGTGTGCACTCTGAAGACCTGGAGTTGAACATACAGATCCGCGACTCGAAATTCAATGGTGGTGGTGTCGCAGACCTTATAGCGATCAACGATGACTCGTCGGTTTCACTCTTCTGCACAAACACGCTCGTCGAAGATTATCAAACGGGGATCGCAAAATACACCGGTGAACTGCGCATGAAGTGCTCTACGGTTGAGCATTGCCATCATGCGGTATATGCGGGCCTCTATAGCGTCGTCAACTTATCGAGTTGGTACGGCGGGGGCTACAATCGCTTTTTTGACAATACGGTGCACATTCGTGTTGTAGGCGCACAAGCCCTTTGGCTGAATGCAGGATTCAACGCCTTCAGCGCAGCTGATTTATATGTTTTCAGTGGAACGCTGCTCGGAAGCTGCGACGAAAACTGCGAGCGCGAACTGAACTTTATTGGCAATGTATGGCAAAACAACAACGCCGGACCAATGCCTGATCAAGTAAAATTGATAATGCTTGACCCGATGTGCACCTCAGCGAACACGAGCTTACCCAATTCAGGCTGCATTGTCACAGTGATCGATAAAGCACCTGTGCTCGAAATTGAATGTCCGGAAGCAATCGTTCGTCCCATGCAGAACAGCGGTCTTGCCAAATCAACAAGCGGATTCGACAGCTATTTAAACCTGTTTACAGAGGGCTTGGCGAGCAGTCCGCTTTACACATCGGCACCCAATCCCGAAATATCGGCTTCGCGCTTTTGGACCTTGATCGAGCTCGAAGCAAACGCTGACAGCGTTGAATTGATTGAGATTCAACGTGCGGCGGTGTTCCACCTCCAGAACCTGATTGAAGAGCAGTGGCTGGCAACTGACGGCTCAGTAGCAGTCTTCGATGCATACACACAGTACCTCAGCGAAGCCCTGAATTTACTGGCCACAGGGACGTTTGCAAGTGATGATCGCGTTGAACGCACGGCCTTCGAGCTCATGAAGAGCCAATTGCTTTATGCGCTCGACCGCGACGATGACGCTACCGCCGTGCTTCTTGAGGCCGCGCAATGTGGCTTCGATGATCTGGGCCAGCAGAGTGCCGAGGCAGCGCATGCCCGCATCGATCGCCGAAGAGCCCGCACACACCACACGGCAACCTATTACGACCTTGATTCGGCTTTTGTTTTCACAGCCACGCCAGTTGGCTATATGGCCTTGGATCAAATCAACAGCACCAATTTCGGCGCCCATTTAGGCAGCGATGGCACGGTAAGCTACCCCGTTTGCTTGGCGGTGAGCTACAACCAAACTGAGCAAACAGGTGGCTCGGTCGCCCTTGGCAGCAGCTTTCAAGTAATGCCCAATCCGGCAACCGAACCCTTGGTTTTGCAGTGGCATGGCGAAGAAGAACAACACGCCGTGTGCAGGGTCATGAATAGTCTAGGCCAAATCTTGCATGAAGAAATACGGGTGCTTACACCGCATGCACGTGTTGAATTACAGCATGTGGGGCTTGCACCGGGCATTTACTTTATCACCCTATCGGGTGGATGGGGATCGGCCACCCAACGCGTACTTGTGAACTAGGCACTTAACAACCCCTATATAAATCGACCCCGAGTGAAGCGCAGGCTTCGCTTGGGGTTTGGTTTTAACCACAGATTAATGGGATTTACACGGATGCGAGCTTTCAAAACCGCACACAAACAAGCTTTGATAATCTCCTCAATCTGCGGGCCAACCACAGATTAATGGGATTTACACAGATGCGCACTTTCAAAACCGAACACAACCAATCCGTGAAAATCTGCTCAATCCGTGGTCCAACCACGGATTAATGGGATTCACACAGATGCACACTTTCAAAACCGAACACAACCAATCCGTGAAAATCTGTTCAATCCGTGGTCCAACCACGGATTAATGGGATTTGCACGGATGCGAGCGTTCAAAACCACACACAAACAAGCTTTGATAATCTCCTCAATCTGCGGTCCAACCACGGATGAATGAGATTTACACGGATGCGAGCTTTGGACCGGAGCACTTCAATCACCCACATAAGCATCTGGGTATTCGCCCAATGCAATCAGTGCAGCAGGGAGCATTGCCAATGCAACTAAAATGAGCCCGAAGAGCCACTGCAAGGGGGTACTGAGGTACCTATGCCGTGCCATATACGAACGATGCTGCACAACCGGACCTATGGCAATCACGCCAGCCAAGACGAATGTAAGGTTTGAAATGGGTGCACTGATTCCGTTGACGACACCGAAAAACAAGAAGAACCCTGCAATACCTCCAGCGTAGAGCTGCCACAAAAACCGATCGCCGTGCGTGTGCTTCGGTTGCCAAACCGATGCGTCAACCGAAGCTTGGGTGAACTCATCAGACTCCAAATGGTAATCGTTCTGTGTGTTAAGCGGATTCTGATTCAGCAGCAAACACAAGTGTTTAAAGACCTTCGGATGGTTTTTTGAAAAGTCTTCCGGCGATTCAAAGAAATGCTCCACACACACCGCGAAAAACTCGTGGTGGTTGGTCCCTCCGTACCTGCGGAGGTAGCTTTGTTGACCCGTTGTTATAGCAGTGAATTCCGGGTGGCTAATCGTAATCCAAGCGTCGGTGTAGCCCGCGAAATCAGACCGATAGAGCGGTGCATGCCTTCCGTTCAACTTCAACGCATGGGCCATTTCATGCAGTCCGAGGTTGTAATTGTCATTTGCTGTGCTGAAACCCGACTCGAAATCGGCCCAAGAGAGCATCATTGTGCCCTGTTCGGTAACACCGCCTTTGAGGCGTAAATCAAGCATACGGTGATAGAAGACTTCGGGGTAAATAAGGATGCGGTGAAGATGCGTGATGCGCCATTCATCGAGTCCGAAGGTGAGTTGCGCAGCTGCTGCGCCTACCATCGCCTTCATGCCGCGCGTGACTTTCAATCCGTTCATCCCAACGAACGACTTTTCATTTGCAAACGCCATGGCACGCGCAGTGAACCTGTTGCGCCCATCGTCGCTGAGGGCCTCGAAATAAGGGATCTTCTCCTCAAACATCCGCTCGATAGAGCGAAACTCTGCCAACGACATATAATTGTTGTACAAAATGCGATTGTAAATAAAACCAAGCAGCGGCTTACGGCCCCACGTGTTAACCCACGCCAAGCCGTTTACCAGCGCCAGCACAGTCACTGTGTGGCCTTTCAGCAGCAGCGCGAGCACGTTATGAATAAACTCCATCGCTCAAAGCTACATCAAAGCCAGTTTTAAATGCACATACAAAATAAACATCCTGAGCGGGGTGTTTTGGGCACCCTATCGGGTGGATGGGGGGATGCCGCCAAAAGATCATTCGCAGCTTCGAAGAAGTTAAAGAACAAGTTGTTGCTATCGCGCAAAAGCCCCAAGTACCTCAGCCAGCTCCTCTTTGGGGACCTCTAAATGGTAGGCGTGCAAGCCCGCGTTGAGCGCGCCTACCACGTGCTGTACACTGTCATCAATGAATAAAGTGCGACTAGGCGTTAAGTTGTGCAGTGCACACAGGTGTAAATAGGTCTCAGGGTAAGGTTTTTTTCGGCCCAAGACGTTCGAGTAATGGATGTACTCAAAGGCCTGTCTGAAATAGGCCAGGCCCATGGTTCGATCAATCGTTTGCTCGAACTCCGCCACGTGAATGGCGTTGGTATTGCTCAACAAAAACAGTCTGTAACGCTGTGCGAGATGGTGCACAAAGTCAATGCGATGCTTGGGAATATCCAACAAAATCACATTCCACGCGTGTAGCACCTGTTCGGTACTTACACCGTGTGGCAGATACTGCTTCAATGCTTCTAAGAAGTCTTCGTTGCTGATTTTACCCACTTCCAAGCGGTCGAACAAATCGGTTTGTGCGGCTTGGGAGTAAATGGCCCTAAAATCAGTCATTCCCAGCGCTCGAAAGGCACGCGCAGGGGCATCGTAGTCGATGTTGAACAACACGCCGCCAAAATCTAAGATAATGGCATCGATGTCAGTTGGTGCAGGAAGCTTTTTTACTTGTGCTTGAGCCATGCGCCCGGTTGATCATTTGCGCGGATTGCTGCCAAATCGTTGGTCGCAGCCTCGCGTGTCGCATAGCTGCCAAAAGCAACCAAGTGCAAGTCGCCTTTTTGCTCGCAAATAAAGGCGTCGTAACCTTTCAAACGCAACTGTGCCACATAAGATTCGGCATTCCCGAGTTCTTTAAATGCGCCACCGACAACGAAATACAGGTCTAAAGCCGATATGCGTTCTTCGCTAATTGGCGCGTTATTTTCTTCGCCTTTCAGGCGGATGCGCAAGCCGTCAGGGCGCGCTACATCTTCAGTGAGTGCATAGGTCAACACATCCAAATCAGGATGGTTTGCGCGCGCTGCATCAATAAAATTCACGGTATCGGGTGCGAGAAACGACAGGCCCTCTTCTTCAAAACGCGGTGCATAATCAGCAGCCTGTTCGGTTGAAAACGGCAGCATTGAAAAATGACTGCCCGCGGTATTCCCTCCTTGGATGAACCACGATGCCGCAACCAAAAAAGGAACAGCAGCAGCACCCGCTAAATTGCGCCAGGCTTTGCGCGACCATGAGCCTGTGATCGGAATCACCGGCGTTTCAGGCGCCAATTCTGAAGCTACAACAGGTTGCAAGGTTAGAACCTCTAACCCAAACGATGCCGGCAAATAATTCAGGTCATTCGATGGCGTAAACACCAACTGGCCGCCTGCATCTTTGTACACTGAACCCACTTGCTTGAACGCGACATGACGACCGCTATCGAGCTGCCGGCGAATCCAAGCCACTTCAGCCTTGATTTGGATCATGGCTTGTTCGTAACTTACGCCTTCTGTCATGCGCAAATGCTGGGCAAACAATCCGTCGTTATGGAAGAGGCGCGCATTGAAACTCACCTCCCTTGCCGGGGGCGAAATGCGGTGGGTGCGTGCATTGAGTTTAGCTGAACACGTATTGGTAACAAAGCCCGCAAAGTCAGGAATGATCACGCATTCATGCTCTTGGATTAAATCACACAGGTGTTCTTGAAGGTAGCTCATACTGCGGTTTGCTCGAAATTCAAAGGTACGAAGATTTGCCGAATTGGCCAACTAGAGGGCCTTGTAGCCGTCGAGCGCAGTGATGTCATCAGGGGCGTCAACCGACGGCGATTCATAACGCGTTATACCGCAATGGATTGATCTGCCGCGTTCGATCCACCGCAATTGCTCGAGCGACTCGGCGCGCTCCAAGGCCGATGATTCAAAGTGCACCAGCTCGCGCAAAACATCTGTTTTATAAGCATACAAGCCAATGTGTTTGTAAAAATCGTGCTTGGTGAGCCAAGCCGTCACGGGTAAATCACGGAGGTAGGGAATCGGACTGCGCGAAAAGTAGAGTGCCTTGTTTTGTGCGTCGAGTACCGCCTTGACTTTGTTCGGATTCAACAGCGCATCGACGTCTTCAATGCGCTTTACAAGCGTTGCAATGTTCACGTCGTCACGGGCGATCAACGCACACACCTCATCAATTTGTGCGGGCATGATGTAAGGCTCATCGCCTTGAATATTCACTACAGCATCCGGTTGAACGACCAGCTTTGACGCCGCTTCGTGACAGCGCTCAGTGCCGCTTGCATGCTCAGGCATGGTCATTACAACCATCCCACCAAAACCTTTCACATGGTCAAAAATGCGCGCATCGTCGGTCGCAACCACAACCTCAGTCAATAGCTGCGCCTGAACAGCTTGCTTGTACACCCGCTCGATCATGCTCACGCCATGAATCAGGGCCAATGGTTTCCCTGGAAAGCGGGTCGATCCATAACGTGCGGGTATGATGCCAGCGATGCGCATTAAAAGGTAATGTTGTATTGGAGAACGGTCACCCGCGGAGCCTCAATGGCAAGCGGACGAATGGCATACTCGCGATTCAGAACGTTGCTTACAATCAACGAGAGGCGCTGTGCTTCAGTGATTTGATAGCCGAGGCGCGCATCAATTACAAAATCGCCCTTCAGGTTTCGGGTTGAACGCCACTCGGCAATTCCTGGATTAAAAAGGGATGGAAACTGATCTTCAAGCACCTCAAACGCTTTGTCAATGTTTTGCATATAGCTGTTGTAACGCACGCTGCCGCCCAAGTTAAACTTCTTGTAGGTTGCTTCAACATCCACCCGCACCAAATGCTGCATGCGATACTTCAAAATGTTATTCGCATTGTTTGAACTGGTGTTGAGGTAGGTCGCCTGCGCAAACTCAGGCGAAACAAACATCTCAAAACCTGGATCGACCTCGGTTTCAGCGTACACTTCGTCAGGGGTAAGGCTAACGGGCTTGGTATAGGTGTAGCCTCCCAATACCGTCAAATCTATTTTGCCAATTTTTCCACCACCAATGATTGAAAGGTCAATGCCATCAACCCGTGCACGTCCGGTGTTCACACTTCTAAAACCCAAGCCAATCAAGTTCGAAATGCTGGGTTGACGATTCCACTGACCAAAGGTGAACTCAACAAAATTCTCATATTCTTGGCGAAAGGCAGCGACATCGATGTAGCCTTTGAGGTTCCCAATCTTGAAGCCTTGCTTAATGCCCAATTCGGCGTTCCACGACGATTCGGCTTGCAGCTCATTGTTCGGATAAATGTTGATGACACCCACTGCGGTTTCAATAAACTTCTCAGCAATGCTCGGAAAGCGGAATCCCTGACCAAACGACCCACGCACGAAACTCGCTTCGCCAAACTGGTAATTCACACCTGTTCGAAACACCGGCTTCGATGCACGCTCTTGGTTAATTTCAAAGTACTCATAACGCACCCCAGCTGAAACGGTCAGGGTTTTGTTGAACACCTTATCAACCTGCATAAATGCGGCATAATTCGATGCGGTGTTGTTGCCGTCGTCGTTTGATCCGCTGTACAGTTGTGATATACCTTCGGTGTACATGCCCATAAATCCGAGGGTTGTTTTCATGTCATCAACGCCCCAACGGTCAAAGTTTTGCTGAAACTGGTATTGCCCAAAGAACACATCAGAGAAGTTACCTTGGTTGTTGTCGTTGTCGTTATTCAACTGTTGCCACCGTCCGCGAAGGCTATGGCTGCTGCCTTTGTCGGTGGTGTATTCAACAAAAGGATCAACAGTGCTCATGAGTTGCTTGGTTCGGGTAGCTGACCCTTCGAAGGCATTGTAGAGCCCGTCTGAAACATTTCCCCACACCAGCGTAGCCAGGCTTTCGCCTTTGAGCCAGTTCGTATTTAGCCCCATTTGCAAGCCGGGCCGCGCTTTACTGCGGTAGCGAATGTTAGCATTGATGCGTGCGCGCGATTCAGCAGCATTGCGGTTGACGTCAAACGGGTTATAACGCGACGAAGCCGTATCGGTAATTGCGCCATTGGCATCGCGGTTCACGATCGGACCCAAATGACCGTCATCACCAAGGATGTTGCCACCAACTACAACATCCCATTGCCCAATCTTGCGTGAGTGCAAAAACTGAATCCCGCTTTGCATAGGCATGCCGTCCCAATATTTCGCTTCGCGTGTTTGCGGCGCGCTGTAGCCTCCAACAAACGTGGTTATTTTCGTAAGTGGTTCGTCGGTCGGGTAAGCTGTTCGCATGTTGATTACACCGCTGAGGGCCGCGCTTCCGTATAAAACACTTGACGCTCCTTTGATGACCTCAATTTGTTGGATGTTTTCAATGGGCAAAAAGCCCCATGAAGGCCGGCCTGCGTCGCCACTTAAAATCGGCAAATCATCTAAAAGCACCATCACGCGGCTTCCTGCACCGAAGCTGTACCCGCTTCCGCTGCGGATTTGTGGTTCGCCATCAACAATGCTCACTCCTGGGGTTTGTTGCAACACATCATCGATGTTGATGGTATTGCGGTTTTCGATCATCTGCGGCTTAATCACTTCCATCGATACCGTGATTTGACCGTAATCTTGCTCAAATTTACCGGCACTGACGACAACGAGATCCAGGTTCTGGGATGCAATCTGCAAGGTCACATTGAATGTGCGTTCTTCACCCGCAACGAGGTCAAATGTGCGCGAAACCTGCTCGTAACCAATGGAGGTAAAGCGAATTTCGTTTCTGCCTGCCGGCAGGATGAGGGTGTAATTTCCATCCACGTCAGTGGCTACTCCTTTCCCGTCAGCAGTTACAACTGAAACACCAAACAAGGGTGCTTGATCAGCGGCATCCACAACTTTGCCCCTCAATGTAGCTTGTTGTGCGGAAATATGAACGGAGAGCACAGAGAGGAGAGCGACGTAAAGGAAACGCATCATAAATGAGCATGTTTTGGTTGTGTTTCGGTACGCAAGTATAAGAAAAGTCGACGACGGTAAAATACCCGAGGGTGCCAGCGGTGCGATTCTTCACATTTGCGCATGGAAGATATCGAAAAGGCGGTTTTAGGTCTTTCGCTCTCACGAGCGGATGGGGTTGGTCCGGCCAAGGCGCGCAAACTCATTGAGACATTCGGCGGGTTAACCGAAGTTTTTCGGGCAACATCAGCGCAACTCCGAAAGGATGGAAAGTTGACAGCGAACACGGTTGCTGATTTACGCGACCCGGTTTTGCGGGCGCACAGCTTGCGCGACATCCAAAATGCGATAGCCTTGGGCGCAAAGGTATGTGTGATTGGCGACTTCGACTACCCCCAACGCTTGTTGCGGTGCACCGACGCGCCGATTGTGATCTTCATTCAAGGCTCGCCCGAGCTTAATTCGCGGCGAATACTGTCGGTTGTAGGTACGCGCAGCATCAGCGCGTATGGCAAAGCCGCGTGTGCGCGCATCATCGCCGAATTGGCGCCATACGGCCCGACCATTGTGAGCGGACTTGCCTATGGTGTTGACATTTGCGCGCATCGGGAAGCCTTGCGGCACGGGCTTCCTACGGTGGCCTGTTTAGCACACGGATTGCATCGCATCTACCCCTCTGACCACAGCAGCGTTGCCAAAGAGATGCTTGAACAAGGCGGTTGGGTGACTGAATTTGCACCGGGCATGCAGCCTGTTCGGCAGAACTTTCCCGAGCGCAATCGCATCATTGCGGGCATCAGCGATGCCACACTTGTTATAGAATCGGGCGCAAAAGGCGGCTCGATGATCACGGCGCGCATTGCGGCCTCGTACAACCGAGAAGTATTTGCCCTCCCAGGAGAGATTCTGAACCGGAATGCTGCAGGTTGCAACGGGCTCATTCGCAACCATGAAGCGGCATTGATTACGCAGGGTGTCCAGATCGCTCAAGAATTGGGGTGGGACACATCCGGCCGACAGGCCGTACAAATGAACCTACTGCTTGAGCTGAATCCTGAACAACGCAAGGTTGCACAAATCATTCAACGCGAAGGTAGTGTGCACATTGACACCTTAGTTGCCGAACTGTTTGACCACGGCATTGGCGCAGGTACGATACCGATGCTCTTGATTGAAATGGAAATGATGGGGACTTTGCGGCAACTGCCCGGTCAACGTTTCACGCTGATTTCGTGAACAAATCAGAACCTGAAATGGCTGCACGCGTAGTGTTCAAGCCCGTTTGAATTAAACTTAAAAACTGTTCGGCTATGGCGACCTTTTCGCTGGGCTCAGGGGTAACCTTGAACGCGCGCAGCAATCCGTTCAAACGGGCAGCAAACGCATCGTCGGTGTAAGGTTGAATATCGGCTACGTATTGCTCCAGAAAGAGGTAGCACGCCATAAAGCGACCTTGCTGCATCATGCCGCGGGTTTGTTGACCAACGCGGGTGTAGCGGGCAGCGATCATGTTTAGGATTTCATTTCTGAAGTCAGCGTCGAATCCAGAAACTTTAGATAGTAAGTGTAGGTTAATCATCTTGAATTCATTTGCAGAACAAGAATACATCAACCTGTATTGGTATGGTGTAGGAAATAAAATTAAGCTTGAGTCAGTTGTAACCTACACGCATGTAGGAAGGGCCTACGCTTGCTTGGCGAGTTCTTTATTAACTTCAATAACACATGCATCGCATGAGGAGAGTGCATCAGCAAAGAGTTGATCAATGCTGTCATTGTACTCTTCATTTCTGATCATTTGCTCGATGGCCTGAAACTTGGCATGGCCCTCATTGAAACCGATGGTGAATGACGACGACTTTAGTTTGTGTGCGTAATACCGAATAACTTTCCAATCGCGCTCTTTGACTGCTACCGCCATATTATCAAGATCCTTCGGCGTATTGGCGAGATAAACCTCCAAAATTTCTCGAATAAACGATTCGTTTTGACGGGCAAGAATACGCAAGTTATCGAGGTTGATCAATGTTGGTGGTTTTGGGTCTGGTGTTACGAATATAGGGATTCAGGAGAGGTATTCTGCGTTTTAAGCTTGGAAAAACGCATTTTGAGCCCATTATTTTTTCTCATCAACTTTAGTACCCTCGATCTCAGACGCTTGAATCTGATTCAAAAAGTGTCCCATATCGGCATAAAGCAAGGCGGTTAAAACCATGAACTCGTGTTTGGCGAGTTCATCAGGAATGTAAGATTGTGTTTCCAATTTAGTGCTCACCAAACCACCTTTAACTAAATTACCCATTGGGTCGAAAAGGGCATAATGCACGCGCACGTAAAAGCGCGAGGCATCTGGGGCAATACGCACGGATTCACCAAGGTTCACAAGATCAATTTGCGAAACCAGCAACACATAGTCAGACGTTGTTTCAAGTGCCAAGCTTTCAACGACTTTTGGCTTTACAACAGGCTGCATGTACTTGGTCAAGGTGTCATAACGGGTGCGCAGTTGACCTTCTTCAACAGTCGTCCCGCCAGCGCCCGTATAATCTTGCAAAGGGGTATTACGGTAACCAAGTTCGCGGTAGAGGTTTTCAAGTTGAGCTGGCCACGGATCATCCCATCCGATCACCTCTGCTTCGAGCAACTCGGGAGCAGTGCTGCGCATGGCGTAACAAAATGCAGCAGCAAGCGCTTCGCGAAGTTGTTGCGAGGTCATTTGATTCTTCACACACATGTCGCGATGCAAGTCAGAAATGATCATCCGAGGTTCAAAGGGCACAATGGTCACCCGCGCAGCTTCGCGCAATTGAAAATTCTGCGAAAACGAACGTGTTTGATCTTGACCTTGCACGTGCAAGGTGTTAAAACACAAGGCCAATACAGCAAGGCCCGCGAAAAAGCTATGTTGAACCTTAACCGTCAAATCAGAGCGCATTGGTTAGCCAGCGGTACACGTCATTGCCAATGGCGAAGGCCATCAAGCCTAAAAGTAGAATTACGCCAATCAGTTGGGCTTTCTCTAAGAATTTTTGTGGCGCGGGTTTACCGGCAATCATTTCGTAGAGCAAGAACACCACGTGCCCTCCATCGAGTGCGGGAATTGGCAAGAGGTTCATGAAGGCCAAGATAATCGACAAGAAAGCCGTTGTACGCCAAAACACTTCCCAATCCCAACCGGCGTCAAAAATGCTGCCGATGGTAATGAAACTGCCGATTTGCGAAGCACCTGCTTTTGAGAACAAAAAGCGCAACGAGAGCACGTACCCTTCGAGGGTTTCTTTAGCTACCCTGAAGCCATTGACAAAGGCTGAGCCAATGCCATAGGTCTGCTGATGGAAAACGAACTCGGGCCGCTCGTCGTAAAACTTCGGGCCAAAACCGATCGTTCCCTCTGCCGTTGAGTGGAGGGTTACGGTATCGCGCTGACCAGCGCGGTAGAATTGAATCTCAATTTCTGCATCTGGGCTTGCCTTGAGTTTTGTTGCCACATCATTGAAGAAGCGCATGGGCTCATTATTGATAGCAACAATACTGTCACCTTTGAGGAGCCCCGCAAGCGCTGCGGGCTGGGCTGGCAATATCGTGTCAATCACGGCCGGCAAGCGCATCACAAAAGGTTCGCGCACATTGCTGTCGATCATAATCTGTCCTAAATCACCCGGCATGGCGAGCACGATTTCTTGTCCGTTGCGCTCAACAGTAACCTCTGTAACCTTAGAAGAGAACATGTTTCGGCGAATTGCACCGAATGAAGTTTGACGCTCGCCGTTGAGTGCAAGCACGCGATCACCGTCTTCAAATCCGAAGGGTTGAATGCGGCTGTCAATGTGCAAGCCATAGGGTACTTCTTCGGGTTTTACGAACGACTCTCCGTAAACGAACAATACCATGGCGTAGATGAAAAACCCTAGAAAAAGGTTCACGGTTACACCGCCCAGCATAATGATGAGTCGTTGCCAAGCTGGCTTCGAGCGAAACTCCCACGGCTGTGGTGGTTGCTTGAGGGCCTCGGTATCCATTGACTCGTCAACCATGCCTGAAATTTTCACGTAACCACCGAGTGGTAACCAACCAATTCCGTATTCTGTTTCTCCGCGCTTTACCTTAAAAAGCGAAAAACCAGCATCGAAAAACAGGTAAAACTTCTCAACGCGCGTTTTGAACCATTTCGCTGGTAAAAAATGGCCCAACTCATGGAGAACAACCAGAATGGAAAGGCTCAGAATGAGCTGAGCAGCTTTGATGAGTGCAATCATGGGGGTGTGATAGGATGGCTTAAGGGCGCTCCCTTTTGGCCTATAGCGGGCAAAGATACAGATTTATGCCCGCGATTTCAGTCAACGGTGATCCGTTGTATGACATTCTTTAACAGGGTAATTGCGAATAACCGATAACTCAAAACGCTTTCACGAAACAATTTAATACCAACTTGCTTCGTCTTACCTTTGCACAGCGATACAACCCCCTATGAGTACTTCAGAAACAAAGTCTAGACCAAAAAAGAAGAACTTCCGCAAGTGGATCGTCCTTTTTTGGCTCGCGGTACTTGCCCCTTTTGTTGGCTTGGCGATCTTATTGATCATTGCCTCAAGCAGCAATTTGCCCGACACCGAAGCGCTTGCCAATCCGAAGACCAACCTCGCCACCGAAGTGTACACTGCTGACGATGTGGTAATTGGACGCTACTACCGCGAAAACCGATCAGATGTCGCGTACGAAAACCTGCCCAAGCACTTGGTCGACGCCTTGATTGCCACTGAAGACGCCCGGTACCTGAACCATTCAGGTGTTGATTTCTTCGGATTGGTTCGCGCTGCCATTTACATGGGTAAACGAGGCGGCGGCAGCACCCTGTCGCAACAGCTCGCCAAGCAGTTGTTCACCGAAGAGTATGACACGCCTAACTTGCTTGAACGGGCACTCCTTCAAAAGCCCAAAGAATGGATCATTTCTACGCGACTCGAACGCCAATACACTAAAGAAGAAATTATTACGCTCTATTTGAATCGTTACGACTTCGTAAACCAAGCGGTAGGCATAAAATCAGCCGCGTTCATTTACTTCAACAAGCCACCTGACAGTTTGCGCATTGAAGAGGCTGCGATGCTCGTGGGTATGCTCAAAAACGCATCGCTCTACAACCCTATGCGCCGCCCTGAAGTGGTTGAAAAGCGGCGCGAGGTCGTGCTCAAGCAAATGGTTGTAAACGGCTCACTTGAAGAGACCGCGTATGATTCGCTTCGCCAACTGCCGTTGGGGATAAACTACCAACGCATCAGCCACGACGAGGGTTCAGCGCCTTATTTCCGAGAAGTGTTGCGCTTGCAACTGAGCGACATTTTCAACGAAAAAAATGAAGACGGGTCGTACGTTCGCGCAAAACCTGATGGCACTCCATATGATTTATACGGTGACGGACTAAAAGTATACACCACCATTGATTCACGTCTGCAAGCGCATGCTGAGGCAGGTGTGCGCCAACACCTATCTACTGAACTTCAAGCCGACTTCTGGAAAGACTTGCGCCGCAGAAAACCAGAGAACGCACCGTTTTACAATGGCATAGCAAAAGAAGATCGGGAACGCATTATACGTCAAGCGGTGAAGCAATCAGACCGCTACCGCACCTACACAGGCGAACAGTGCCCCGAGTGCAAACGTCCGGCATTCTACATTGCGAAAATCACACATGAAGGTCACGCACATTTTTCGTGTGACGCCGAAAAAGGCGGATGCAGCCACATTTGGCCGCGCTTGAACGATGAGCAGATTGAAGAGCAATTCAACACGCCCGTAGCCATGAAAGTGTTTAGCTACGGTGGCGGCATCGACACGACCATGTCGCCGCTTGATTCAATCAAATACCATAAATCATTTTTACATGCCGGTTTGGTATCTGTTGAACCTTCAAGCGGCCACATTAAAGCATGGGTAGGCGGTATTGACTACAAGTATTTTCAATACGACAACGTGTACCAATCTCGCCGGCAAGTTGGATCAACGTTCAAGCCCTTCGTTTACGCCAGCGCGCTTCGCCATGGAATGCATCCTTGCACTGAGTTGCCGAATCAGAAAGTTGTGATTGAAATGCCAGCGGGCCAACCCCCTTGGTCACCTGACAACTCAGATTTCAAATACGGTGAAATGGTCACCCTGAAATACGCTTTGGCCAACTCCATGAATACCATCACAGCCAAGCTGATCAAAGATTACGGTACTGACGTTGTGGTGCGCACTGCACGCGACATGGGTATAGTTACTGAAATCCCCAGCGTTCCATCGATTGCGCTTGGGGTAGCCGAGCTGTCACTCTTTGAACTCACAGCCGCGAACGCAACGTTTGTGAATGATGGCTACTACATCGAGCCAACCTTCATCTTACGCATTGAAGACAAGCGTGGAAACGTGATTTACGAGCCTGAACTCAACATCCGCCAGGGTATCGATGAAATTACGGCCTACACAACGGTTGCTATGCTGAAAGGCGTGATGGATGGGGCTTACAACAAAGAGAAAGGCAAGTCAACAGGTACTGGCATGCGCTTGCGCTATGACAATCCGAACCGCGGATATGACGGCATAACCGCCCCCATGGCAGGTAAAACGGGCACCACTCAAAGCAACACCGACGGTTGGTTTATTGGCCTAACGCCCGACTTGGTGACCGGTGTTTGGGTAGGTGCGCAAGACCCCGCAGTGCGTTTTTCGACCACCGATAAAGGCCAAGGGGCCAACACCGCCTTGCCGATATATGGGTATTTCATGAAAGCCAGCTATGCAGATCAGCGTTTGCAAATCAAACAACGCGATTTCGATGTACCGGAGGGCTTCGATCCCAGCTCGCTCGATTGCAAGGGCTACATCGAGGGCACCAAAAGTTTTAACTTTGATCCAGAACTTGAAGAGGGCATCGACGATGATGACCTTTTCCAATAGCATACAACATGGCCATTAGCAAAGTAGTTGCAAATGCAGCAGAAGCCTGTGAGGGCATCAAAGACGGTATGACCCTGATGGTAGGCGGTTTCGGTCTTTGCGGAATTCCTGAAAACAGCATCAATGAATTGGTGCGCTTGGGGGTAAAAAACCTCGTGTGCATTTCAAACAACGCAGGGGTCGATGACTTCGGTTTGGGCTTGCTGTTGCAGCAGCGCCAGGTTCGCAAAATGATCTCGTCGTACGTCGGTGAAAATGAAGAATTCGAGCGCCAAATGCTCTCGGGTGAATTGGAGGTTGATCTCATTCCACAAGGTTCGTTGGCTGAGCGCTGCCGTGCCGGAGGCGCTGGTATTCCTGCATTTTTCACTCCAGCTGGTTACGGCACTGAGGTTGGCGAAGGCAAAGAAGTGCGCGTTTTCAATGGCAAAGCTCACATCCTCGAAATGGCACTTACGGCCGATTTTGCCATCGTGAAAGCGTGGAAAGGTGATACTGCGGGCAATTTAGTTTACAAGGCCACCGCCCGCAACTTCAATCCGATGATGGCGATGGCCGGTAAAATCACCATCGCCGAAGTTGAAGAGCTCGTGCCACTTGGCGCGTTGAATCCCAACGAAATTCACACACCCGGGATTTTCGTTCAGCGCATCTTCCAAGGGTCGAATTATGAAAAACGCATTGAGCAACGCACCGTACGTGCTAACTCATAATACATAGGCGAAATGCTCGATAAAAACGGTATTGCTCAGCGCATTGCGCAAGAGCTTGAAGACGGATTTTATGTAAACCTCGGCATCGGAATTCCGACCTTGGTGGCAAACTATATTCCCGAAGGAATTGACGTCGAATTTCAATCTGAAAATGGAATTTTAGGTATGGGTCCCTTCCCTATTGCAGGAACTGAAGATGCAGACCTCATCAACGCTGGCAAGCAAACCATCACGGCCTTGCCCGGAGCCGCCTATTTCGATTCTGCAATGAGTTTTGCCATGATTCGCGGTAAGCACGTCCAACTTACCGTGCTTGGTGCCATGGAAGTGAGCCAAAACGGCGACATCGCCAACTGGAAAATTCCGGGCAAAATGGTGAAAGGAATGGGCGGCGCAATGGACCTGGTTGCGAGCGCTGAGAACATCATCGTGGCCATGATGCATACCAACAAAGAGGGCGACTCTAAATTGCTTCCTGCATGCTCACTGCCTCTCACGGGTGTGGGATGTGTGAAAAAAGTGGTGACCAACCTCGGCTTTTTCACCATTTCCGGCGGCGCTTTTCATTTGGTAGAGCGCGCTCCAGGTGTGAGCGTTGAAGAAATTGTGGCTGCAACAGCCGGACGCTTGATCGTGCCGCCGCATGTGCCTGAAATGATTTTGTAAGGATCCAAAAAGCTACACCACGGGCCATTCCGTCTGCCAAATTTCTTCGCCACCCGGTTGCGCTCCTTGCTCAATCAACTGAAAAAACAACAGCTTGCGCTCGTCATCATTGGCGAGCGTTTTTTTTCCTTGGAAGAGTTCACCCCCGATCGCCAGCAAATCTTTTGCGTTGGTCGGTAAGGCCTGTCGATCCTCGGGGTTGCTGAGGTCGAGTGATCCGCTTTGAATGCGCAACTCACGCAAATGCACGACACACCCATCCGCGCGATAAGCGCGAAAACCTAAAGCCCCAAAGTGAATCACATGCGACAGGCGGTCAAGCACCTTATCCCAGAAAATATCTGAGAAAAGTTCTATGATTCTTTCGGCCTGAACGGCCGGATGGGCGGCTTTCAAAGCCTCCCAATCCGACGCGGTAATGCTGTTTGCTGCGAGAAATTTGACAAAGTCTTCCCGCACCGCTTCGAGTTCTTCGCGGTGGAGTCGGCGGTACTTCATTTGGATTACTCGGTGATGCCTTCCAGTTTCAACAAGAATGCATACTCCAATGCGGTTTCGCGGAAACGACGGAAACGACCGCTTGCTCCGCCGTGACCGGCATCCATGTTGGTTGACAAGAGCAAGATGTTGTTATCGGTTTTCAACTCACGGAGTTTCGCCACCCATTTCGCAGGCTCCCAGTACTGCACTTGGCTGTCCCAGTAACCTGTAGTTACGAGCATGTTCGGGTAGTTCTTCGCTTCGATGTTATCGTACGGAGAGTATGATTTGATGTAATCGTAGTACACCGAATCTTTCGGGTTACCCCACTCGTCAAACTCACCCGTAGTCAATGGAATTGTCTCGTCGAGCATGGTGCTGATCACATCAACAAAAGGAACTGCTGCAATAACCCCGTTCCAAAGTTCAGGACGCATGTTGATGACCGCACCCATGAGCAATCCGCCGGCACTGCCACCCATGGCGTACAAATGATCTGGCGAAGTGTAATTCTGCTTCACCAAGAAGTCAGCACAGTCGATGTAATCGGTGAATGTGTTCTTTTTCTTGAGCAGTTTGCCGTCTTCATACCACGCGCGGCCCATTTCTTGTCCGCCGCGAATGTGCGCAATCACGTATATAAAGCCACGGTCAAGCAAGCTCAAACGCACAGAGCTGAAGTAAGCATCCATGCTGGCTCCATACGAACCGTATGCGTAGAGTAAAAGCGGATTGGCTTTGCTGCGGTCGATGTCTTTGCGGTAAACGATCGACATGGGAACCATGGCGCCGTCGCGTGCAGGGACCATGATACGTTCAGAGGTATAATTGTCAACGCTGAACGACGCATCTACCACTTCTTGTTGCTTCAACAGTTCATTTGTGCGGGTCACCACATCATAATCATAGGTAGAGCTTGGTGTAGTGAGCGAGCTGTAGCCGTAGCGAATGATATTGGTATCAAACTCCGGTGTACCGGCAACATAGGCTGTGTAGGCGGGGTCTTGGAACTCGATGTAGTGTTCATTTTTGCCATCCCACGGACGAATGCGAATTTGCGCGAGGCCCGCTTTGCGTTCTTCAATTACGAGGAAGTCTTTGAAGATGCTCAAGCCTTCAACCAATACATCTTCACGATGTGCGATGACGTCGGTCCAGCTTGCCTTACCTGGATTCGAAATGGGCGCTTTCGAGATTTTAAAGTTCTGCGCGCCGATGTTGTTTACGATGTAGAAATCGCCTTTGTACTGGCTTACGCTGTATTCTAAGCCACGCTCACGTGCTTGAATGACCTTCCACTCACCTGTTGGGTTGTTTGCATCGAGAAAATGCCATTCATCAGACATGGTCGAAGAGCTCCCAATCAAAAGGTACTCTTTCGACTTCGATTTCCCGATGCCGCAGCTGAAGGTTTCGTCGTCTTCTTGGTACACTAAAACGTCATCAGCCACGGGGGTACCGAGCGTGTGACGGTAGATTTGGAAAGAGCGCAAAGTAACAGGGTCTTGCTTGGAATAGAAGATGGTTTTGTTATCGTTTGCCCAAGTTGCACCGCCGGTGGTGTTCGGAATTTCATCTTCGAAGATCTCGCCGGTGGTGAGGTCTTTAAAGTAAATGGTGTACTCGCGGCGGCTCACCGTATCAACGCTATAAGCAATGAGGTTGTTGTTGGTGCTTACGCCGTAAGTTCCAATGCTGAAGTATGCAAATTTTGCACCCATTTCAGGACCATTGAGCATGATCTCTTCTGCTGCATCGAGGCTGCCTTTCTTGCGACAGTACAGCGCGTAATCTTGTCCTTCTTCGAAGCGAGTATAATACCAGTAGCCATCAACTTTCACGGGCACGCTTTGATCATCTTGCTTGATGCGACCCACAATTTCGTTGTAGAGTTTCTCTTGCAAGCTATCGGTATCAGCCATCACGGCTTTCGCGTAGTCGTTCTCAGCATTGAGGTAATCGAGCACATCCTGGGTTTGTGCGTCGGGGGTATCAGCTTTTTTTTGGGCGTCTGAAAGGCGCATCCAGAAATAATTGTCGATGCGAGTATCACCGTGGATGGTGAGTTCTTCGGCAACTTTCTTTGCAATAGGAGGTTGGGGCATGGTCGGTGTGTTGTCTTCCTTATCAGGTGTTGAGCAAGCTGCGACAAAAATAAGTGAAGCCGAGCCAATGGTGCGCAAGATGTTTTTCATGGGGTGAATTTTGCTGGGCGAAAGCTAAGAAAAGAATTGCTACCCTCGCCCAAAAGGCTTGC
>CAMCHP010000002.1 GCA_945874695.1 Chryseobacterium gleum
GTGCGGGGGGTAAAAGTTTGCGGGTGTTTCATTTCAAATCAACGCCGGCTTTTCGCCGCTGCGTGACCCGTCAAATCTCGGTTTCTACACTTTAAACGTTTATAAACGTTTAAAACTTGCCCAATTTTCGCGGGGGTTGTAGCTTGAGAACGGGGAGGGGTTGGTGTAACCCGCAGCGAACGAACGTGTGGTAAACTTTTCACATTCGTTTCAAAAAGTTCACTCGGGCTTTTTGCGGGAATTTTCTTGTTCCACTTTTGCTTGATCAAAAGGTCGAGTACGGGCGGAAAATTTTCCGCCCCTACGATCAGAACACCCGCAAAAAATAAACAGCTTCGTGAATAAAAATCAAGGCTGACGAATCCTTCGGCGCGCGCATTACCGAAGCCTTTGAACGATTATAAATGCTTTTTTTCTTCGTCCAAGATCGTTGTAATTTGCTGTTCAAAAGTTGGAATCACTTGATCAACAAGTCTCCAAACTGCCCAAAGATCAACACCAATGTAATCATGAATTAGCTTATCTCTCAAGCCCGCGATTTTCTTCCAGTCTACCGAATTGTGCTTTAACCTAAATTGTTCGTCTAAGTTCTTTGTAGCTTCACCAATGATCTCAAAGTTTCTAATCACAGCATCTTGGACTAATGATGAACTGAGAAAATGGTTCTCATCCATCCCTGCCGTGTATTCTCGAATCTTGAGAACACACGCTTGCATATGTTCAATATAAATTAGTGGATCCTTCTTCATAAGATCCGAATAAGATCTGCCTCAATGTATGGTTTCAATCGTGCGTTGACTGACCGTTGTGTTACAAGGTCAACCTTTACGCCGAGCACCTCACTCAATTCTTGCTCTAGGCCGATTAATTCCAAAAGATTCAAAGGCTGCTCAAAATCAATAAGTAAATCTAAATCGCTTTTACTCGTTTGTTCTCCCCTGGCATAAGAACCGAAAACGCCAACGAAAATCGGGTTGAACTGTTGGGTCAAACGACGAATGGTCTCTGTTTGCGGCAATGTAAGCATGTCACGAAGATACGAATTCAGTGAAAATCAATGATTCACCAAGGCAGAATAAATACAGCCATAACCGCCTATCCGTCTGCTCGATTCGGAGTAAACTTCCCAAATGCCTCCCAAAAAGTTTACTCC
Source organism: Chryseobacterium gleum (assembly GCA_945874695.1). Lineage (GTDB taxonomy): Bacteria > Bacteroidota > Bacteroidia > Flavobacteriales_D > Sanyastnellaceae > CAMCHP01. The sequence goes on from CAMCHP010000002.1 coordinate 1,154, forward strand.
GAATTTTTGCGGGAATTTTCTTGTTCCACTTTTGCTTGATGACGTTGTTCGTCGCAATGAAGGACGCACCAATGCCCCGCTAGGGGCAAAATCTCGGTAGGGACGACATTTATGTCGTCCGTCGCGATGCGGGCGCAGAACATCAGCCCCATCGGGGCGACATCTAAAACGACCAACATAAATACCGAGAACGCGTTACTTGAAAATAGCGGCATTAATGCTGAGGACGCGCTAAATAGCATCCCCCAAACCGCCAACGATGCGGAGATCGCATGGGGCAAACGACGCGTAAAATATGGGCAATCGTACGGGCGGAAAATTTTCCGCCCCTACTCACATGTCTCCCAAAATGTTCATTAAGGATCTTGCGGGAATTTTCTTGTTCCACTTTTGCTTGATGACGTTGTTCGTCGCAATGAAGGACGCACCAATGCCCCGCTAGGGGCTAAATCTCGGTAGGGACGACATTTATGTCGCCGTCGCGATGCGGTTGCGGAACGTCAGCCCCATCGGGGCGACATCTAAAACCGCCTGCATGAATGCCGAGGACGTGGTTTTTTGAACAACGGCATAAATGCCGAGGAGGCTTATTTGTAAATAGCGGCATAAATGCCGAGGACGCGATAAATCGCCGTCCCTACAACCACTGACAAATGATGCCGCCCATCAAACCCATGGTCAGCATCCAGTAGCCGGTGTGAATAAAAATGTATTTCCCACCGCGGCGCTCAAACATCGCATTGATACCAATCACGGGCAAAGCAAAGAAGAGGCCCGACATCACCCCGTGCAATACGCCGTGCTTGAACGTGCGGTACAAGGTGCCGTACTTCGCCATGAAGGCCTCTAGGTCAGCCATCGCAGCGGCGTCATCGCCCAAATCTGCAAAAAGTGAACCCACATGCGATTGATGAATCGTTAACATCATCAACTGCATGCCCAGAAAAACGCTGAGGAGCACAGATACTAAAATGATAACCGCCATGTTGCCTTGCTTGAGGCGGTCTTCGGTAAGATTTGCCGCTTTCATCCATGCGGTGCCAAAAACTTTCGGGTTGTACCAAAGCGAGCCTGTAACGATCGGCACAAGCGCCGCAACTAAAATGATCCAGTAGTTCATCGGAGAGATTTTAAGGTGTGTGCAACAAAAGAAACAAATTTCTCGCACATACAAACCTGCAACCTCAATCTTGCCTGAAACGGAAACCTAAAATGATCTCATGCGACCCGCTGCTATGGCGTCGCAAATTCGAGGTGGTTACATCATAGGCATAACCAATGGTCAAGCTCTCATTCCACTGATAACCGGCCATCGCGATAATCGCATCGCTTTTGCGGTATGAAATCCCTGCCCATACCATTTTGCGGTACCAAGCCCGTGCCTGCAACTCCCAAGATACCGGAACCGGTTGCACCACCTTCACCAACAAGGCGGGCTCAACAGCCCAGTCGTCGGTAATGTCATAGGTGTAGCCCGCCATCAAATAGTAATGGTCTTCTAAGCGGTTCTGATCAGGCAATACACTGTCGTACAAACGCACTTGATTTTGCAGCAATTGCGGCAAAGCCACGCCAGCATACCAATTCTCGCCGTGCACGGCCACACCAAAGGTGGCATCGAAGACCGTGTGCGACTGCAATTGATTTAAAAGTGCCGGATCACCTTCCTCGGCCAAACGAATCTTCGATCCGTCGATGGCAAACTGCATGGCACCCATCGATAAGCCGAAACTTAAGCGGGTGCTCTCGTTCAAATTGAAGTGGTGGGCGTAGCTGAGTTGGATGCCCGTGCGACGCGTCGGCCCCACGTTATCTGTGAACAAGTGGCCCCCTAAACCAATGTGCGGATTCTTTAACGGACCATCCAGCGACATCGCAAAGGTGCGCGGTGCATCGGTGATTCCGCTCCACTGGCTGCGATTGATGCCTTTGGCATCGAACCACGGATTGCGTCCGCCCATGGCCGGATTCAAGATGTACGCGGTTTCTTGGAACATGCTGAATTGGGGGAGCTGTTGCGCATCCAGCCGATAGGCTGAAAACATCACCAATACGGCTAATACGGCTGTAATTTGCGTTTTCATGGCTTATCGGATTATGGTAACCGGACCCGTAAGAGTCGATTTGAAATCGGGTTCATTGATCTCGATCACGTAGTAATACGTGCCAATGGGCAAAGGGTTTCCCCCGTACCGGCCGTCCCAAGGGCGGTTGTACCCGTTGTCTTCGCGGTAGAGCAGCTCGCCCCAGCGGTTGTAAACCTCAACCATCATTGATGGATAATCATCTGCATTGGCGATGACCCAAAGGTCGTTCATACCATCATCGTTCGGGGTAAAGCCTGAGGGCACATCGATGTCTGGAATCACTTCAACCCAAACTGAATCGATAGCTGTACACCCGTTCGCGTCAATCACTTCGAGGTAGTACATCACCGAGGCCATGAGCTCGGTTGTGGTCGGATTAAACTCATCGTCGCTAAGCAAGAATTCACCCGGTAACCAAGTGACCAAATTGCCCTCTTCAGTGGTCGGATTGCCACCGATCACGGTTTGCGTATCCACATAAATGCTTTGATCGAGTCCGGCATTGGCCACGGGCAAGGCGAAAACTTCAACTTCCAGGGTATCGGTGCTGAGGCAATTGCCCTCCAACGCGGCGTAAACCAAGGTGTAAACTCCGGGGTCGAGGTTCGGGGTGTAAGTGTCGCCCGTTTGAATTACGTTGCCGGCGAGATCAGTCCAATAACTGCTGTTCGCGCCGGTGTTTGTGCCTTCAAGCGTTGCCGGTACGCCAAAGCAAAACGCAGTATCGGCGCCAGCATCGGCAACTACATCGCCTGTGAAACCAACAGGGATACTGCTGATGGTTTGGCTGCAACCGTTGCTGTCTGTCACCACAACGCCGTACGAACCCGTTACCAAGCCCTCAATTGCCGGGGTGTCGGCAGAGAATCCATTCGGACCGCTCCATGCAAAACTGTAGGGCAAAACGCCGCCCTCAACAAGAATAGAGATGCTGCCATCAGCGCTGGTGAAGCAACTCGCAGCTATAATTTCATCGAATGCAAGCAAAAGCCCTTCCGGCTCTTCAACCTGATACGTCGCCTGAATGCTGCACCCAAAAGCATCTTGTACCGTAACTTCATAGCTGCCGGGCAAGAGGTCTTCTAACAGCAACCCCGCGCTAACAAAGCCATTGGGCCCAACCCATTGAGCGGCGTAGGGGCCTGTTCCGCCATCCACAACGAGCGAAATACTGCCGTCATTTCCATCTTCGCACGTAATAGCCTGCACAGTAGCGTCAAGAACAATCGGCGTAGGATTATTCAAGTCGACGCTCGCTTCAAGGATACAGCCAAGCGCATCTGTAATCACGTAGGTATAGGTGCCCGCTGCTAAATCACTAATGGCCTCGCCGCTTGCAAAAGACAGTCCGTTTACATCAAACCACTCCACCGTGTAGGGCGCTGAACCTCCGCTGATGGTAAGCACAATTGTTCCGTTCGCTTGGCCTTCACAGCTGGGGCTTTGTAAGGTGGTTTCGGCCTGAACGGCCGGATGCGCGGTTACCTCTACTTCATAGTTGGAGGTACAAAAGTCGCCGTCTTGAATGGTCGCAATGTACGTGCCTTCAGCCAAATTTTGGATGTTGGGTGTGTTGGCTGAAAATCCATTCGGACCTTCCCAGAAAACATCAATGTTTCCGGTGCCTCCCGTAAAAGCCAACTCAATCGCTCCACTTGTATCCCCGTTGCAAAGAATTTCAGTGAGCGTATGCGAAATAAGTAGCTCTTCTGGACCAAGAATACACAATTCTAAAGCACTGGTACAAGTGTTGTTATCCATCACTTCAACGGTGTAGCAGCCAACACCTAAGTCTGACAAATTCAGCTCATTGGAGTTGAAATTATTATCACCTGTCCACGTGGTTTGATAGGGCTCGTTTCCGCCAGAAATAGTCAGTTGAATCGTACCATTAAAGTCTCCAAAACATAACACATCTGAGGTGATGCCTGAAACCGTTAAATCTGCAGATTCGAGTACGGTATAGGTTTCAAACAAGGTGCACCCCAAAGCATCATCAACTTGCACTTGGTAATCGCCGGGTGCCAATCCGGTCAGGTCTTCGTCAGAAGACACAAAGCCGTTCGGACCAGACCAAAGGATCACCACAGGTTCAGTCGCACCGGTAACGGTGAGATCAATGGCGCCGTCGTCGGCCCCGAAGCAGCTTATGTCGGTAATTTCAGCACTGAGTTCGCCCGCGTCATCAGACAAACTGATGCTTGCCGATGCTTCACAGCCCAAATCATCGATGACTTCTACAAAGTAGTTTCCAGAGCCCACATTCTCGAGCAGGGCATCGCTTCCGAGCAAGGTGTTGCCGTTGTCAACATCGTACCAGAGGTAGAGGTAAACTCCGCTGCCGCCCGTTGCCTGTGCCAACAACGCTCCGTCGTTGGTTAAGCAGTTTGGCAAGGTTTGATCAACGCTGAGATTGATCGGCGCATTTTCAAATACTTCGAGTGTGGTTTCAACCGCGCATCCCGCGGCATCACTGATGTTGAGTGTATACAAGCCAGCAGCCAATTCTGTTATGCTCAAATCACTCGATGTAAAGCCGGTGTTGCTCGTCCATGCAACGTCAAAAGGTGCCGTACCACTCAAAACACTCGTTGTGATACTGCCTGTCGTGCTGCCGCCACAAGCGACATCCGTAACGCTGAAATCAAGGTCAATGAGGGTGGTTTGAATCACGGTGATCTCGGTCGTGAAGCTGCAAAGCTGTGCATCAGTAATCACCAGGTCATACGTTCCAGGCTCAAGGTTGGTAAGATCTGCTGTTGCAGCAGTGAACCCGTTTGAACCCGTCCAAGCAAAGGTGTAGGGCGCCGTGCCTCCCAAAACCGTTAGGTCAATTGCGCCGTCATCTGTGGCGTTGCAACTCACATTCGTGATGTCAGCAGTTGCGGTTAATTCGTCGGTTTCTGTAAGGTCAATGGTCAGTGCTGAGAAACAGCCGAGTTCATCGGTTACGTTTACGGTATATGACCCGGCGATGAGGTCGGCGACGTCTTCGCTTGAGGCGGTAAAACCATTCGGACCGGTCCAATCGTAAGATAAAACACCCGTACCACCCGTGGCCGTGAGGTTAATCGTTCCGTTGCTATCGCCCGCGCAGAGCGGATTTGTAGCGTTTGCATCCAGCGCAACGGCATCTGAATCGCTAATGTTTACGTTCAGGGTGAGTGTACAGCCTAAAGCGTCGGTGATCGCAACGCTGTAGTTGCCTGCGCTGAGGTTCGTGATGCTGCTTGACGTACCAATGTTCGTGCCGCCCCCATCAAACCATGCGATGGCAAGCGCCCCTGTTCCGCCTGAAGCCGTGACTTCAGCCGAGCCATTGGCATCGCCACAGGTGGAGTCGGTTGTGCTTACGCTGGCATCCAAAGCAGGAGCCTCTGTGATCGTGAAAACGGCATCAATGCTGCAACCGTTCGCGTCGAGCACGTCTACTTGATAGCTTCCGACCGACAGGTCGAAAACATCTTCATCCGTAGTTGCCAAACCATTGCCTGACCAAACAAATTGATACGGCGGTGTGCCTCCAGCAACGGTGATGTTGATCGCTCCGGTAGCTTCGCCCCCACATAAAATATCAGTTACATCACCGGTTATTGTGAGCGCATCGGGTTCGGTGAGGGTGTAGATCACCGTTTCAGTGCAGGTACCGCTGTCGGTAACCTCGAGGGTATAGCTTCCAGGAGGCAAGTTGGTGATGGTATTTGCCGCAGAGGTAAAGCCGTTGTCGCCGCTCCAAACGAGGGTGTAGGGGGCTACCCCGCCGCTGATGGCTACCGCAATGCTGCCGTTATCGGCGCCGCCGCAATCGGATGATACAACGGTCGCATCAATCACCAAAGCATCAGGCTGTGTCAGCGAAAACGCGGTGGTGATCATACACCCCAGGTCATCGGTCACTGTTACGGTATAAATACCAGGGCCAAGGTTCGCGATGTCTTCGTCAAATGAATTAAAGCCACCGCTTCCCGTCCAGTTAATCGCATAGGGTGCTTGTCCACCCACAATGTTCAAATCCACAGCGCCAATGGGGTCGCCCGTACAGTCAAGGGCTATGACATCGCCGCTTACCAAAAGCGGATCAGGCGCTTGAATCGTGTACAATGCACTGAACAAACAGCCTGCAGCATCTTGAAGGTCAAGGAAATAATCGCCTTGGTTGACGCCTACAAGGTTCTGATTTGTTGATGTGAATCCGTTGTCGCCGGTCCACACCACTTGATAGGGTGGTGTACCACCTGTTATGGCGAGGGTAATGTCGGTTAAATCATCGGCGCAAACGACCGGGGTATTGCTTTGAGTAACCGCAATTGGGTCGGGTTCATCAAGGGTAAATGATTGATTGATAAGGCAGTTGTTCGCATCAACAACCTCAACCGTGTAGCTGCCCGCAGGGAGATTGGTCAATGTCAATTGGTCGCTCGTGAAGCCGTTGTCGCCCGTCCAAGCTACCGTGTATGGAGGCAAACCACCCGAAACAGCGAGGTCAATGATTCCGTTGGCCTCACCATTGCAGGCGATGTTTTGCAGTGCCGCTTGTATCGCAATTTCAGGAGCATCAACAAGCACAATGTCGTTGGTTGCCACGGTGCATCCTCCAGCATCGGTGATGGTCGCAGAATACGTTCCCGCAGTAAGGTTTTGTAAGTCAAAATCAGTGGCGCCGTTGCTCCAGAGTATCGTTAAGGGTGCTTGGCCACCGGTCGCTGTTACCGTAATGCTGCCTGTTGCTTCGTTGGCACAGAGCGGATCAACGGGATCAACGGTAAAGCTGATGGGGTCTGGCTCATCGAGTGTTGCAAAGGTTTCTTCGAAACACCCATTGGCGTCAATAACCAGCAAGTTGTACAAGCCGGGCTCGAGGTTGCTGATGTTTTGGTCGGTTGAAATGAAGAGGTTCGGACCGCCCCAGTTGATTCCGAAAGGACCTTGTCCGCCGGTGATGTTTAAACTGATCGCACCATCGTCGGCGCCATTGCATGAGATGGGAGTTACCGTTAGCGCCAAGTCGAGCGGAGGCACCTCAGCAACGGTGTAGCTTGCGGTAATTTGGCAGCCCGCGAGGTCGGTGACTACCACGTCATAAGCGCCTGCGAGCAAGCCCGTGAGGTCTTCAGTGGTCGCGGTGAATCCGTTCACACCGGTCCACGCCACGTTGTAGGTCGGGGTTCCGCCCAAGATTGACAAATCAATCGCGCCGTCACTTAAGCCGCCGCAGCTCACATCTGTGATTACGGGAACCAATACGATCGGATCAGGCTCTTGAACAAGTGCGGTTGCCAATTGCTCACAGCCTTCCGCATCGGTGACTGTAAGGTTGTATGCGCCAGGCGCGGCATTCAAAATTTGTGGGTCGGTTGACACCCCATGTGGGCCGGTCCAGAAGTAGGTGTAGGGCGCGTTGCCGCCGGTTACAAAGGTCGTGATGGTAGCGTCGTCGCTGCCGTTGCACGAAATCGGTGTGATGTCGATGGCAATGTCGAGTGGATCAGGCTGACTTACGACCACATCGGCGATAAGCTCACACCCTGCGGCGTCGAGCAGGGTGAGGGAGTAAGTTCCGGCGACCAAATTTGCGATGATTTCACCGGTTGCATTGAATCCTCCGTTGACCCACGTCGCGGTGTAGGGGGGCGTGCCACCTGATGGTGCAATGGCAATCGCTCCGTCGTTTCCGCCGTTGCAACTCACATCGGTCACCGTTGCTGTAAACGCTAAGGCATCTGGCTCTGTAATTGCGAAGGTTTGTTGGTCATCACACCCCGCGGCATCGGTGACTGTGAGCGTGTAGCTTCCGGCCGATAGGCCGAAAATATTTTGAGACCCACTTGTAAAACCATTGTCGCCAACCCAGTTGAAGCCGTAAGCCGGGGTACCACCCGCCATGGCAATGGCAATGCTTCCTGTGCTCTCTCCGTTGCATGCAACATCGGTAATTGTAGCCGTGGCAATGAGTTCAGGAGGGGCAGTGAGTGTAACGTTCGCTGTTGAGAAGCATCCGTTTTGATCGGTAACTGTAACGGTGAAATTGCCAGCGGGCATATTTTCAGCCAGTGCTGCGTTCGCGGTGTAGCCGTTGCTTCCTGTCCATGCAAACACATAAGGCGGCGTTCCACCGTTGGCAGAAGCTTCTGCGCTACCGGTGGTTTCTCCAAAGCATGTCGGATTCACAAGGTTTCCGATGCTGACAACAATGGGGGGTTCTTCAGCGATCACGAAGTTGGTCGTAACCGTGCAACCCCCAACGTCGGTAACGTCAACGCTGTATGCACCGGCAGCCAAGCCGGTAATGGTGTTTGTTGTCGCACCGGTTGACCATTGCACAATGTAGGGTCCGCCAGCACCACCCGTAGGTGCTACTGAGGCCTCGCCGCTTGGAGTGCCATTGCAAAGCACATCTACGGTGGTTAAATTCGCTTGAATCTCGTTGAGCACCGCATCGTAAGTCGTTGAAAACGTGCAGCCATTCAAGTCTGTGATGAGCAAGGTCGTAGGCCCCTCGCACAAAGCGGTGGCCGTGCTGCCCGCTTCGCCATTGCCCCAAGCAAAGGTGTAGGGTGCCACACCACCGATGGTAATGGGGGTTGCAGTTCCGTCACATTCGCCGGCACACGATGGCGGCGTTGATATGAAGGTGAAAATGGTCAGTGCGGGAGGTTCGGTAAATTGCACGTTGTCAACACAGGTGATGCCCTGCGTGATGTCAGTAACAAGTACCGTGTAGGTGCCTGCGCCGAGGCCTGTGTAATTGGGTGAAAAACCGGGGCTAGGACCGCCAATCCATTGATACGAAAAGTTGCCGCTGCCGCCGACAACACTCACCGTGGCAATTCCGTCATCGGCGCCGTTGCAGCTGATGTTTTGGCCGTTGTAATTGCTGGCCACGCTGGCGGTAATGGTAAATGGTGTTTGGCCCGGGCCTGTGCCACAGGTACTTGTGCGCGCCCATGCCACATCAAGCGGTCCGGGATTCACTATGGCATCGTCGTGCGGCCAAATCGTGTTTTCTGAGTGTTCTGCCTGAACGGCAGGATGTATGGTGGCCTCCGAACTCACGTAAATCTTGGTACCAACGACGTTTAACGCGGTGTGACTTTGTGGGACAAGAAAGGATGCGCATGCGATCGCGAATCCACGCGAATCGAGTGCGCCAGAAAGGATGTTTAAGTTGTTTGCTGGAGCGATCAACGCGCCACTGAGCGCCATGCTGGCATTTGGGAGCACCTTCACATCGGAGCTCACAACCTGAGGCGGCAAGAAGTTGCTGTTGCCTGCAAAGCGCAGCTCAGGCAGTTGGAGGGTTGATCCTTGCGAAAATGCAACATCACCAAACACGGTGAGTGATTGGGTGCCCGCCAAATGCAGGTTTGCGGCCGGTGCAACCGTTAAATTGCGGCATGCAGCTTGATTGGCAAGCAGCACCGCTGCGGGTTGCAAGAAGAAAACATCGGTGTTTTCAGATGGGATTGAAGCCCCTGCCGGGCAGGATGGACATGCGGCCCAATTGGCAACGTTGTGCCATGTACCGTTTCCTCCAACCCAGTAGCGCTGGGCGTTAGATTCGGATACTGTACTGCTTAAGCAAAGAGCAGTCAGGAGCCAAGCGAGTATTGTTTTCAACAAAAGTCAATTATAGGGTTCTTGCCTTTTACGGCAAGTAAGCGCTCATGGTTTCAATTAGTCATACGCAGCGCACGGCACCGTTCTGCCGCTTTCCCCTCTCGCACACGCTTGAAACCCGAGAACAACCTCGTGCGTGTGCCTTCCGTCATATCGTATGCGTGATAAAGCAAAGTCGTAGGCGTAGGCCAGTGTAATGTATTTGAAGAGGTCAACCCGAACGAGTCCGATAATGCCACTTTCTGATCGGAAACCGACGCCAAAATCAAATACATCGCGGTAATCGAACATCCCGGTTGCTTCGAACGATACGCGTGAGCCCTGTACAAACTGCAAGTGAGCCGAGGGCTTGAAGGTAAATCCGTCTTGCATGCTGATTGCACGACCGGCTGCCAACGAATAATGGCGATTAAGTCGCGAATCGAGCCCAAGGATGTCGATGTTATTTCCAGCGACGTTGTGCACGGCAAAGCCATAAAAGCGATCATCGCGGTAAAGCCACAAACCGAACTGTATATTCGGAAAGATAAACTGCGACGACGCGCGGTTATCGAATGCAGGGTCGTTAATCAGTTGCACATCGGGCAGCACGATTCCGCCCACATCGAACCGGTATTGCATAAAACCAACCCCAATGCCCGCACTGAGGCGGTACACGCGGTTGAGCTTCATGTGGTATGCATACACGGCATTCAAGCCCGTTGAACCCAATGGCCCCATGTCGTCGCTGTAGACCGTAGCGCCGATGCCATGGTAATTGGCCGACTTCTTTCCGATGTGGCCGTGAATATTTCCGAAACCCGTTCGCGGGCCTTCCGGAATTCCCATCCACTGGCGGCGATAGCCCAATTTCATGTCGAGGCACTCCTTCGAGCCCGCCACTGCCGGGTTAATTTGAAGATAGTTGAGGCTGTAGTGCGAAAATAACGGCACTTGTTGGGCGCTTGCCTTACCGCCGAGAATAACCAAGGCCAGGGAAAGGAGGGTAATCCGTAGCATCAGTGAATCAAGGTTATAGGTCCGGTAATGGGCGGAATATCAATGACGAGCGAATTGAGTTCGATCACGTAATAGTAGGTTGCCGTAGGGAGAACTTTACCGCGGTTCGTTCCGTCCCAAGGTTTGGCGTAACCAATGTCTTTAAAGATCACTTGACCCCATCGGTCGAAAATGGTGATTTGCGCGTTCGGGAACTGGCTAATTCCGGAGATTTTCCAGAGGTCATTGATCCCATCGCCGTTGGGGGTAATGGTGTTGGGTATGCCCACGGGTGGCGAAACAATCACGGTGACGATGTCTTGAACGTTGTTGCACGGCCCTACGCTTCCGGTGACGGTGTATTCGGTAGTTTCAACCGGGGTTGAAATAACTTCGGGACCGGTTGCGGAATTCAGCGTAACCGATGGCGACCAAGCGTAGCCGGGCGTGGCGTTTCCGCCGGTTGCAACGAAAGTGGCTGTTTGTCCGAGTGTGATTTGTTGATCGCAGCAGGCATCAATTGAAACGGCCTGACCGCTGATTTCAGCATTGAAGAGGCAGTCGCCTTCTGCGGGGTCGTGTGTTGTTCCGATAATCACCAAATACGTACTCGAAGGTTCGAGCACATCAGATTCCACGAAGAAGTCGGTGCTACCATCCCCGCAGGGCGACACCGGAATGTAAGAAATCGGTACACACGGGTCTCCACCGGTAGCGACTTGAACGATGATTGCATGGAGTTCACCTGCGCCTAAACTCCCGTCACAATCGATTCCAAAAACGGAGAGCGTCACGTTACCGGGGTTCTCGTTGTTCGTATTGGTGGTGAAAGTGAAGTAGGATGTATAGGGGAAATTGAAACATCCGATGCTGACTGGAATGTTCTGTGCAAGGTCGCCTGTTTGCGGCGCACCCGCGCATAAAAGCGTCGGATTGGCGCAGTCTTGTGCTGCAACATCGAGGAGCCCAGCGAGGCTTAAGGCTATGAATATCAGTTTTTTGCGCATGAGAACAGCAAATGATGCAGCGAAGTTAACCGTTCATGTAAAGTTACAACTCGCTGCGGGGTACTCGATTTATAACGTCGAGATTATCCACATCGTACTGTGTACAGCGCTGAAATTAGTCGGCAAACTCGACCAGAAGGGTGTTTTTTTCAATCGCAACGCCCTTTTTTACGCCAATTCGGACGATTTCACCATCGCGCGGAGCCTTGATCACGTTCTCCATTTTCATCGCCTCGAGAATAAGCAAGGGTTGATCTTTGGTGACGTGTTGGCCAGCCTCAACCATGACATCGAGCACCATGCCGGGCATCGGCGCTTTGATGCTGTTGAGCTTCGCGCTGCTCCCAGGGCCCATTCCAAGTTGCTCGAGCAAGCGATCAAAATCTGATTTTAACTGCACAACATAGGTGTTGCCCTTCACCTTGACGTGCACCGTCTTGGCTTCGTGGTCGACGGCCAAAAGTTGAACGGCAGTTTTCTGCGCAGTTGTACCCTCTTTCTTGAATACAAGATATAGGCGGTCGTCAGCGGTGAATTCAGCAGAAACATCTGACTTTACGCCATTGATTTTCAGCGTGTTTTGCTCACGTTCAATATTTAGAACCAATTTGTCATTCACCCGAGCTTCCATGATCATCTGTTTAAAAGACGCACTGCGAAGTTAGGAAATTGCATCCGAGCGATGAACCCCAAAAAACGTTTCCAAAGGTGCAATTACCGTTCAAGGGCAAAAAATGACATTTCACAACAATCTGCATCCGCCGAAGGCGAAAAAACTCTCCCTTTGCGGTGAACAAAAATTATTTGGAAACGTTTTTGTATCCGTATCGTTTCCTTTGTGTAATTTTGTCGCCATGCAATTCAAAGACGAGAAAGAAGAACGTATTATTCGAGAGTCTGCGACCATATTCAAGCGGTTCGGGATTAAGAGCGTGAACATGGATGACCTCGCGACGAAATTGGGCGTGAGTAAGAAAACCTTGTATAAGTATGTGAGCGACAAAGACGAGCTCGTGCATCGGGTTTTTGAATACCATGCCATGCAAGAAGATTGTGAGATTCAACAGATCACAGCACGCAATCTCAATGCCATTGACGAAAGCTATGAGATCATGCGCATGGTTTTGAACATGGTGCGCGACTTGCACCCTTCGGTGTTGTACGACATGAAGAAGTACCACCCCGAAATCATGCACAAAATGCAGTGCACCCGCGATACGATCATTGCCACAACCCTTCGCATGAACATGGAAAAGGGCATGCACGAGGGTTATTACCGCGATGATATTCGTCCAGAGTTTATCGCCTCGCTGTATGTTTCGGCAGTTGAATCGATTTTGGAAATGCTCGCCGGAAACGACGCCACGGCGAGCTTTAAAGACCTTTACCTTGAGCTCTTCCGCTACCACATCCGCGGCATTGCGAGCGAAAAAGGCATCGCGTATTTGATTGAAAAAGTGAAACAAGAACGCCAAACGAATTCTTAATTTATGTCACACTTAAAAACCTTGCTGAGTATCACAGTGGCTTGCACGTCACTTGCTCTCTCTGCCCAAACGGGTGAAACCAGCATGAGTCTTGAACAGGCGCAAACGTATGCGCTTGAACATGCCTTTGCCGTTAAGAATGCTCGCCTCGATGCCCAGAAAGCAGCGCGAGAGGTCAAAGAAACGCTTGCCCTTGGCTTGCCCCAGGTGAATGGTTCTATTGACTATAACAATTACATCGACATTCCCACTCAGGTTGCTGAGGGCGATGTGTTCGGTTTTCCGCCATACTTGGTCAACTTCTTAGGTGGGGTAGCGCAAGAAACGGGGGTTCCACTGAATGCACCTGCGGCAGACCCAGATGCCATCAGCGAATTTCAGTTTGGTGCAAACCAAACCGTAACCGCAGGCGTTCAGGCGACGCAGCTCATTTTCGACGGGTCATATTTTGTCGGACTGCAAGCTTCGAAAGCCTACGCTGCCCTCATGCAGGAGAGTTTGCAACAGTCTGAAGCCCAAACCCGAGCCGATGTTGCCCAAGCCTACCACACCGCATTGGTTGCCGATGAAAACAGCCGCTTGTTGCGCGAAGGATTGGATGTGCTGGCATCGATCCTCAGCGACACCGAAGCCTTATTCAAAGCCGGCTTTGTTGAAGAGCTCGATGTTGATCAGCTGCAACTCTCCTTGGCCGATCTCGAGTCGCGCATCCGCTATGCCGATATGCAAGCCGCTGCGGCGCTTGACCTCTTGAAGTTTAGCATCGGCATGCCGTTAACAACGGTGCTGCGCTTAACCGATGACATCGACGGTTTACTTTCAGACAATGATGCCGCGTTGCTCGAAAACAGCTTTTCAGCCCAACAACTTCCGGAGTATCGCGTGCAACAAAACAACTTGAAACTGGCTGAACTCGGTGTAAAACTCGAACGCGCTCGCCTTATGCCGTCGCTCGGTGGATTTTACACCTACCAACGCAATGCGCAGCGCTTCAAATTTGACTTTTTTGATTTCGATCAGAAATGGTATCCGATTCAGCTTTGGGGCGTACAGCTCAAAGTGCCAATTTTTGGAAGCACCCTCGGCAAACAACGCATCGAGAAAGCCAAAATTGATGTGATTCGCGCGCAAACCGCCCTCGACTACATCGCCGAAGGCGCCTTGCTCGAATACCGTTCAGCACGCATCGAATTCAACAACGCATTGGAGCAACGCACCATTCAGCGTCGCAACTACGACCTCGCACAACGCATTTTCGAACGCACCAAAATAAAGTACGACGAAGGGGTAAGCACAAGCCTCGAACTCACGCAAGTGCGCAACCAATTGCTCAATGCGCAAGGAAACTTCATTAACGCCACCCTGCAGGTGCTGAACAGTAAAGCACGCCTCAACAAAGCACTCAACAACATTTGATCTCCAAATCCAAAAAACTCCTCGGTATGATCCGTAATATCACCCCCGCATTCGCTGCCCTGATTGTAGTTTTTTCGCTTTTCGCCTGCGGCGGAAGTGCACCCGAAAACGCTGATCGCGAGGCGCTCGAAACTCGCCGCGACTCATTGAAAGAAATGATCGGCACACTCAATGCTGAATTGGCATCACTTGAAACGCAACTCGCTGAAATGAGCGATGACTTTAGTTTGCTCAGTGTGACTGCCGTTACCACGTCTGCAGGTGCTTACAAGCACTATTTCACCGTACAAGGCAACATTGAAACCGACCTCAATGCCTCGGTTTACCCTGAAACGCAGGGCATTGTGAAGTCCATTCTCGTAAGTGAAGGCCAACAAGTCTCACGCGGACAGGCGCTTTTGATACTCGACAATGAACTCATTCAACGCAACATCGCTGAAGTAGAAACACAGTATCGCTTAGCGAAAGACATCTACGAGCGCCAAGCACGCCTTTGGGACCAAAAAATTGGCTCCGAAGTGCAATTTCTTGAGGCCAAAACCAACAAAGAGCGCCTCGAGAACACCCTTTCTACTTTAAACAAGCAATTGAGCATGGGCACTGTGAAAGCCCCGTTCAGTGGCATGGTTGACAAAATCAACCCGCGCATCGGTGAAATGGCAAGTCCGGCGATGCCCGTTGCGCGTATCATCAGCCTTGAAAACATGTACGTGAGTGCTCAGGTAAGTGAGAACTACCTCTCGGTTGTGAAGCCGAGCATGCCGGTTGAAGTTCTGCTTTCAAGTGGCGACACCATTGCGGCAGCGGTGAAGCGGGTTGGTCGGTTTATCAATCCGGAGAACCGCACATTCGACTTAACAGTAGACCTCAATGAAACGGCGAATGTGCGTCCAAATATGTTCTGTGCACTGCGTGTGAACGACCTGGCCCTTGACAGCGTGGTTGTTATCCGCTCTTCGATGGTGCAACAAGACACCCAAAACCGTGAGTTCGTATACGTCCTCGAGCCGAATGAAGATCATTACCTGGTGCGCAAGCAATTGGTTACGACGGGTTCTTCGTACGGCGACTTCAGTTGGATTTCAACGGGGCTGCAGCCGGGCATGATGCTCGTCGATAAAGGCGCTCGCCGCGTTATCGAGGACCAAGCGGTTTCACTTTTCAATACCAACGCGCAATAACAAACGGTATGGACACTCCAAATAACATCCAACCGAAGGGTGAAAAACTGAAAGAATTCGGCCTGTCGTCATGGGCAACGCTGAATAAAACGACCGTTTTGGTGATTACAGCCATTATCGTTTTATCGGGCCTTTATGCCTACATCGATGTACCGAAAGAGAGTTTTCCAGAGGTTACTGTACCCCAGATTTATGTGGGTACGGCTGCCCCAGGAAACAGTCCGACGGATGTTGAAAAGCTCATCACCCGTCCGCTCGAAAAAGAAATCAATACCATCACCGGCGTTGATGAAATTGTAAGCGTTTCAACGCAAGGGTATTCGGCCATTGACATTAAATTCACGTTTGACGTCACACCTGAAGAAGCGCTGCGCAAAGTAAAAGACAAGGTTGACAAAGCGAAATCTGACCCGGATTTTCCCAAAGACCTGCCCGCTGATCCGAACGTGTTCGAGCTCAACTTCACAGAGCTCATGCCGGTGATGAACATCAACTTGTCGGGTGATTTCTCGCTCGACGATTTGAAAGACTATGCTGAGATTTTGGAGGAGCGGATTGAAGCCCTCCCCGAAATTTCGAAAGTTGACATTCGCGGTGTTATGGACAAGGAGGTTGAAATTCAAGTCGACTACCTGAAGGCTGAAGCCATGCAGGTAAGCTTCAACGACATCGCCTCGGCCATTCAACAAGAAAACCTGAGTATTTCAGGCGGCGACATCTTGGTAGACGAGTTCAAACGAACCCTTCAAATCGTGGGAGAATTCAGAAGCATGGCCGATGTCGAGAATGTGGTCGTGAAAAGCGAGAACCAGAATACGATTTACCTGCGTGACCTCGCAACCGTGCAGTTCAAGGAAAAAGAGAAAGAAAGTTTCGCGCGGGAATACATGCGTCCGGTGATCACACTTGACATCATCAAACGATCAGGTAAAAACCTCATCGCGGCATCTGACAAAATCAATGCAATCATTGAAGATGCCAGAAAAAACGACCTGCCTGAGAGTTTGAGTTTAACGATCACCAACGATCAAAGCGATCAAATCAGAACCCAAGTTGATGAGCTGCAAAACAGCATCATTTTTGGTGTGATTCTGGTGGTCGGTGTGCTTCTGTTTTTCTTAGGTCTGCGCAATGCCCTCTTCGTCGGAATTGCTATACCGCTTTCCATGTTCATGTCGTTTATGATCCTTTACGCGTTAGGCATCACCTTCAACGTAATGGTGTTGTTCTCGCTGGTATTGGCATTGGGGATGTTGGTTGACAATGGCATCGTGGTCGTCGAAAACGTGTACCGTTTGATGGACGAAAAAGGGATGTCGGCTTTACGCGCCTCACGCTACGGCGTTGGCGAAGTGGCTTGGCCAATTATTGCCTCAACGGCGACAACGCTGGCGGCATTCATTCCACTCGCATTTTGGCCGGGCCTGATGGGTGAATTCATGAAGTTCTTGCCCATCACCCTAATCATTGTACTTAGTTCGTCGCTCTTTGTTGCTTTGGTTATTAATCCGGTTTTCACCGCCATGTACATGCGGGTTGGCCTCGACAAAACCAATTTCAAGCGGGTAAACTTGGTAAGCGGATCGCTCACGGCCATTGGCTTAGTATTCGTAGCTGTTTCTTACCTGGTTCAAGGCGAAGAGGGTGGAGATCCGTTGGGGGGGCTGCGCGTTTTCGGCAATATTTTGCTCATTGCGGGCATCCTCGGCTTCATGAATGCCTACCTCTTGACGCCAGCTACACTGCGCTTTCAAAACAACTTCTTGCCACGGCTTGAAAATGCCTACGAACGCTTTTTGAATTGGGTGCTTGCGGGTCGTAAACCGTGGTATTTCTTCTTTGGTACAGGAGGGTTGTTTCTGGTTTCGCTTATTTTGATGGGCGCCTTCACCCCCAAAGTGGAGTTCTTCCCATCGAACGAACCGCAATACCTCAACATCTTCATCGAAAAACCTATTGGAACCTCGATTGAAGCGACCAATGCGGTGGCACTTGAAATTGAACGTCGCGTTATTGACGTGTTAAACAGCGATGCTTTCAAAGCTGAAGACCCCAAAACGGGTGAGGTGACCTCGTTCTTGGTGAACTCTGTGATTGGACAGGTTGGCAATGGAACCAGCGACCCTAACCAAGGCCCCCAACTCGGAAATACGCCACACAAAGCACGCATTACGGTTTCGTTTGTGCCCTTCCAAAATCGTCGGGGTTTAAGTACAAACGACGTGATGAACGCCATTCGAGAGGAGCTAAAAAACTACCCTGAAGCAGAGATTGTCGTCACCAAAAACGAGAATGGTCCCCCACAAGGTCCGCCCATTAACATTGAAATCAAAGGCGAAGATTACGACAGCGTTTTGTTCTATGCTAACGGCTTAAAGCGCTTCATCGAAGGACGACGCATGGCAGGTATCGAAGAGCTAAAACTTGATGTGAATAAGGCCAAACCTGAAATGCCAATTACCATCGACCGGGAAAAGGCAAGGCGCTATGGCTTGTCGACCTATCAAGTCGGAGACGCAATTCGCACCGCCCTATTCGGACGTGAAGTAAGCACCTACAAAGACGGTGAAGATGACTACGAGGTCAACATCCGTTTTAACGACGATTACCGAAACAATGCCGACGCGTTGATGAATCAGAAGATCACGTTCCGAGATCCTTCGAACGGACGCATTAAGCAAGTACCGATTTCAGCAGTCGCTACGTTTGATAAATCAAACACGTTTAGTGCAGTGAAGCGCATCGACCTCGATCGGGTGATTACCATTCAATCGAACGTGCTCGAAGGTTACAACGCAAATGAAATCGTAGCCACTCTGAAAAGTGAATTGGTAAACTTCGAGGTGCCAGAAAACATCACCTTCGAATTCACCGGTCAGCAAGAAGAGCAAGCAGAACAAATGGCATTCTTGTCGAAAGCGCTGATGATTGCGCTATTTCTGATTTTCTTGATCATCGTTGCGCAATTTAACTCCACATCTGCCCCGTTCATCATTGGGTTCTCCGTGTTCTTCAGTATGATTGGTGTATTGCTCGGATTGGTTATTTTCCAAATGGATTTTGTGATCTTGATGACGATGATCGGTATCATCTCACTGGCCGGAGTTGTGGTCAACAATGCCATCGTACTTATTGACTACACCAACCTTGTACGTGAACGCAGAATGGATGAACTTGAACTCGGTGACAATGAAGAACTCGATTTCGCCGAAGTTGAAACAGCCATCGTACAAGCTGGTAAAACACGATTAAGACCGGTATTGCTTACCGCAATCACAACCGTGCTCGGCCTCTTGCCTTTGGCCATTGGCTTGAACATTGATTTTGTGGGCTTCATGTACGATTACGATCCGAAGTTCTACATCGGAGGCGATAACAACGTGTTTTGGAAGCCGATGTCGTGGGCCATCATTTTTGGACTAACCTTCGCGACCTTCCTCACCTTGGTAATTGTACCCGTGATGTACTGGTATTTGAGTCGCGCCAAGTATAGGCTCATTTACAAACTCCCGGTCAAATCTTAACTTGCGCCCTCAGGTTTCCTGTGCGGCAACTGCAATTCAATAAATTGAATGCGTTTTCAACCGCGCGGCATTGCCTTTTGGCTTTGTCGCGCGGTTTAACGCGATACCCTCAGCCAATGCAGTCTTTCTTATATTTGCTCAATAATATCATAGGGCGTGCCAGATAGTCTAGTCATTATTCCCACCTACAACGAAAAAGAGAACATCGAGCGCATTCTTGCCAAAGTGTTTTCTTTTGATCATCCGTTCCATGTCTTGGTGGTCGATGATGGCTCACCTGATGGTACCGCCCAGCTGGTAAAGAACCTGATGACCACGCACGCTGACCGACTGTTCATTCTTGAGCGGAAAGGCAAACTGGGTCTTGGAACAGCGTACATTGCCGGTTTTCGCTGGGGTATCGAAAAGCAATACGACTTCATTTACGAAATGGATGCTGACTTTTCGCACAATCCAGAAGACTTGATTCGTTTGCGGGAGGCCTGTGCAAGTGGTCGCGGCGATTTCGCCATCGGCTCGCGCTACACGAAAGGTGGCAAAGTCGAGAATTGGCCTTTGAACCGCATTCTCATGAGTTATTTCGCATCGGTTTACGTCAACATGATCTTGTGGATGGGCATCCGCGATTGCACCGCCGGGTTCAAATGCTACCGCCGTCAAGTGCTCGAGACCATCGATCTGGACCGCATTGAGTTTGTGGGTTATGCATTTCAAATTGAAATGAAGTATAAAGCGAAGCGTTTGGGCTTCAAGCCGGTCGAAGTGCCCGTTACCTTTATTGATCGCCTCTATGGCGAAAGCAAAATGAGCATGTCGATCTTTAAGGAGGCTTTATGGGGCGTGTTGCGCATGCGTTTCATGACCATCAAACCCGCGCCGCGCCATTCGTGATCCATGAAGACACTCTTTAAGAACGCCACACTGATCAACGAAGGATTGTTTCGAACCTGCAACGTTTGGGTCGAAGGCGACCGTATTCTGCGCATTGATGACGCGATGGTCGAAGACCACGGGGCGCATCAAATCATTGACTGTACGGGCAAATTTTTGATGGCGGGAGCAATCGACGATCAAGTTCATTTTCGAGAGCCCGGATTAACCCACAAAGCCGACATCGCTTCTGAATCGCGCGCTGCTGTCGCGGGGGGCATAACCTCATTCATGGAGATGCCGAATACAGTGCCTAACACCCTTACCCAAGCGTTGCTGCAAGAGAAGTACGATCGTGCAGCGGCAGTGTCTCCGGCCAACTACTCCTTTTTCATGGGAGCTGGCAACGATAACCTCGATGAGGTGCTCAAAACCGACCCCAAGCAGGTTTGCGGGGTCAAAGTTTTCATGGGATCATCAACAGGCAACATGCTCGTTGATAACCGCAAAACACTCGAAGGTTTGTTCAGTGAGTGTGAGCTGCTGATTGCAACCCATTGCGAGGATGAAGAAACCATCCGCCAAAACACTGCGAAAGCACGCGCGACCTACGGCGAGCACGTGCCCATGAGTCAACACCCTGTGATTCGCGACGCAGAAGCATGTTACCGCAGTTCTTCACTTGCTGTTGAATTGGCTGAAAAGCACAACACCCGTTTGCACATCTTGCACATCAGCACGGCGCGCGAATTAAGCCTCTTTCGAAACGACATACCGCTCGAGCAAAAGCGCATTACTGCCGAAGCCTGCATTCACCACCTGTGGTTTACTGACCAAGACTACCTGAGCAAGGGCAGCGCGATTAAGTGGAATCCTGCGGTGAAAACCGAGAACGATCGCAACGCCATCCGTCAAGCCCTCACCGATCAACGCATCGACGTGGTTGCAACCGATCATGCACCGCATACCAAAGAAGAAAAAGCGGGCAGCTATTTCCAGGCGCCTTCTGGCGGCCCGCTCGTTCAGCACGCCGTAGTTGCCATGTTCGAACTCGCCCAGCAGGGTGTTTTTCCGATCACAAGCATCCCGCAACTCATGGCGCACAATGTCGCGCGCTGCTTCCAAGTCGTTGACCGCGGCTATGTGCGCGAAGGCTACTTTGCTGATTTAGTGCTTGTTGAAGAGAGCCCATTCACCGTAAGCGCTGACCAACTCTTGTACAAATGTGGTTGGTCGCCTTTTGAAGGCACCACGTTTTCACACCGCATCGCCGGTACTTGGGTGAATGGCACGCAGGTTTACAATGGGGTTGATGTTCTCGACCTAACGGTCGGATGCCGCCTCGAATTCAATCGGTCATGATCCGCCAGTTCTGTGCCGTCGCCATCGGGCTGCTTTTTTTGCTTGGATGCGGAAAGGATGTACCCGAACCACCGCAAGACCTTATTCCCCGCGAAACGTTTGTTGAGCTGCTTGCTGAAGTTCAACTCATTGAGGCCGTGCTCAACCAAAATATGATTCGAAACGACGAGCCTCGCGCGCGCATCGCACGCTACTACAAAACCACCTTTGCAACGTTCAACGTTACGCCCCAACAATTTCAAGATACCTACACCTGGTACTACGGCCAGCCTGAGTTGTTGTTAGAAATTTACGATGAAGTCATCACTGTAATCAGCACGAAACGCACGAATTAGTTCTTTTCCCTTTGATTATCAAGGTTTAACAATCGTTCGCGTATTTGTATTGAACCAAATTGCTACCTTTGTGTTAATTCAATGGAGAATTATTAAGGTGGCTTTCCACTAAACCTCTGTTGGATTCCGGACAGTTCATTGTAATAGTTTGGTTAAGGTTTAACAGCCCCGATCACGTTCGGGGCTGTTATATGTAGCACTATTTCGAATGACCTCTCGTCGAGCAGCGCCATAACGACTTCTCATCGATACCAAGACCTCCCTTCGCGCAGCGACATTAAGATTTCCCGCAAAAACCCCGAGTAGGGGCGGAAAATTTTCCACTCCGCCGATTGCCCGCCCTTACGTTACCCGTCGTTTGAACCCTGCGATCTCCGCATCGCGTGCGGTTTGATCGTAAATCCGTGTAAATCCTTTTAATCCGCGGTTAAAACCCGCGGTTTGTTTCGGAGAAGAGTGTGAGTTGGAGTGTGAGAGCGAAAGAGCAAACCAAAATGCGTTTGGTCGTTGCATTTATGGCCAGAACATTGTTTACGCATCAGTCTCGCTAGGAACGATAGCGACGGTAGCCACGGGTTTAACCCGTGGTTGCGGGGGCGCGTTTGAAACCAGAGTGCCGTAGGCACGGCACCGAAATTCACGTGAGGCTATCGAGCACAACGATGCGATGCACATCATCTGTTTTGATGAAAGAGGTACGGGCGGAAAATTTTTCACCCCTACGATTGCCCGCCCTCATGATTGCCCGCCCTTACGATCGCCCATATTTTACGCGTCGTTTTACCCATGCGATCTTCGCATCGTGCGGGGTTACACCAACCCCTCCCCGTTCTCAAGCTACGACCCCCGCGAGAATTGGGCAAGTTTTAAACGTTTATAAACGTTTAAAGTGAAGAAATCGAGATTTGACAAGCCATACTGCGGCGAAGGGCCGGTGTTGGTTTGAAAAGAAACAGCCACAAACTTTTACTCCCCGCACACAAAGTTGTGGCCGCTGCGGCTTGCAAGTCCTCGGCCGAATCGCGATTTTTGGTCCATAGGGGAGGTGGGTATTAACCCGTGTATATACGCGCGACATGAAAGAACCCCAAGGCCATCCTTCGATGTGGGTTTTGGAGATGTACTCGAGGCAGCGTAAAACGTTTGTCCACCTCGAGACAACGATTGAAGGAGCGCACCCATCCGCGCAGCGCAAAAAAAATCAGGTAAACTTTTTGAAACGCGTGTGATATGTTTACGCCGTGTGTGACCCCTGCGCATTTCGTTGCGCGATTGCATGATGGGTCACACTAAACTCAAGTAGGGGCCTTGGTGTGTTGTCCATTGCGCCGAAAAGGGTCGGCATCAAAAATATGTGCTACGATTTCCTTGCCTGCTTGTACACGGGTACGGTGCTGCAGGGTTCGCCGAACATCCACGTTTTTACTACGCCTTGCAACTGCGTGGTCAAAGCAATGTACACCGATGCCGGTAGAACACGCTTCGAACAGCCTTTCACAACAACCCGTAAATCGGCGTATGCTTGCGGGTCAATGGTTCGGATGTAGGCGAGTAGATAATCTTCCATGGCGCGCTCCGCATCGCCTTGCACCACGTGCAGCGCGACGCCTGTCAACTTGGATGTAACGAGCATGTAGGCCCACATGGGTATGAGAGCATCGGTGCTGCAAAACACACCGACGACATGGCCGCGGTAAGCTTCAAAGTCATGGGTTTTTACCCACTCCCGGAGATCTGCCTCACGCAAGGCCAAGCCTTGCCAAAGCAAGTCGGTAAAATCAATGACAGCAACGGGAGGATTGGGCAACAACGCTTCAGGGTCGAGCGACAAAATGCCGCTTTCACTGACTTTGTTTACAATCTCTTCACTCATCAACCCACACGTTTTTCAGCGGCGCGTTCGATGCCCACCATTTGGGCTGCAGTAGCAACCATGGCCGCAGTATCGTATCCGCATTCCTTATACAATTCGTCTTGCGAACCGTGTTCAATGTAGCGGTCAGGAACACCTAAGCGTTTGATTTGTGCGTGGTAGCCGTTGTCGGCCATGAATTCAATCACGGCACTTCCGAAGCCACCTTGAATGCATCCGTCTTCGACGGTAATCACCTTGTCGAATTTGGCGAACACTTCATGGAGCATGAGCTCGTCGATTGGTTTCACAAAGCGCATGTCGTAGTGCGCCGCGTGAATGCCCATCTCTTCGAGTGTTTCGCATGCTTTGCGCGTGTAATTTCCGATGGCGCCGATGGTCAAGAAGGCTACATCAGAGCCATTCTTAATCTTGCGGCCGGTTCCAACCTTCAATGCGCGCAAGGGTGTTTTCCATTCGGTCATGACGCCGTTGCCTCGCGGGTAACGGATGCTGAATGGACCGTGGTCTTCGGCTTGCGCGGTAAACATCAAGTTGCGCAGTTCTTCCTCATCCATCGGGGCTGAAACCACCATGTTCGGAATCGAGCGCATGTAGGCGAGGTCATACGTTCCGTGGTGGGTAGGACCATCGGCACCAACCAAACCGCCGCGATCAAGGCAGAAAACAACTTGCAACTTCTGAATGGCTACGTCATGAATAACCTGATCGTAGGCACGTTGCATGAATGAGGAATAGATGTTGCAAAAAGGAATCAAGCCTTGTGTTGCCATCCCCGCCGAGAATGTCACTGCGTGCTGTTCGGCAATTCCGACATCGAAGGCTCGGTCAGGCATGGCATCCATCATGAACTTCAATGAGCAACCTGAGGGCATCGCGGGCGTTACACCTACAATGCGCGGATTGCGTTCAGCAAGTTCAATGATGGTATGGCCAAACACGTCTTGAAACTTCGGGGGTTCAGGACTTTTCGGTACGACTTTAATAATCTCTCCTGTTTCTTTGTTGAAGAGGCCGGGAGCGTGCCATTGGGTAGGCGAACCTTTTTCAGCGGGTTCGTAACCTTTCCCTTTCATGGTCACACAGTGGAGTAGTTTCGGGCCTGGAATATCTTTCAAGTCGCGAAGCACCTTCACCAAGTGTTCTACATCATGGCCATCGATCGGGCCGAAGTAGCGAAAGTTCAATGATTCAAACAGGTTGCTTTGTTTGAGCAATGCACCTTTTACTGCGTTCTCAATCTTCTGCACAATGGCTTGCGCATTCGGACCGAACTTGCTCACTTTGCCCAACAAATTCCACACCTCATCTTTCACCTTATTGTAGGTATGAGAGGTCGTAATGTCGGTGAGGTACTCTTTGAGTGCGCCGACGTTTGGATCAATGGACATGCAGTTGTCGTTGAGGACAACAATCATGTTGGTGTCTTCGACGCCGCCGTGATTTAGGCCTTCGAAAGCCAAACCGGCGGTCATTGCACCGTCGCCGATCACAGCAATGTGTTGACGCTCGGCATCGCCTTTTACGCGGCTCGCGACCGCCATTCCGAGGGCTGCGGAAATACTTGTTGATGAGTGGCCCACACCGAAGGTGTCAAATTCACTTTCGGTACGTTTCGGGAAACCTGAAACGCCCTTGTAGATGCGGTTTGTATGAAAAACAGATCGCCGCCCGGTAAGGATCTTATGTCCGTAGGCTTGGTGCCCAACGTCCCACACCAATTGATCGTACGGTGTATTGAATACATAATGCAGCGCTACGGTAAGTTCGACTACGCCGAGGCTCGCCCCAAAGTGGCCACCTTTTTCAGAAACGACATCGACAATAAACGAGCGAAGTTCGTCACACAACTGTGGCAGTTCTTCTTCTGCGATTTGGCTTCTGAGATCGGCGGGAACATTGATCTTGCTCAGAAGGGGGCCTGCGGGGTATTCGCTCATAGCTGAAAAATTAACGGGCACACATTTTACCCGATTACACGAACATCAAACAAAAGTAGCGAATTAATGTTCGGACGCACAGGCTGATGTACGCTTAGTGCGCAACGAGGCCGAGTATCGACTCGAAAATTGCCCGGCCGTCAACATTGGTTAAATCCAAGTCAGCAGCGCGCTCGGGGTGCGGCATCATTCCAAAAACATTGCCTTGTTTGTTCATTACACCGGCAATGTTTTGGATCGATCCGTTCGGATTCGCTTCTTCAGTAACGTCGCCATTGACGTCGCAGTATCTGAAGAGCACTTGATCGTTCGCATTCAATTCATCGAGTACCGCTTGAGCAGCATAGTAATTGCCTTCTCCGTGCGCGATTGGAATTTGAAGCGGCTCTGTTGGATTGAGCCTTGCCGTAGGCAATGCAATTTTTGATTGCGGGATGAGGTGAACGTTTTTGCAAACGAATTTGCGATTTGCGTTGTGCAAGAGCGCACCGGGAAGCATCCGCGCTTCGGTGAGCACTTGAAATCCATTGCAAATTCCCATTACATAGCCGCCGCGGGTTGCGTGGGCCATTACTTCATCCATGATTGGTGAGAAGCGTGCTATGGCGCCGCTGCGGAGGTAATCGCCGTAGCTAAATCCTCCTGGCAATACAACAAAATCAACGCCCTTGAGGTCGTGATCTTTGTGCCATAGACGCTCTACTTTTTGACCGAGGAGATTCCCCAAGACGTAGACCATGTCTTCATCACAATTGGAACCAGGGAAGGTGACAACACCAAATTTCATGGACAGTAATTTGCTACAAAAGTACAAAAAAGCGGTGGCCTAAAACGCAAAAAAGCGCTCAGACTCCACGGCAATTTGCAGCTGAGTCTGAGCGCCATAAGCTCATTTGCGTTGTTTTTAGGCCAACTACTGGCGTAAAATCTTGTAGGTGTGGCGTTGGCCTGTTGCCGTGTTTTGAATCGTAACCAATACGGTTGGTACGCTGCGAATCACGTTTAAATTCAAGCGTTGGCTGCCATAACGACCTTCCATCGGCGCGATTAAGCGTTGGCCGAGCATGTTGTAGACATCGATGCGGTAGTCGCGCACATCGCTGTGCCCGAAGTTGATTACCGTGAATCCTTCACTGGCGTAAACATTAACCTCATCGGCAATTGAAACGTCATCAACGCCCACGCCTTGTTCAACAATAACTACCAATTGATATACCCCGCTGCACTCATCATTTGAAGCATTGAGCGTTACAATGAAGTTTCCTGTTTGCGTGAATGTGTGTGACGGGTTTTCATCGGTTGATACGGGGCTGCCATCACCGAACGTCCAGGTAAAGTTTGTTGCACCGTCGGTGAAGTTGGTGAAATATACCGTAGCTGTTCCGTTCTGAAGATTGACAATTTGCTGATCCACTTCAAAGAGGGCAGCAACACTGGGTGCCGCATCGATGGTCATAGACTGCCCAATCGTGCATCCGTTACCGTCGGTAACCACCACAGCATATTCGCCTGCTTCGAGACCCGTGCGGTTCGCATCGGTTGCCCCGTCGTTCCAAAGCACGCTGTAGTCACCCACACCTCCTCCAAAGTCTATTGAAATGGTGCCTGTATTTACTTCGTCGCAGCCGAGTTCAGTTGTGCTCCCGCTTAAGAACAGTGGTTCAGGTTCAATTACCTCCACTTGGGCTGAGAGCGAGCCACATTGTTCAATGCCTGTAACGTTGATCGTGTACCATCCGGCCGTTAGGCCTTCAACCAAAAAAGCTTGTTCAACGCTCACTTGGCTGCCGAGCACGTTGCCGTCGCCGTCGAGCCAGAAGTAGCTCCATGGCCCCGCGCCAATGCCGTCAATTTCGATTGTTCCGGTAGCGCCGGCATTGCACAAGCTTGCCGTTGGCTCCGCTGTGATTGGCGGCGAAATGTGGAACATAAAGCGCGGAGCTTGACTTACGACATCGGTGAAAAACTCAATGGTTTCAGTTTCATTCACGGGGTACAGAATGCCCGTGTTCAAATCTTCGATGTACATGCAGCGATCGGTGATCTGCGGCACGTTTTGCAAGGTCAATACAAGCGGGCCAATTTGCGTAGAGGTGAGAATAATAGGCACCGCCACGGCCTCGTCGCTGTAAGGCACGTGGTTGATTGCAAGTGAAATATCGTCGGCTGAACGGCTTGCAATGCTTGAGATTGAAGTGCTGCTGTAGTATTTGTAGGCATCGAGCGCTGTGTCAAAGTTTGTTGTTGCACCTTCAGCCAAAGCGATGATCATTTCATCGCCCAATCCCAATCCTGTGATTCGAAGCTTCAAAAACTCGTTAGTTGTATTCACGGGCGAGGTTGTTTCGGCGATTTTCGCATTCTCGTTGATGGTCAAAACTGGGTTTTCAGCATACGATTGAATCCAGAAGGCCTCGCCACTGCGAATGAGTGGTGAACCGCCGTTTACACCGTATCCGTTTGAATAGGTGCGGAATTGGTTCAAGCTCACATCCCACACATAAATTGCACCGAGCACATTTTCTTTCACCCAGCCGTCTTGGCTATCCCATGAAATATTTGATGGGTATGGGTTTGCAAGCACATTCATGCCATCTGAAAGCGGTTCACCCGTTCCAGTAAAGTAAATTGGGAGGTCGAATTCTCCGGTTACTGGCGTGCCTGTAACGTCAAAAACGTATGTGCCTGAGTTGGCGTATACATAGTAACCCAAACCTGGAGTAATTGGGTCATCCGAAGTCAATACAGGAATGAAAGCAGCGCCGCTATTGTCAGCAGCCTCGTCATACGTTCGAATGCTCACAAAACTGTGCGCGGGGAAATCAGCTCCAACAAAGCCAGTTGTTACAAAGTCGTCATTCCATTGTCCGATGGTTGCCTCTGTGAATGGCGTACCAATAGTTAGCCAACCGCTATTTCCTGCAACCACGGTTCTTTCATAAGATATATTTCCGGTCAACGTTCCGTCATTCAAAGAAGCAATTGAACCACTTTTCGAGGCACCACTGCTGCGCAAGCTGAGCAAGTCGTTGGTGTTTACGTTCGACCCTCCTTGAATGTTGAGTACATCGTAAACATCGGTTGTTCCATTGAGGGTTAAGTCAAGACCGCTGTTGACCACAACGGCATTGAAAGCATTTACCCCGTTGACTTGTTGCACTTCTTCTCCTGCGAAGTTTACCACACCAATGCCCCGTGTAAAGGTGCCTTCGTTGGTCCAGTCGCCACGTACAATGAGTGTGCGTTGAATTTCGGCAGACATTCCGAACGTTGCACCGGCCTCAATTAACAAGTGATTCACGCTGGCGTTGTTTGCCAAGTTCATAATGTGTCCGGTTGAAACGATCACGTCATGCCCGTCGTTGGGTATGCATGTGCAATCCCAAACCCAAGGCTGCGTCCAGTTTCCTGAAGCAATGCTGCGCACTTCAACAGCTGCGGCAGCTGCCGGGGGCTGGGGTAAGATGCTAATTTCATTGATGGGTTGAGCGGGTTCCGTTGATGCCGTGGGCATCGCAGGCTGCGTTTCGGGGAAGTAAGTTCCTTGCGCAAAGGAGGGTGCTGCAAGAAACAGTGCAAATACCGAAGCACCAAGTTGTTTAATTCGCTTCATAGTCGTTGTTTTAAGTCGGCGCTAGATCTTGCGCTACTCCGCTTCTACGCTACGAATACAGAAAGGTTACAACTGAAAACTCGACCAAAAAAACAAGAGTGCCCCCGCGACAAAATATAGGATGAAAAGCACCCTTTGCAGGTTTCGTATCCTCGCAGTAAAAGGCCAAGGGAAAACCCAGGCCGCCGGAAAAGCCACGAGGGTTAGGGCGGCCCAAGCATTTCCTGGGTAAATGAACACGCTGGCTGCGACTAGGCCCCCAGCGAACATAACCAATATCGCTTTCGAATTCTTCGATTTATTGCTGCTTGAACCGAAAGCATTGATTAAGAAGCCAAACCCCAACAGCAAGCCAAGTACAAAAACAAGCAGTGGAATGATGTCGCGCAGTTCAGGCACAAATGGCGGCTGCGTTGACAGCCGGTGGTAAACAAGATCAAATATGGGCAACTCAAACAGCCACAACACTACTATACTTATTGCCGGTGGCAATACAAAACCCATTACCGGTAAGGTAAGCTCGCGCCATTTCGCTGCACGGGTGTACAATATCGCAGCGAGCAAAAGCAAACCTGACACTGCAAAAACACCATCAAATAATGCGGCGACCCCAAATAAGAACCCTGCATTGAAATAATGCGCCGTTCCATCGTTCTGGCGGTATACTTTCAAGGTGGCATTCAATCCTGGAATGAAGAACAAGCCTCCCAATAATATCGGCCCAACGGGCAGAGCAACAGGCAAACAGCACGCTATGAATACGAAAAACCAGCCGGCTAAGTTGTTTCGTCCAGGCACCAACTCATGCCGATTGAAAAGCCCGTTCATCAATAAACCATTGACGACAATCACGGCAAAGTGAAAATAAACTCCAAGCCGAAGGTTTAATGCTTGCGGAAGTGGCGCGTTATACGGATCTTGCCCCAATTCAACCCTGCCCAAAAGCAGATGCAAAACAAGGAAGATCAGCCCTGTAAGCGGAATGATTGCCGATGCAATGGGTTGGTTTGAACGAAGCAAGTTGAGCATACGAAACCTGTCAGCGGGTTAAATTACAGTGAAAGATTCGGTAGAATCTCATTGCTTTGGTTATTTTTGCAAAAAACTCTTTGGTTATGAACCTTCAGCAGATTTTAGATCCGATTGCCAAACTCGTTAATGAAACCTTCATCACCATTCTTGTTCCAATCAGTGACCTCGTAAATTGGGCGGTGATTGCATTGGGCTTTGTAGGCTTGGGCCTTTGGATCAAAATGCAGCAATCGTACACTGCGAAGGCCAAGCGCGATAACACGCTCGTTTAAGCAAGCTTTTACTTCACGTCTTGAGGTGCACTTTGGCGTGTGCCTGCTTTCGTTTTAAGCAAGTCTACTCCGATGTCTTTGCGGTAGTACATTCCGTCGAAATGTACCGCACGTACCGCCGCGTAAGCGGTGTCAAGCGCATCTTCTAAATTCGCCCCCAAAGCCGTCATGGCGATCACGCGGCCACCCGCCGTAACATCTTTGTCGCCTTGTTGCTTCGTTCCTGCATGGAACAATACCGCATCATCAGGCAAAGTGCTCACCGTAATTTCTCGGCCTTTCGGATAATTCCCCGGATAACCTTCCGAGGCAATTACAACCGTTGTAGCCGTGCGATCATCGAGTTGAAGGTCACACTCTGAAAGCGTACCGGTTGCAATGCCCTCAAACAGGTGCAACAAGTCTGACTTAATGCGTGGCAATATCGCCTCTGTTTCAGGATCACCCAACCTGCAGTTGTACTCTATCACATAGGGGTCGCCCTGTACCTTCATCAATCCGAAAAAGATAAAGCCGGCGTAAGGAATACCTTCCGCCTCTAAGCCCTTCACGGTAGGAATAATAATTTGGTTCTCAACCTTTTGCATAAACTCTGCGTTCACGAAGTGAACAGGAGAAACGGCGCCCATGCCCCCGGTATTCAATCCGGTGTCTCCTGCGCCAATGCGCTTGTAGTCTTTGGCTTCAGGCAAAATCTTGTAAGAATGCCCATCGGTAATCACAAACATTGAAACCTCAATGCCCTTCAAAAACTCTTCGATCACCACTTTTTTTCCTGCTTTGCCAAAAGCTGAATCAAGCAGCATGCTGTTCACCGTTTGTTCTGCTTCTCGCAAGTCATTGGTAATGATCACGCCCTTGCCAGCGGCCAAGCCATCGGCCTTAATCACATATGGCGGCTTCAAGCTATCGAGAAAGGCGCGCACCTCGCCAATGGATTTCTTATCGAAACTTTTATAACGCGCCGTGGGAATGTTATGGCGCTCCATAAAGCGCTTCGCAAACTCTTTGCTGCCTTCCAAGCGTGCACCCGATTTACTTGGACCAATCACGGTGACCTTTGCTAAATGGGGATTAGCTGCGAAAAAATCGAAGATGCCTTCAACCAAAGGTGCCTCTGGTCCCACCACAACGATGTTGATTTCTTGCTGCAACACGAACTCGCCAATGGCCTTAAAATCAAGCGCATCCAAAGCTACGTTCGTGGCTACCTGTGATGTACCCGCATTGCCGGGTGCAACGAAGAGGGTCGAAAGAAATGAGCTTTGTGCGAGTTTCCATGCCAAGGCATGCTCGCGACCGCCTGAGCCCAAAATCAAAACATTCATGTTACGTGTGTTTCGTGCAAAATTAGCACTTTGCAGGGGTGCACCAACACGGGTTTTCAACAGGTGTTGATCACGAGTGCTTACCTTCGCACAAAATGAATTTGAAAAAAGCTACACTAGCGGTGGTTATTATCACCTTCAACGAGTCGAGAAACATCGCGCGTTGCATTCAATCTGTAAAGCCCATCGCAGACGAAATCATCGTGCTTGATTCATTTTCAAAAGACGACACCTGCGAAATTGCACGTGATTTAGGTGCAAGGGTTGAACAACACGCGTTTGACGGGCATATTCAACAAAAGAATCGCGCTTGGCAATTGGCGAGCTCAACTTGGGTTTTGAGCCTTGATGCCGACGAAGCACTCGACGAAGAATTATGCGCAAATATTGCCCGGGCACTCACCAATGAAACCGCTGAAGTGAGCGGTTACACCATGAATCGGCTGACCAACTACTGTGGAAAGTGGGTGCGGCATTCGGGGTGGTATCCTGATACCAAATTGCGTTTATTCATCAAAGGTCACGGCGCATGGGGAGGTGTAAATCCGCACGACCGCTTTGATTTGCATGCCGAGCACAGTGCGCAGCATCTGAATGGCAACATTCTACACTACAGCTATTACACCCGTGAAGACCACTTGAAGCAAATCGAGTACTTCTCAAACATCGCGTCGAAAGAGCTTTATCAAAAAGGTAAGCGGGTGGGGCTGCCGCTGATTTATGCTAAGGTGGTGCTGCAGTTCTTGAAGACCTTTGTTTTTAAGGCGGGCTTTTTAGACGGCGCCACCGGCTTCACCATTGCGCGTTTGAGCGCATTTGCGACCTACACGAAATATACGAAATTACGTGCACTTCATGCCCATGAGAACGCCTGAAAACATTCTGATTTCACGCACCGATGGCATCGGCGATGTGGTTTTAACGCTGCCTTTAGCGGGCGCGCTGCGATCTGCGTTCCCACAGGCAACGATTCAGTTTTTGGGTCGGTCGTATACCGCACCAGTTGTTGCGGCATGTAAGAATATTGATCGTTTCTTGAACTGGGATGACGCGGGTAGCACCCCAAAAATGCAAACCGATTTCATCAAGGCAACCGGCGCTGACACCGTCATTCACGTTTTTCCGAGAAAAGAGGTTGTTGCTGCGGCCTTTGCGGCCGGATGCGCTACTCGTATCGGCACGGGGCGGCGTTTACACACGTTTCTGCGCGTAAACAAACCGCTTTGGTTCTCCCGCAAAGGATCGGATGCCCACGAAGCCCAGTTGAACTTGCGGATGCTTGAACCGCTTGGAATCTTTGCCGCTTCTGACGACGCAAGTATTGCTGCCAACTACGGGCTCGTGACCAATACCCAACCTCCCGCACACGCGAAGGCCTTTTGTGACAGTGGTTTTTCACTGCTGTTGCACCCAAAATCGCACGGCAGCGCACTCGAATGGCCACTGGCGTCTTATGCCGAATTGATTCGGTTGGTAACAGCCCAAGGCGTTCGTGTGGGCATCACGGGCACCACGAGAGAACGCGAGGCAATGGGCGATCAATTGCCGTGGGATCTTGTTCATGACTTTGGCGGACGTTTGTCGCTGGAAGAATTGATGGCCACCATTTCGCATTGCAACGGCTTGGTTGCCGCGAGCACAGGGCCTTTGCACTTGGCCGCTGCTTTTGGAATACATGCCTTGGGCTTGTATTCACCCAAGCGACCTATTTTCCCACAGCGTTGGCGACCAATTGGCGTTCACGCTGCGTATTTGGTTGATACTGAGCACCCCGAAGACGGTAGGCTGACCATTTCTCCGGCTCAGGTCGCCGAGCGAATTCTCGCATGGAAAGCCAATCTTTGAGCCGCAAATAGGGCCGAAAAGAACGCAACCATGGTAACGCCTGCTTGGGTTTCAAGGGTATCTTCGGTGAGGTAACTCAGCGCCACAATTACGCAAAAGGCAGCAAATAAAAATCCGCGCTCTGTGACGGGAACCCCAAAGGGGATAAAGAGTGTAGCCATCAGCAAAAGCATTCCGAACACACCAAAGGCCATCCAAAACGTGAGGTATTGATTGTGGGCGCGCAATCTAAATTCGGCATACAACCGCGAATCGATGGTGATGTAAGCATCATCCATGGCCGACTTCACATCGCCTGTTCCGACACCCAAAAGGGGCTTCTGTTCAATGACATGCCATGCGGCTCGCCAGAATTCAATGCGTTGGGTGACAGAGTTACCGCTGGGGTTACCGCCATTCTGGAGCAGGGCGATTTCAAAAAAGATCTTATCGAGTCGCCGGCGCAGCCCAGAGTGTTCCATTTCAAGAACTGTAGGCATGCCTGCCTCAATGTTTGCAATGTCATGGGTGGTCAATTGCGACAGCCCTTCGGCGTCTTTGGGTAATCCGAGTGACGTCATGTAGCGCAGCAGGGTGCTGTACACTTGATGCCCGCGTGCATCGGCGCTGTCAAGCGGTAAATGGCTTCGTTCAGGCCAAGCCGCTGCCAACTCATCACGGGCAATATTGCGCCAAATGAAGTGCCCATTTTCGCGCAGTGTGTTCTCCAAATGATGCTCATACGGGGAGCCAAGCGCAGAGTGAGTTTGCAGTCCTTCTTTATGATTGACGGGAAGTTCGAAATAGTCGAAGGCGAGTTTGGTAATGTATGCACCCGCACCCAAAAAGAGCAATGGAACAGCGACGCGTAATACACGGCGTTGTGTTTTTCGAAGCACCGATGCTTCGGTCGACACCAAGAACAAGAACAGCACGGCGCATAACAACAGCACCCCAGTCATCGATTCAATGACCCACAAAAAACTAATATTGAGCGCCATTACGACAATGGACAAAATGATGAGTCGGTGCTCTGAAATCCAGAGCAACAAAACAGTGGTTGACAACACAAGCAGCATGCTGAATCGGATGTGCGATATAAACACCGAAATGTCGCGCACGTTTTTGATTTCGCGGTCAACCAACCCAAGCGGAATTAACAGGCAGTAGAGGGCCGCCGCCGCGCAAGCAAGCACAAAAACTACCAGCATGCGCCGAAACACTTTTCCCTCGATGAGTTGTCCAGTGAAGAACACCACGGGAAAGAGAATCAAGGGTAGCTTAATCCTTACATCCCGCAGGGCATAGGTCCAGTCGCGGGTGTAAACCAATCCGACCACGTGAATGAGAAAAATGCCCGTCAGCAGCCAAAAAACGGGATTACCCAAGGCTCGCGACCAGCGAAACTTACGGGTTTGATAATCAGAAACGAGTTGGTCGATCACCCATGCGCCCAAGATCCAAAATGAGGCGAAGCTCATCGCAAAATTGGAAAATGGCAAGGCCATGGCCATGAGCAACAGGCCAATCTGATAAAGATAGGGAACGGCAATCCGAATGAAATTCACGCCTTACTTTCCTGCTTTACCTCCCAGAATCTGCTGGTATTCTGGTCCGAACACCTGCAATGCCCTTTCAACCACACGATCGTGACTCAAGGCGTAGCGAATCGTGCCCACCTGAAAGTGGTACCGCGATACAATTTCTTCTTCTAGGGCAAACTCAATTTGCTCTTTAAAGTGCTGTAAATCGTAGCTTTTCTCGGGTTTGAGTTTCGCTTCGAGCGACGCAAAAACATCTTGGGCGCGGTCATAGTATGCTTCGGCACGGGCGACTTCGGCCAACTCTTTGAACAGGGCTTCAGTTGCGGTGTCGTATTCAAAGCCTTGCGATAAGGCAAATTCGACAAACGCATCATAATCGGCTCCGATATCATAGCTGTCGGGTTCGCCAATTTCGGGATGTTCAAAGCGGTAACGCGTTGCATACTTGAATATGATGTGATTCCGCATCAATCCTGCCAAAATATTGCTCATATCTTCTTGTGGAACCTCCACATCGGGCGAAATACCTCGACCATCAAAAACGGTTCGGCCACCAGATGTCTTGAAAGGCTTAATCAGCGAGTCAGGAACTTCACTGACACCGGTTTCTTCATCGCGCGACGAATAGTCAAGTTTTTGAATGCAACGACCGCTTGGAATGTAATATTTCGCCACCGTGAGCTTAATCTTTGAATTGTAATTCAAATCTTTGGTTTGCTGAACCAGCCCTTTTCCAAATGTGCGATTGCCTACAACTACTGCGCGATCAAGGTCTTGCAGGGCACCACTTACAATTTCTGATGCACTGGCAGATTGTGGATCGATGAGCACCACCAGCGGTAAATCCAGTGCAATGGGCTCGTTGAGCGCCACATGTTTTTTATTCCATTCTTCAAGTTTGCCCTTGGTGCTTACAATCTCTGTTCCCTTAGGCACGAAGAAGTTTACGATGGTAACCGCTTCACGCAACAATCCTCCACCATTTCCACGTAAATCAAGAACGAGTTGGGTCATGCCTTTTTGGTCACGCATCTCGGTGAGGGCTTTTCGAACTTCCGTAGAGGCCGTTTTGGTGAAGCCGCGCAAATGAATATAACCTGTTTGATCGTTGAGCATCCCGTAATAAGGCACGTCGGGGATTTGCACATCTTTTCGCTCAACATCAAAGGTCAGGGGTTTATCTTCGCCGTACCGGCGGATGGTGATTTTCGCTAAAGTACCCGCTTGACCTTTCAACAGCGTACTGACCTCTTCAGTGTCCATGTTTTTGACATCTTTTCCGTCGACTTGGAGCACCACGTCACCTGCAAGGATGCCTGCAGCGTGGGCAGGATTGCCCTCATAAGGCTCCATGATGGTGATTTCACCATCGATTGTATTCACTAGGGCACCTATACCTCCATATTGCCCGGTAGTCATGAAGCGGTAATCTTCAATTTTCGATTCAGGATAGTAAACGGTATACGGATCGAGCGAACGCAACATGGCATCAATGCCTGTTTTCATCAGTTCGCCAGGCTTGGTTTCATCAACATAGAAAATGTTCAGCTCACGGTAAACGGAGGTGAAAATCTCGATGTTTTTTGAAATTTCGAAGTAGTCGTCGGCTGCAACAAAGGCTAAGCCTGAGGTTGCCACGGCACCGAGGAGGATGAATTTCTTAAGGGGATTGAGTTTCATCATGATCTATTGGTCGGTCGGGGAGGTTCGTCGACGGAAATTTAGGTATATCTTGAATTAAACGCTGGTTCAGCTCAGATATTTTAGTGTGGATTAAGCTCGCATCGGGCAGCTCTTTGCCAACGTAAAGATAGGCCAAAGCGAATTGATGCTGTGCGGCGGCTGCAGTGTCGTTTACTTCGTGTTTGCTATGTCGCCATGCTTCGCGAAGCAGGCGCTTAATTCGATTGCGATCGGATGCGCGTTTGAATGAGCGCTTACTGACATTTACAACGATTTGGGTCGGTACATCGAGCTCACAGGGCAGCACGAGCAAAATAAGCGGATAATCTTTGTAGGCCTTTCCGGTTTGAAAAAGCCGTTCAATGATTGTCCGATGCGTCAGCCGTTCACGTTTGCGAAGTGTAAATCGCACCTTTGAACCCTGAGTGCGGGTGTTGTTATCCTTTTCCGGTGATGTATTGTTCAATCGCCATGGACATTGATGGTGCTTTCGGGCTTGGTGCGCTCACATCCACACGTAAACCAGCATCTTCGGCTGCTTTAACGGTCGTTGGACCGAAGGCCGCGATGCGTGTTTCGTTTTGCTTGAAGTCAGGGAAGTTTTTGAAGAGCGACTCGATACCACCCGGCGAGAAAAACACGAGCATATCGTACTTCACATCAGATAGGTCAGACAGGTCGCTGCACACCGTGCGGTACATCATGGCGCGGGTGTAATTAATTTTCGCTTCTTCGAGTGATTGAGGAATCGATGGCTTGAGCAAATCAGAGCAAGGAAGTAGAAACTTCTCACCTTTATGCTTTTTGATGGGATCCATCAGATCTGTGAAACGCGCTTGACCGGTGAAGATCTTGCGCTTGCGAAAGACCACGTATTTCTGAAGATAGAACGCAGTCGACTCGCCTAAACAGAAATACTTCATGGTATCGGGAACGGTGATACGCAATTCAGTGCACATTCGGAAAAAGTGATCGACGGCATTGCGCGAGGTCATAATCACGGCAGTATGCTCGAGAATATTAACGCGCTCCTGTCTGAATTCCATGGCTGGCACAGCCTCCACATGAATGAATGAGCGAAAATCGATCTTCAAGCTATGCTTTTCACTTAAATCGTGATAGGGCGACTTTTCGTTCGCGGGCTTCGGCTGAGAAATAAGGATAGTCTTTACTTTGCCTCCCATACTAGTCCATTGTTAGCTCATCCTCTTCTGAACTTTAGCACGCGCCATACACCGATAACCAGGCTTTGACCACAACCGCCAAGGGCAGAATTTCGAGTGTGCAAAGATACAAAATAATGTAATTGAGTGAGATTCGCTCCTGAATCGACGCGAGTACCCCCCGAATGATTCGTAACACATAGGCGCCACCAATCAAACAAGCTCCTGCAATCAGCAAGCCCATTTGGGTGGGGCCAGAAGACAAAGCAACCATGAGTGACAAAACCAGCAACGGCGCGGCCATCGTGAGGTTCAACAAAAGCGTGTTTCCCGTGTAAATACGCAGGGCCGAGGTGCCGTTTGTAAGCTCGTTCACCAAGGCAATTGACACAAACTTCACACCATACATTAAACCAAGAATTAACAGTAATTTCAAAAATGCCCCCACCCCTTCAGGATAGCAAAGCAGCGGATTCGCCGTTACATTCAGGTAAATATACCAGGCTAATGCAGCCAGCATGACTGGAAACAACAAGAGCATTTCAGGGCGGTACTCGAAATCGCCCTCTGCCATGGCCTGCCTTGTAATGCGGTAGTTGCTGAAATTCCAACGAATCATTTGCAAGAACGCCGGAAACTGCACCTTAATAACCGTTACGATGATCAATGCAATTACAAAAACCACGCCCATCCACGGTTCAAAGAGGTGATCGACCGCCCTGATTTGCGGGTCAAATCGCACTTGGCTTAAGATGGGTGTGTTCATTGCAAAGCAAAGGTAGCGACTTCCCGCTGACTGCATTTAGTCAAGTCGATGTCCCAAAACCGTTGTGGCTTTTTCTGAAAGCACTTCGCCGTCGGGGTGAAAGGCTTCGAAGTATATGATATAAATACCGATTCCCGACTTCAAACGCTGCTCATCAAAGCCATCCCAACTGTAGCTGCCCGTGGTGCCGAGTAAGCTGTTGACCACCAAACGGTTCACGCGCCGACCGAGGTCATCATAAATGGTAATGTTACCCGTAAAGCCATCCCTCGGGAGGGTGTAACTGATGAGGCAGTTATCATCGAAGCCGTCGTTGTCAGGAGAAAACACTTCAGGTGCCACGCTCAAAAATCCGCCCGATAGGGCGAAAGCCAACTGACTGTTCGCATAACCCGGTGTTGCAAACCCTACGGGTTCGGCAGCACTGTGCCAATTCGTTTCGTCGGTACTTGAACGGTTAAAATCTAACCGCTCCAATGAAACGCCTTTTACATCGCGCAAGAGCGGGTAGTGCATATCTTCGGTGTAGGGCACGCGGTCACTCACCTGCGAGGCCTGATCGGCCAGTACAACCACCCCATCTCCAATGTTGTAACTGGGCAGCGCCTCCATCTCAAAAATACGGTCTTCGGGCACGTTGGGGTAAAATGGCATCACACCCAGTTTCGAAGTTGTAAGTACAAGGTATTCTTCAGGATAAAGCACAAAGGGTATTTCACCTACCGACTGAAAATTGTCAGCCACGCCATCTGTTTCATTCGCCAATTGCCAGCCTTGTATGCTGATGTTTTTCGATGAGTTATTGTAAATTTCTACGAAATCAACGCCGCCGTCAGCGAAGGGATTGAAGAGCATTTCATTGATGATGATGTCGCCCAATTCATGCGGCTCAGGCACCGCAAATCGGCCGTTCAGCGCTTGATCTGTTGACACGGTGTTGCCCCAACAGTCACTGATTTGACTCACACGACAGAGGTACACAACGCCCGCACTGAAACCGCCATTGAACAGCACTTGAATGATGCGGTTCTCGGCATTAAGCATGTAGGCTTGTGCGACCACATAATTCAAATTCGTAAATCCGCCAGCTCCATCATCGATGCCAATTTCGATGAATATATTCTCAGGAGACACGGGATCGAGTTGTTTGTCGAAATAAAGGTCGATAGAATTCGGGCTGCTCACAAGTACATAGCGCAAACCGGGCGGTGCGTCATCGGGAATGGTGCTAAACACCGAGTTCACCGCACCGGCAGTATGTCCGTCAGCAGCTTGTGAAGCACGCCAGTTATCGATATCACTGCAAGGATGAGCGGGATTGATGCGCTCGAGGCTGTAGCCTCCGCCATCGCGCGCAGGATCTTGGTACCAAGTATCGCTGTAGCTTACCACGTCGAGCACAGTATTACCATAACTCAAGGTAAGGGTACGCCCGCTGTTGGTAAGCGTAGGAAAGCCTGTCATACCTACAACATTTGCTATACCCGAAAAGGCGCCAACATCTTCACTTCGGGTAAGTACCCTGTACTCACCCGGGCCAATTAACCCGGTTTGTGTCAAAAAGGCTCCATCGAGGTCCAACGCGCCTAAATCTAAAACACGCGACCCCGTGTTGTAGATTTCAACATACTCCACATCAGGCGACGGTACGGTCGCAAGCGGAGCAGCCATGATTTCGTTGATAATCAACTCTCCGGGCTCGGGTTCAAAGCCGCGAATTAGTTCTAATTCAATCGGATTGAGCAAAGCATTGCCACTGCAATCACTGATACCTGACACCGTTAGCAAGTAACTTTGGGCGAGTTCAAAATCGGTTTCAAACTGAATGTAGAGTGCTTCCCGATTGGCGGTAAGAAGCACGAATTGTTCTCCTAAGTCAGGCGTGAGCAGTACATCAACGTTTTCAGCAGCGTCTGCCGCCAAGGGTTCACTGAAATTCAATTGCACCGCATTGTTGCCCACATAAGCGAAGTTGAGCAGGCTCGGCGGGGTTAGGTCAGGACTCGCATCAAAAACGGTGTTTTGTGCTGCGGGTGTTCCGCCTTGAAATCCTTCGGCTGCAGACCAATTGAATGCGCCGCTGCATAGCGTGAACGGATTCTTGCGCTCAAGGGTAATGCCGCCATTGCTTAATGCCGTATTGCCGTACCAGGATGTGTTGTAGCTCACCATATCGATGATGCTCGACTCTGGGCTGAGTAAGGTAAGGCTGTCGCCCGTATTGGTTAGTGTAACCCACGAGCTTACGCCAACGACATCGCCGTAGCCTTCGAATAGCGCGGCCTCTGTGCTGTTGCAAAGAATTACATACCCGCCGGGAAGAAGTAAATGCTCTGGCAAGGTTCTGCTGGTTGTGGTGTTCACGAGCATCCAACCGTTCAGGTTGAAAGCCAAATCAGAAGCATTGAAAAGCTCAATAAATTCGGCTTCAGGTAAACCCAGAACGGGTGAAGGATCGGCCATGATTTCATTGATCACTACGTCTCCTTCGGTAGGGAGTGATGTCACCAAATACGTAAAAGTGGCCGCTGCACTGCCCAAGGTATTTCCAACGAGGTCTTCAACAGCTGATGCCGTTACGGTTAGCAATTGATTTGCGGGGAAGGCGTTGGCGAAGGTCAAATGCACGATTGTCGCATTGTTTTCATCCAACACCGCAGAAACCGGTACGCCAATGCCATCACTCACGGCGTAATTGGTGGCAAGCTCAGCGCTTGTCTGATCGAGGAACTCATTGAAAAAGAGACTCAATGTGTTCTCCCCCGTAGCCTGGGCACTTAACAATACCGGGGCCTCGGTGTCGGGCACAATCGGGCCAAAATACACATCGTCGAACTCGCAACCTGCTATATTGCTCGCGGTGTAGGTGCATGCAAATCCGAAAGCAGTTGAATTTTCATAGGTTTCATCAAATCCTGCGGCTTGCAATTGGTAATTGCTCCCTCCAGTCGGATCGGCGAGTACCTGCCAATTGCCTGCGTCGTCGCGCAACACCTTTACCCGAATTTCAAACGCATTGGCGACCAATCCGAGGCTACCCACAGCAATTTCAGTCGGGGCAGTACCTGCCGCATTGTCGCGCATAAGGCGAATGGCATCTTCAGACCCTGTTTCACCGAAAAGCAAGAAATAGCCTTCTACACCGGCTGACGTGCTGCCAGAGAAGTTCAGCGTTGAACTCGTAGCGCTCAAATAAACGCGTGAAAAGTTGCTTGAAGAACCCGCAAACGTATGCCGAATGAGAAAACGCCACTCTTTATCGTTGAGCACAGCAGGCAGAAAAGAAGTGGCAATAGCGCTTTGGCCAGCGGCGGCGGCATTCAATTGAAGCCTCAAGCCGCCATTCACAATGAAATCATTTGAACTACCTGTCCAGGTCGGATTCACCGTAAAGTCGCCATCTGTGAAAGGGTCAAAAAGCAGGGGCGTACTTAAATTGTATGTGAAGGTGTTGGCCGATGGGATCATCGCATTGCCCGAGAGGTCTTCAACATTCGATGTGATTAAAGTCAAAAGAACATCGCCCGGGAAATCCCCCGTAAATGTCAAAAACACCTGCGAGGGATTCTCCGGATTGACGGTTGCAGAAGCCGGACTTCCAACACCGTTGTTTACCGAGTAATTCGCTGTGTTTTGTGCTGAAAGCAGATCAACGCCCTCTGAAAAGGTGAGGGTGAGCGTATTCGCACTTGTTAAAAGGAGATCACTCACCACAGGCGGCTCTTGATCAACCAAAACATCGCCAAAATAGATGTCGTCGAATTGAAATCCTGCAATATTACTTGCTGTGTAGGTACACACCAATCCCAAATGCGTTGCGGTATTGTACGTTAGGTCAGTGCCCGCACCTTGGAATTGCCAGTTATTGCCGCCTGCGGGGTCGGCAAAGATTTCAAAATTGCCCGCGTCGTCACGTGTCACACGCACCGAAATTTCGAACGCTGAAGCGATAAGTGCTGGCGTGCCAACAGCGATTTCAACGGGGCTAGAGCCCGCGGCATCATCTCTAAATAAACGAATCGCGTCTTCAGAGCCTGTTTCCCCAAAGCGTAAAAAATAGCCGTTAGCACCCGCGGCGGTTGAACCGGTGAAACTCAAGTTCTCGGTTTGCGAACTCAGGTAATACCGGGTTAAGTTGTTTGCAGAGCCTGCAAAAGCTTGCTTGATGAAAAACACCCACTCTTTCTGGTCCAAACTGGTTTCTGAAAAAGCGGTGCTTAGGTACGACTGGCCCGCCACAGAGGCATTTAGCTGCAGCCTGTTTGATGCGTTCACAACAAAAGCATCGGTTGTGCCGACCCATACCGGATTAACGGTGAAATCGCCATCCGAGAAATCATCAACAACTTGAGCCTCAAGCGGAAGGAGGACTAACAGCGCACAAAAAGTGCTAAACAGACGGTAAACAGCGTGCATGGCTAACATTCAAAAGTCGCTAAATATAGTACATTTGGCGTGTTTTTCAGGCGGTTAACAAAATCATCATACGATGACAAAATCATTGAAAGTAGCGGTATGCGGTGCCACGGGCATGGTCGGTCGAACCATGCTGCAAGTTTTGGCTGAACGACGGTTTCCTGTGGGCGAGCTATTGCCCGTAGCATCAGCGCGTTCGGCAGGCGGGAGCATTGAATTCGCAGGCAAAACGCACACGGTACTTTCAATGGATGAGGCCCTCCTTCGCCGCCCAGACATTGCCATTTTCAGCGCGGGCGGCAGCGTGAGCCTCGAGTGGGCACCGCGCTTCGCAGCAGCAGGAACCGTAGTCATCGACAACTCATCGGCATGGCGCATGCATGAGAACCACCGCTTAATTGTGCCTGAGGTGAATGGCCACACCCTCACCAACGACGATTTCATCATCGCCAATCCGAACTGCTCTACCATTCAACTCGTGATGGCGTTGAAGCCCCTTCACGATGCTTTTGGGGTCGAACGGGTGATCGTTTCAACCTACCAATCCATCACCGGTACAGGGGCTGCGGCGGTTGAACAAATGGAGCACGAGCGCCGCGGCGAAGACGGCAAAA
This sequence comes from Chryseobacterium gleum, assembly GCA_945874695.1. Lineage (GTDB taxonomy): Bacteria > Bacteroidota > Bacteroidia > Flavobacteriales_D > Sanyastnellaceae > CAMCHP01. The sequence goes on from CAMCHP010000002.1 coordinate 45,086, forward strand.
TGGTGTATCCTTACCCCATTGATCGCAACTGCATTCCGCATTGCGATGTGTTCTTAGACAACGATTACACCAAAGAAGAAATGAAGCTTACCCATGAAACCAAGAAGATTCTTGGCGATCAGTCGGTGCTCGTTTCTGCGACAGCGGTGCGGGTTCCTGTGATGGGCGGACATTCAGAATCGGTCAACATCGAGTTCAAACGCGACTTCGAAATCAACGATGTTCGTCGCTTATTGCATGAGTTCCCCGGGGTGGTAGTGCAAGATCAACCCGAACTTTCAACCTACCCCATGCCTTTGTATGCATCGGGGCGCGATGAGGTTTTTGTCGGACGAATTCGCCGCGACTTCACCCGCGAACGTGCGTTGAACCTGTGGATTGTTGCTGACAACCTTCGCAAAGGAGCGGCGACCAATGCCATTCAAATCGCTGAACATCTCGTGGCGTCAGGCCGTTGGGCATAAAATTTTTTTCGCCTCCGGCGGATGGTTGAGTCATGCTTACTCGGGCATTTCCGAAACCGTGAGTTGTTTCTCACGTTCAATGCGCAAGGTTGGGGTGCCTCCCAAATCAAAGATTTGCCCCTTCACGCAAATGACTTGACCTTTGAGGTCTTGCTCCGGATTGTACGAGAAATTAACAAGGTGCTCTTTCTTGATGTAAACTGAAAAAATTTGGTTGGGGTATTGCCGATCAAGGTTGAGCCAAACATTTCCACTGCGGGCGGTGCGTGATCCAACCACCGTTCCACACACAATTACTTCTTTGTTCGATCCCATGTGCAGGGCCGCCTGCCGCGTATTGAAATGTCCGCGGGGCAGGTCGGGTGCGTACAGCGGTTCAACATCACCGAGTTGGGTTTCGCTGAACCATGTCTCTGCCGTGAAGGAGGCTTCTGCCGTGGTCGGCTCTAGTTTCGGAAAGAAGTTGAGGTTCGTCAGGGCCTCTGCCTCATCAATTGAAAGGGCATACGAGACAAGAGGTTGATCGATTTTCATGTTGGGCATGGCAAAAGCGATGCCTGCGCCTGTTTCAGGGTCAAAGGCCACCTTGACATAGGTTTCAGGTATACTCACCCCATTTAAGCTGCGCTCGATTTTAGGAAGCTGATCATTCAATACCGGAACCGTCATCACCAATAAGTAGTGCCCCGGATTTCGATAGAGGTAGGCTCGCAAGGCATCTTCCAACTCGGCCCAAGCACCGCGGTTGAATTCGGCGCGTTGCGGCGACATGTTCGAGTAATAATACGATTCAGAAAGGGCCTTAAACGACCAGCGGAAGTCAGCCGATGGGGCCAAGTGCCCCCGATCAAAACCAAATCCATCATAGGCATAGCTGCCGTCGGCTTGCAGGGTTTTCAAGAAATAGTCTTCTTCAACGGCTGAACCTGTGGCCACCTTGGGGTCAGGTCTGAAATCGTTCGTTCGCCCCACGCTGCCTGAAGTTACATCGGGTGCAATCACGTGCATCACCCAGCGGGCCTGCTCATGCGCCTCATCGTATGATAAAAACATGGCGCTGTGTTCGATCACGTCGTCGGTCGGAAAACCAGCGTCGTACATTACTCCCCGCCAATAACTCAACTTCGCGTCTTCTAGGGCCAGTCGTATTGAATCGGCTTGTACATTAAGCTGCGTCAATTCGGCTTCGTAGCGTGCAATCGCTGGATTTGTGGGCTGCGCGGATGCGCAAACGGCTAACACCACGAGGAAGAGGGCACCTGTAACGCGTGGCACAATTGGGTAAACTGTCATGCGACGAAGTTCGGAAATTCAGACTGCATGTCACATCATCCATGTTAAATTTGAATGAACTGCGCACAATGAACCCCATTCGTCACGCGAGGGAACAACAACCTCGGTCCGATAACTTTTTCTTCCGACTTTTGTTAGCTCAGTATAATTTGCAGCATGGCAGAAGACATGACCGGGTTCGGAAAGGCTCGTCCGCTTGAACCTGAAGACTTTTACACCAGCGAAGAAGGCTACATCGTTTTCACCGAAAAGTACCACCTCAAGCGAGGTTACTGCTGCAAAAGTGGCTGCCGTCATTGTCCGTACGGATATGATAAGAGAACTGGACGCATCCGCTCGTAAGAGCGAAAAAAAGAACCGATGAAAACTGCTGAATACACCGAATTGAGCAAAGAAACCTTTCAGGTAAGCATTCGCGAAGGCATTCCGAACGAGCTGCCGCAGCATCCGGGGTATGATGCTTCGGTAAGCCATGCGCCCAAGCGAAAAGACATCTTAAGCGCCGAGGAAAAGAAGCTCGCTTTGCGCAATGCACTGCGCTACTTTCCAGCGCACTTGCATGCTGAGCTGATTCGCGAATTTGCAGACGAATTGGATACGTACGGACGCATTTACATGTATCGCTATCGGGTTACAGAACCTATGAAAGCGCGGCCAATTGACTGGTACCCCGCGAAAAGCCAGCAAGCAGCGGCCATCATGTTGATGATTCAAAACAACCTCGATCCCGCGGTTGCGCAGCATCCGCATGAGCTCATCACCTACGGCGGAAACGGCGCGGTTTTTCAAAATTGGGCGCAGTATCGGTTGGTGATGCTGTACCTCGCTGAAATGACAGATGAGCAAACTTTGGTCATGTACAGCGGGCACCCCTTGGGCTTGTTCCCTTCACACGCCGATGCGCCGCGTGTTGTGGTCACCAACGGCATGATGATTCCCAATTACTCGAAACCCGACGATTGGGAGAAGTTCAACGCGCTGGGTGTGACGCAGTACGGACAAATGACGGCCGGTTCATACATGTATATTGGTCCGCAAGGCATTGTTCACGGCACTACGATTACGGTTTTAAATGCCTTGCGCAAAATTGTAGGCGAAGGTGAAATGCGCGGGCGTTTGTTTGTTACCGCCGGCCTCGGCGGGATGAGTGGTGCGCAGCCCAAGGCAGGCAACATCGCGGGTGTGGTATCTGTAACCGCAGAAGTGAACCCCGCTGCCGCGACCAAGCGCCATGCACAAGGATGGGTTGACGAACTCATTGATGACCTTGAAACCCTTGTGAACCGTGTGAAAGCGGCGAAAGCAAAGCTTGAAACGGTATCCATTGCCTACGTTGGCAACATCGTTGAGGTGTGGGAACGCTTTGATGCAGAGGGCATCCACATCGACCTCGGATCAGATCAAACGTCACTGCACAATCCGTGGGCCGGAGGTTACTATCCGGTAGGATTCTCGTTCGAAGCTTCAAACACCATGATGGCCGAGCAGCCGGAAGCCTTCAAAGAAGCCGTGCGCGCATCGTTGCGTCGGCATGCAGCTGCCGTTAATCGCCACACAGCGAAAGGCACCTATTTCTTCGATTACGGCAATGCCTTTTTGCTTGAAGCGTCGCGCGCCGGGGCTGATGTAATGAGTCCCGACGGCTTGCGTTTCAAGTACCCCAGCTATGTACAAGACATTTTGGGGCCGATGTGTTTTGATTACGGATTTGGCCCATTCCGTTGGGTGTGCTGCAGTGGCGATCCTGTCGATTTAGATACCACCGATGCCATTGCACAAGAGGTTTTAGAAGGCTTGCGCGCCGTTGCACCAGCTGAAATCCGCACCCAACTCGACGATAACATCACTTGGATCAAGAGCGCGAAGTCCAATCAAATGGTCGTGGGCTCGCAAGCGCGCATCTTGTACGCCGATGCTGAGGGTCGCATGAAAATCGCTGCAGCCTTCAACAAGGCCATACGCGACGGGCGTTTGCGCGGACCCATTGTGTTGGGCCGCGACCACCACGACGTGAGCGGAACCGACTCTCCGTACCGTGAAACATCGAACATTTATGACGGGTCAGCATTCACCGCCGACATGGCCGTGCAGAACTTCGTGGGCGACGCCTTTCGCGGTGCCACGTGGATTTCATTGCACAACGGCGGCGGCGTAGGCTGGGGCGAAGTCATCAACGGCGGTTTTGGCATGTTGATCGATGGCAGCGCCGACAGCGACCGTCGCTTGACCGCCATGCTGCATTGGGACGTCAACAACGGCATCGCCCGCCGCAGCTGGGCGCGCAATGACGAAGCCATCTTCGCTATCAAACGCGCCATGGAGCAAGAGCCCCGCTTGAAAGTTACCCTCCCCAACAAGGTCGATGACCGCTTGTTAAACGAACATTAAGGCAAGGTTTCGGAAGGGGAATGGCCTGTGTGGTAAATGAAATCAACGTGCTTGGCCGAAGCCAGTTCACTGATTTCACTTACCTTTCGTAATATGTCGAAAAGAAAGAATAACAAGGCCCCGAAAGGCGGTGGCCATCGCCGCGACCTGCGGCAAGAAGTGATGGAGGTTTTCTACGAAAACCCCGGTAAACCCATGAACTACAAGCAAGTTGCGGGTGCAATCGGCGTGCGCGACACTTCGTTGCGCGACGTGATTGCCGCCATACTTGAAGAAGAAGCAGGCAAAGACAAATTGATCATGGCCGACAAAGGCCGCTACCAATTGCCCGCAACCGCAGGTGACCTGCTCGAAGGACGTATTGAGATCACGAAGTACGGACGTGGATTTGTCATCATTGAAGGGGTCACGAACGACCTGCAAATCCCTCGGGGTGAAACCGGAACGGCCTTGTACGGCGACCGCGTGCAGGTTTCGGTGAGCACCAATCGCCGCAAGCGCGTAGCGCGAGTGGTGGAGGTTGTGCAACGCGCCCGCAAACAATACATCTGCATCTTTGATCAACAAAGGCATTTGGCGTTTGGTTTGCCGACCGACCAAAAAATACACATCGACTTCTTCCTCCCGCCAGATAACCGCCTCGATGCGTCGCACGGTGATAAAATTGTGGTTGAAATTGAGTCGTGGGATGATCCTGCTGACAGTCCGGTAGGTAAGGTGGTGAAAGTACTCGGCAAGCCGGGCAACAACGATGTTGAAATGCACGCCATCATGATTGAGTACGGCTTGCCGTATGAATTCCCTGAAGACGTGCTTGATGAAGCCGATGGAATTTCTAAAGTCATTAGCCCCGACGAAATCGCCCGTCGCCGCGACATGCGTGGTATTTTAACCTTTACGATTGACCCAGCAGACGCCAAAGATTTTGATGATGCGCTCTCCTTGCGCCGGCTCGAAACGGGCAATTGGGAGGTTGGTGTACACATCGCCGATGTGACGCACTACCTAAAACCGGGTACCATCCTTGACGACGAAGCCTACCAACGGGCAACCTCGGTGTACCTGGTTGACCGAACGGTTCCCATGTTGCCTGAAATCCTCAGCAACGAACTTTGTTCATTGAAGCCGCACGAAGACAAACTCTGCTTTTCAGCCATTTTTGAGCTTGATGAGGAAGCGAATGTGTTGAACAGCTGGTTCGGCCGAACGATCATCCACAGCGATCACCGCTTTGCCTACGAAGATGCGCAGGCCGTAATCGAAACCAAGCAAGGCACACACGCCGATGCGATTTTAACCCTGAATGATTTGGCTTTCAAGTTGCGTGACAAGCGTTTTGCGCGCGGCGGCATCGACTTCAATACCGAAGAGGTGAAATTTCAGCTCGACGAAAACGGCAAGCCGATTGGTGTGTATGTGAAGGAGATGAAAGAGGCCAACAAGCTCATTGAAGACTTCATGCTCTTGGCCAACATTAAGGTTGCCGAGCGTGTTGGCAAGGTGCAAGGCAATCAAACAGCACCCCCATTTGTATACCGTGTACACGACCATCCTGAGCTTGACCGTTTGATCAAATTGCGCGAGTTTGTGAGTCGTTTTGGCTATAAAATGCCCAAACCGAACCCCGAAAACGCTGAAAATGCCATTAAAAACCTCTTGAAAGCCGTTGAAGGCACACCTGAAGAGGATGTAATAAAGGTGATGGCGATTCGAACCATGGCCAAAGCTGAATACAGCGTCAACAACATTGGGCACTACGGCTTGGCCTTCCCGTTCTACAGCCACTTCACCTCGCCAATTCGCCGCTACCCCGACGTGATGGTGCACCGTTTGTTGCAACACTACCTCGATGGCGGTGACCCCGTGAACGCCACCGATTACGAATTCAAATGCCGCCATTCATCGGAACAAGAGAAAAAAGCTGCTGAAGCTGAGCGCGCATCGATTAAGTACAAACAAGTTGAGTTCTTGCTCAGCCGCATCGGCGAAAACTTTAGAGGCATGATTTCTGGGGTGACCTCGTGGGGCATTTATGTTGAGCTCGAAGGCAACAAGTGCGAAGGCATGGTGCGCTTAGACAGCATGACCGATGACCATTACATGTTCGATGAAGAGCGCATGTGCTTAATTGGCAAACGCCGCGGACAAGAATACCACTTCGGTGATCAAGTCACAATTCGCGTGATTGGCGCCGATTTGATGAAACGCCAGTTGAATTTTGCCTTAGTTTCTGAATAAACGGCACACGATGAAAGTAAACTACAACCCATGGCATGACGCCTCTCCTGGAGATGCTTTTCCTGAAATCGTGAACGGTATTGTCGAAATATCAAAAGGATCAAGGGCAAAGTACGAACTGGATAAAGAAAGCGGACTTTTGCGGCTTGATCGGGTGCTCTATTCATCGGTCTATTACCCCGCGAATTATGGGTTTATTCCAAAGAGCTATTGTGAAGATGGCGATCCGCTCGACATTTTAATTTTGTCGCAAATCGACATCCAACCGCTGTGCCTTGTTCCCGCTAAAGTGATCGGAGTAATGCGCATGCTCGACAACAATGAAGCCGATGACAAAATCATTGCCGTTGCTGCTGGAGACCCGAGTGTGAACCACATCGAAGATATTTCGGCACTTCCGCCCCATTTCATTTCTGAAATGCGGAATTTCTTTGAAGATTATAAGAAACTCGAAAAGAAAACGGTGGTTGTTGAAGACTTTCTGGGAAGAGCTTTGGCGCTCGATATCATCCGAGAAAGTTTTGAGCTCTATCGAAAAACCTTCGGTTGAACGAAGCTCTACCAGAAACAAAAACACCTCCGCTTGGAGGTGTTTTTGCTGGTGCGCCCACCAGGGCTTGAACCTGGGACCCACGGATTATGAGTCCGTTGCTCTAACCAACTGAGCTATGGGCGCGCTGGGTTGGGTTGGGGTGCGAAATTAATCAATTTCAGTTAACGCCGGCAAGCCAAAAGGTGAACTGTGGCGCGAGAGCCATTCATGGCCGCTCATCACCGCTCCGTGCGACCCGATGTAGTCAATCAACGCGGCATATTGCGCGCTGTGTTTCAACAATTCAGCCTTGCCAATGAGCACAAACTGCATGCGTGCGCGGGTGATGGCAACATTCAGTTTGCGATCAACCTCAATGGTCGCGGTACCCTCTGTACTTTCACGCGTATTCGACGTTAAAAAATGCAGCTGGTCAAGGGCATTCACCGTTGTGCTGTAAATAATAAAGTCGCGCTGCGAGCCCTGAAAACGCTCAACAGTATCAACCGTAATGTCGCCTGCACCCGCTACGCCACTTTGTTTGAGAAGAGCTTTGATACACCCGATTTGGTTGCGATACGGGGCAATAATGCCGATGCGTGCCGCCACTTCATCGGCTTGAAGCCGATGCTTTTCAATCAATGCAAGGGCGTACGTTGCAGCAATGGCGGCCTCTTGCGGATGTACCTTGCGATTTGCGCCAGGCTCACGGTCGCCACTGGCGATAAAGACCAGGCGTTTTTGCAAAATCGCAGGGCCGTCAATCATGAGCTCATCGGGTTCTTTTTGGTGCGGCCTATCGGCCGGATGCAGCCGCGATCCATACCATTGCCTACTTACAAAATTGCTGATTTCAGGATGCATCCGGCCCTGAAAGCTCAAGCTGCCCCACGCATGATGATGACCCCCTTCCTGGACAAGACCAAGCATCCGCTCGAAGAGCGAAGACCTTAAATCAACCAGCCCAGCTTGGCGCAGACGGGGAGTAATGAGTGCATTGCATGCCGCGGTTTGCTGAACCACCGCGGGCAGTTGCCGGTCGTCGCCGATCAACACAAAGCGTTGCGCCTGCCGCAAAACGTTCACCAGCAAGGGCTCCAGCACTTGCGATGCTTCGTCAACCACGATGCGATCAAACTGCTTCAAGGTAAAAATGGCGCTTCGACTGGCGATGGATGCGACCGTAGCCACAACCACACGGCGGTCGTGAATGCGCTGTTTCAAATCGGCGCGCTTTACGCTGCCTGAGGCCAAGTGATGCAGCAATTTGTCTTCAAAACGCGGGTCACACGAGGTGCTGCTGCCAATGCGGATGTAGTGCTTGCCGGCTCCCAATGCGGATTCAACGGCCTCACAAATTTCATCGACCGCCCGGTTCGTGTAGGCCAAAAGCAAGATGTTCTCGTTGCGATCGTGCACCTCCTTGATGTAGTTCGCGAGAAACATGCTGGTTTTTCCGGTTCCAGGCGGACCAATCAAAATAAAGTAGTCGGGTGCATGCACGGCCCGTGTGAGGAGTTCGCGCAATTCAAGCTTGCTGGCTTCATTCGACGCATCGTTGACTTGCGGTTCAACGGGAGTATGTCGTTGCGGGAGTGCCGGCGGTAAATTCCCGAGCAAGAGCTGCTGCATGCGATCATTGTGGGTCACAAATGCAAACAGCTCGCGCTGCATGGTTTGAAACGACTGATCCATGTAATCATGCTCGATGGCCCAGTGGGTGTGCGCTGCGAAGAGTGCCGTGTGATGCTGTGCATTGCGAAAACCCAAAACGAGCTGATTAGCTTCATCGGGCTCTTCAACGAGGTAAGCTTTAATGACTTGCCCCACGACAGCGGTCGAATTGGGTTCGTCGATCGGGTAGAGCACGCAAATATCGCCTCGCCTGAAGTCGTGATCATCAACCACCTCGCTCGCGATACGCAGCACCATGCGGGGCGGATTCATGTGCAAACGGTTCTCAACCATCACCAAAGGCGCGAGGCGATCGGCGGCATCACTGGCCCGTTCATCGTCTTTGTTCCACAAGGCGGCATGTCCGAGCCGATGTTTGCCATCGCCTAAACGCGCCAACCATTGTTCATTGGCGATGAAACGAAGGTACACCGCAAGGTAATCGCGCTGCAAGGCCGTTAGGCTTGCCAAGTTGCCTTGAAAGCGATCAAAATTCGAGCTAAACCATCCCGGTATGCGCGCATCGGAAGGAATGCCGCACGATGCGTAGTTAAGGGTTTGCAGCAATGCAACAACAGCAGCCACATTTTCAGCCTCGGCCAATTGGCGCTCCCCGTGAACGATCGCATTGCGCAGTGCAATAATGCGCTGCTCCATGGCCGAGAAGCGCGTAATGTAGCGCAAATTGCTTCCTGGAACTTGTACGGCTGAATAAAGCAAGTATACGTGCGTGTTGCTGTACTCCAGTTTGAGCACCTGATGAATCAACATTTGATACATGCGCGCTTGAGCCGCATGGGCCTCGTTGACGGCGTCGAGGTCGTCGGGCGGCCAAGGCAACTTGCCCGATTTCAATTCGACAATGGTCGCATGGCTTTCGCCGAGGTGCAGCAAATCGAGGCGGCCTTGCAAGCCCAAATCGGGCGACATGAAGGAGGGTTCAATTAAGGGCTCACGCGGCGGTACAGGCGGACGCAACTTCGGGAGGTCGTTTTGTACTACGCGAAGGAGGTTCGTGTATTGCGACCACGCGCTTCCGCGCATGAAATCAACCAAAGCGTGGTCTTCAGGGAAATGCGTGAGGTATTCGAGCGGAAACCAGCTGAAGCTCTCGGCAAATAGTGTTTTGAAATCGGGGGGTGTATCAGCCGCGTAAACGAGCTGATCAAAAAATCCGTTGACGAGGTTTCCAAGAAAGAGCTGAACTGTGCTGTCGCTGCTGCTGAGTCGGTTGATGAACCACAGCGCCGATGAGGCCACCTCGGTGTTTGCGAGTTTCTGAAAACAAGCCGCGAGGCCCGAGACATCGAGCAAGTAATCAGGCTGATACACAACGAGGCGCGCGCGCAAGATCGACTCACCATCGGGGTCAGTATCGGTTACATCAATGAGTGAGAGGGTGTCGCCTGGCGTGCACATGCGCAAGGTTTCTTCAAAGCGGGGATGTTCGGCAAATCGGATGCGCGCAGGGACTTCAGCGTCGCGCGTGTCAGCCGTTATGCGCAAGCCGTCGGCGACACATTCATAAACGACGGCGCGTAGCTCACGAAAACGCGTTGTTCGCTCTTCGTTGCGCGGCTGGTACTTCTTGAGTTCAACCTGTGGCAAATCGTCGGGCACGGCCACGTCGTAAACATGCGCAATGAGTTGCGCGAGGGCACTGAAGCCCGCATCGACATCGTGCGATGAAACATCCTGGGTACTTTGCCTTTTGGTGACCACGCGCAACTGATGCAAGTTCGCACGCACCGCGTCAGGTGCGTTGAAGGTGCGGCAGAGGTACTCGATTCGGCTGAAAAGGTTGGGGAAGCGAACACTGCTGTCTTCGAGCATGCGCGCAGTGATGTACTGCAGTTGACGCCTTAAAGCAAGGGCTCGCTCATCTGGCCGATAGGCCGAAAACCCAATTAACGCCTCGCGCAACAGCGCATAGAACGCCTCGGCGAGCGGTATTTCATGTTCGTTTTTTGACTTCACAGTTGCGAAGGTAATTGTTCACCTTTGCGTTGCAGCATGTAACTTTGTAAGTGTCGGCAAAAATTTGTATATTGTAGAAATGAGCCTCGATCTCTCGAAATGAAACACATGAAAAACACCCTTCCATTTTTTGCAAGTCTGTTCTTGCTTCTTTCCACATTCACCGCATGGTCACAAGATGAAAAGCGCATTGCGGCCTTAAGTGCTACGCCCGAATTGCGCGTGGAGCAACGCCAAGTATCGTGGGTACGCAATGACTATACGGCGCATACCATCTACATTATTGGCGACGCGAAAGAAATTGAAAAGCAGTTTGAAAAACTTTTGAAGAGCAAATACAAAATGAAGTTTAGCAGCACACGCGGCTGGCGCGAAACGCAGAATGTACTCATGGCCGACATTATTGCGGAGAGTGCCAATGTGGCCTTTTCAACCGAGGAGGAGCGCGAGGGAACGCGTTTGCGCATGATTGTAGACCTGGGTGGCAACTCGCTTAATGGGTTGCAGTACCCAGTAGCTGTGAACAGCCTTGAAAACTTGCTGATCGGATTTGCTCGCGAGTTTTACGCAGCGGCTTACAATGAAGCCATTGAAACCGAGCGAGATCTTTTGAAAGACGAAGAAAAGGCGCTCGCAGAACTCGAGAAAACCGAGAAAAAACTTAAAAAAGAGAACGAAAAAGCGGCAAAATCGATTGAAAAACTCGAAAAAGAGCTCGAAAAGCAGCGCCGCACGATTTCAGACAACGAGAGCACGTTGAGCAACGACGAAAAAACGCGGGAACAAAAACGTTCGCAGGTACAAAGCCGTACCGAATTGCTCGATCGCTTGCGCAAAGCTGCCGACGGCGTGCGCCGTTAATTGCGAGATTACTGATTCAGCGCAGCGAAATTTGCACTTACCGCATCCCAATTCACCAATTCCATAAACGCTTTCACGTAGTCGGCGCGGCGGTTTTGGTAGTTGAGGTAGTAGGCGTGTTCCCAAACGTCAATGCCTAAAATGGGCGTTGCTAGCTCTGGCACAAGATTCACCATCAACGGATTGTCTTGATTCGGCGTGGAGCTGATCACTAAGCGTTGATCGGCTGTTTTGCTCAACCAGGCCCAACCCGACCCAAACCGGCTCATGGCTGCTGCGCTAAACTGCTCGCCAAACGCTTCTATGCTGCCAAAGGTCGCAATGAGTGCATCGGCTAAAGCGCCCGCAGGTGCATTTCCACCGCCGGGAGCAATGGTTTTCCAGTATAGCGTGTGGTTGAAATGTCCGCCGGCATTGTTGCGAATTGCGGTGTCATCCGCCCCAATTTTCGCGAGAATTGCTTCTAAGGCCATTCCGTTGTATGCGGTTGTGCCCTCAAGCGCTGCGTTGAGGTTTTTCACGTAACCCGCGTGGTGTTTACCGTGGTGTATTTCCATGGTCATGGCATCAATGCGCGGTTCAAGCGCGTTGAATGCATAACCCAGTTCAGGGAGCGTGAAAATCGTTGGGCTTGAAGCCGCTTCAACGGGGGCTGCCGGTGGTGCCGCATCCGTGCAGGCCATGAAAGGAGCCACCGCTACACCGGCACCAAAGATGCCAGTCATTTTCAAAAAAGTACGTTTTTCCATGGGCTTACAGATGTGGTTACTCTACAAAGGTGGCTATTTTCTGCGCCAAATACAAAACCTAGATCAACACGCGTTGTTCAACAGCGGAGTGTTCGTGAGAACATCATTTCGCGTGTGATTCGCGCCTCAATTTTGGCCTAATTTATGCGGTGATTGTAAGCATGCGGAAAGTCTTCAAATTTTTCTTCATTTCTAGCGCAGTATTCATACTTGCACTTTCCGCGCTTTTGCTTTGGGCCTACACCCATGAAGATGAGCTCAAGGCGAAGGCATTAGCGGCTTTGCAAGAAGGCCTCGTTACAAAAATGGAGGTTAGCAGCATCGATTATAGCGTGTTCAAGCACTTCCCCAATGCGGCTTTGCAATGCAACAACGTGGTGTTGTTTGACACCTTTGAGCCGAGCGACACCCTCATTTATGCGAACGAAATCAGCTTTGAAATAGGCCTGATCAGTTTGCTCACGGGCAGCGTGGCTTTCGACCAAATTCGCGTGGTAAATGGCGGCGTGAAATTGCGGCGAGCGGCGAGTGGAACCGATAATTTTCACTTCTGGAAATCGGCCGAAGGCGCTGAAAATAAATCAAGTGAAGTGTTCAACATCGAGGTGATTCGACTCGAAAACGTTTATTTCCTCTACGACGATCGACAAAGCGATGTTTACTTGGAATTTTACGGACTTCGTGCGAATGTGAACGGACAATTCAGCGGCCAAGGCGTGCGCGCAGAAGGCGACATCGAAACCCGTTCAGCAACCGTTCGCACGGATGGTGAAACGTGGTTGAACGGCCTTCCCATTCAGGGCTCCCTTGCCACCGACATCAACACCGAAACAAGCGTTTACCGATTTGAACCCTTCGACCTCGATGTTTCAGGCGTGCGTTTGCAGGGCCAAGCTGAATTTACAGCCGATGATTCAGGCATCGCCTGCGACATCAACGCCGAGTTGGGCTCACTTGACCTTGAAACGGTCATCAAGCACTTGCCCGCATCTGCCGCGCATTTTTTTGAGCCGTACGACGTCAAAGGCAAGGGCAGCGGCAACTTTCAGTTGAGTGGCCGAGCGAGTGCGCGTGAAACACCCACATGGAGTGCCGAACTCGAGCTCAAAAACACGGCCGTAGCGCATCGCGCACAGGGTGTTAAATTCGACGACATTTCTGGAAAGTTCTCGGTTTCGGGCGGTAAAGAAGGAGATGAGCAATTGCGTATTCACCACTTCAGCGGCTACCTCGACGGTGGAAAAATTGACGTGCAGGGCACGTTGACTGATTTCAGCGCACTGAACGTGCAAGCATCACTCAACGCCGATTTGCGGCTTGAAAAAGTAAATGAGTTCTTTGAAATCCCCACCCTTGCTGGTGCCGACGGCCGAGCAATCGTCGCTCTGTCGTTTGATGGTTTACTGCCTATTCGGCAGGATGGGGACAGTGCCCGATTTGACGCCACCCTGTTCAAGCAAGCACGATACAGCGGTCAAGTTGATCTCCGCGAAGCAACATTGCAGCTCACATCCATGCCCAAGCCCATTGAAGAATTGAATGGGATGCTTTACTTGGATAGCGAAGGCGCCCAAGTGCAAGCCTTGGCCTTGCGCATTGGCTCAACCGACCTGGTGCTCGAAGGAAGCATCACCAACATTCTCCCGTGGCTCTTGGTAGAAGAAGAGGTGCTGCGTCTTGATGCTACCTGCAAAAGCCGAAATTTCAACCTCGACGCCTTCTTGGCTGATCAAGACGCGCCCGCCTCATCTGACGAAGCCTACTTGTTCGCCTTGCCCGACCACATTGATATTCGGGTAGCAGCCGAATTTGAGCAGCTCAACTTCCGCGCGTTTAGCGCGAAAAACATTTCAGGGCAGCTGATCATGAACCGTTACGGCCTCCGCGTTGACCCCATGCGCTTTGAAACAGCGAGCGGCAGCGTAAACCTCCAAATGCAGGCGTCACCCACAGCAAGCGGATTTCTTCTTACCCTCACGAGCACGCTCAATCAACTCGACATTCGCCAGGTTTTTATGCAATTCGAGGAATTTGGTCAAGACTTCATCACCTCCCAGAATCTCCGCGGGCAATGCCAAGCCGACGTTGTATTTCGGGCCAACATGAGCGCGAGCCTTGCCATTGATGTTGACAACATGATGAGTTCAATTGACCTCAAAATCACCAACGGGGAGTTGATCGGGCTGCAGAGTATGCAGCACATCAGTGACTATATGCGCTCCAACAAACTCATTTCACCCTTTGTAAAAGTTGACTTGTTGGAAGAGAAACTGCAGCACGTTAAATTTCAAACGCTCGAAAACCGGATCGAAATTAAAGACCGCCACATCTACTTCCCGATGATGGATGTAAAATCATCGGCGATGGATATTAAAACCAGCGGCACCCATTACTTTGATGGCCGCATCGACTACTCCATTGGATTGTATTTGCGCGACATCCTTTTGCGGGGCAACCGCAGCGAATTCGGGAGCATCGAAGACGATGGCTTGGGTCATCGCGTGTTTTTGTCGATGACCGGAACCACAGACGACCCCGCGTTTGGGTATGACCGTGAAGCCAAGCGCGAAGTGAAACAACAAGAACGTGAAGCTGAACGCGACCTCTTGAAAACGCTCATCAAAGACGAGTTCTTGCGGTTCAAAAAGCGCGATGAGTCGACGCCGCGTAACAGCGGAACGACCGATCCGAATCACGCCATTTCTGTTGACTGGGACGATGAAGCCCCGCCTGCGGAGCAAGAACCTCAAGAACCGCCAAAAAAACGACGGTGGAACCTTGCTACGCCAAACGACGATGAGAAGGTAGCCCCCCCACCTGACGATGACGACGATTTTTGATGACCGAACGAACCTCTACACCCGACTTACCGGAGCTTTTCATCACCCGTTTTTCGGCTGATTTCCCCGCGCAGGCAGCCGGCGTTTTGGCCGCGATGTATGATGCGCCAACGCCTGCGCTCAATGCGAACATCCGAAAACGCACGTCCTTGCCAACAACCGCAGGCCGAGTGGCGTGGAATGTCAACGGCCAATATTTATTCGAAGGTTACTCGCCGGTTTTCGATCCGCTTTGGCATGCCGGTGGGTACTACATGATGGAAGCCGCTTCACAATCGGTCGCGCATGTTCTCGCGGCGTTGGCACTGCCTGCTCAAGCGCGTGCACTTGACCTCTGTGCTGCCCCGGGCGGGAAATCGAGTGTGTTATTGAACAGCTTGCCTGATGATGCCGTGGTCGTCTCGAACGAGATTGTTCGATCACGTGCCAACATCTTGTATGAGAACGCTGTGAAATGGGGTTGCGACAACCATTTGGTGAGCCACGTTGACCCACAAACTTTAGCGGCAAGCGGTTTGTTATTTGATCTAATTTTGGTTGATGCACCATGCAGCGGGGAGGGCATGTTTCGCAAAGATGTGCAGGCGCGGGCCGAGTGGTCTGTTGACAATGTAAATCAGTGCGCCTTACGGCAGCGCGACATTCTGACTGCTGCAACCGCAATGATGGCGCAAGGCGGGTACCTCATTTACAGCACGTGCACCTTCGCTGAGGTTGAAAACGATGCGCAAATCGACGCCCTACTGGCCAGCGGAGACTGGCAAGTGGTGCCCATCGATTTTGAGGCTTGCCCTGCAGACAATCGTCCGCTGGCAACCCGCCATGGATGGCAGTTTCTTCCGGGAATTACGCGCGGTGAGGGCTTGTACATTAGCGCGCTGCAGTTTACAGGATTAAACGAACGGGGCCGGCATAAAATTGATACACACTTCCATCCTTTCAAAGGGGCGGTCACCTTTCAAAGCCCGATCGCGACAGGGGCGCACACCTTAGTCGCTGATGGGCCGCGTGTTTGGCACATGCATCCGGCCGTTCAGGCCGTAGCCAACCACCTGCGCACCTTCAAAATACCCTTGCTCAAGGCAGGCATTGCCGTGGGCGCGTTGAAAGGAAAAGACCTTTTACCTGATCACGAGCTCGCCCTTTGGAACGGTTGGTCACCTCAGCACGGGGTTGAAATGGAGGTGGCTGATGCGCTCAATTATTTGCGCGGACAGAGCCAGCGGGGCATGCACCCTAAAGGTTGGAACCTCGTTTTGCATCAGGGCCAAGCGCTGGGTTGGATGAAAAGCATCGGCGATCGGTGGAACAATGCCTACCCCCAACACTGGAAATTGCGTTCGTAGCTACGCCTGCAAAGTTTACATCTACGGTTTTAAATTCATACTGCACAGTCTCAATTGCTTGCATTAGCTTCGGTTTCAGAAGCGAGCAAACGTGCTTGCGGTTAAGGGTAACTGTGAAGAGGTAAGGGCGGTGGTGTTACAACCACCGCCTTTATTTTACCGATTAATCTTAAAAATAGCCAAGCACTCGTTTTGGGTTGAATCGCATGGGTTGAGGCGTTATATTCGGCATCGAATGAAGGGGAATTTCGGATTACTACTTCTGCTGTTCTTTGGGCAGACCATTTTGCTTGCGCAACAATGGCCTGAACGATTTAAGCATTTTTCGATTGATGATGGCCTCACAGCGAACAATGTTACCGCCATTCAAGAAGATGCGTTTGGGTTTATTTGGGTGGGCACCGAAGAAGGGTTGAACCGATTCGACGGCAGCAATTTCAAGCATTTTTTTGCCTCCGACCAACCGGGTGCAATGGCCGGAAATTACGTCATGGATCTTTTGCACCTTGGCGCAGGCAAAATGCTAATTGCTTTGGCCAGCGAGGGACTTCAGGTTTATGATCCTGCCAACGAAACCTTTGCTTCGATTGCGCATCCCATGGCCGAGAACCAGTTGCCGTATGCCAATGCCCGCGCATTGATCTTCGAAAGTGACAGCACCGTTTTAGCCGCTTATTGGAAAGGTCCAAAATCATCAGGCGGCTTGGTTCGATTCAAGCTGCGTGATTTTAGTTATGAAATCTTATATCCGAACCGCATCTTACAGTTGTCAGCATTGAGCCACGGAATCAACGATGAAATTTGGCTCAGCGGCGATTCACTGTACTGTTTGAATTTCAATGATGAACCGGGCATCACTCACTTTGAGTCACCCTTTCGTTTAACGAAGAATGTGCCTTACTATACGGGCGTGCTAGCCGACGAACACGAAGTTTTGGTTGGTTCACGTGGCGAAGGCGTTCATGTGCTTGATCGAAAAACACGGCTGTTTACTGAAAAGCACGTGTATCAAGAAGAAGGGGTGAGCATGGTGTTTAACCAAGCCATGGTGCTTATGCCTTATCCTAGCAAGGCGAAAACCTATTGGGTGGTTACACGCGACAAAGGCGTAGCCGCTTGGGATCGGCAAGCGGGTGCATTTCACTTCATCGACACGCATGAAAAATGGAGCACCACTCGCGGAGAAATCATGGGGCGTTGTGGGTTTATTGATCACCGGGGCATTGTTTGGTTTGGTTCAAACTCAGGACTTTTCATGCACTCTGAAGACAACTACCAAATCGGCTACAGAGATTATTCTGAAGCAATTGGGGTTGAAAATGAGTACAGTTCCGTTGCGCGAATCGCCCCATTAAACGACCAGCTTTTTGTGAGCGTCGCCCGTGCAAGGGGTTCCTTGCGCTTGCATGCGAACACCCTGAATTTTGACACGTATGCACCCGACGAAGGCTTCACCGCGGATGGGAATGAGTACCGAATTGATATTACAAGTTTGCGCCTAACGGCGGATGGCAAAATTCGCGCCTCAGGCTACAATCGATATTACGAGTTTGATTCAGAAAGCAACAACTGGAAGGTTCTCCTCGACCTGAGTCCAGAAATTGATCCGATTTCAAAGTACAGCGGATTAGTAACTTCTGAAGAGTCGAGCAACCAGCGTTACTGGTGGTTCGGTACAATTGACAATTGGCTTGCACGCTATGACCGTGCAAGCGGAACCTTGAAGACGTGGTGGCTTAGTGGCGAAGGTGAGCAACGAAAAAAAGTGATCTCACCCGATGGAAAACTGGGTGTTGCCAACCGGATTTACAGCATCGCACCTGACAACGATGACGGCGCCTACGTTGCCAGCTACAACGGTGTTTTTCATGTGACCGACCAAGAAATCCGCCCCTTGAAAGACGATTGTGCGGCTTGCGGCTTCTTTGAACGCAACGCCTACGGCAGAATACAACGCAACGGCGACCGCCTAATTTTTGCTACAACGGCCGAGGGGGTTTATTCGTACGGGATATCTGACCAATCTGTTCGGCAATACAACCGGGAAAACGGATTGCCTAGTTTGCACATCGCAGACTTCGCAATTGACCCCGCTGGGCGCATTTGGGGGGTTTCTCCTGGAGGGCTTTTCTCAATCGATGAGAAAGCAAGCACCAAAGTGCGTGCATTCAACGAAGAAGACGGTTTGTTCTATCGCGACCTCTCTTACCATTACATTAGCATTTTACCTGATGGACGGGCCATGGTAGGCATGCATTATGGCATTGCCTGGTTTTATCCTGAGCAATTGCGTGCCCAACCGTCGCCTGAACGAACCATACTGCATGAGGTGCGCATCAATGGCGCACCGGCAATTCCCCAGGGCAATCAAATCACGATTCAGTATGGCGATGGCTTAGAGGTTGCTTTCAGCGGCTTGGGTTTTGTTCAGCCTGACCGCTTTATGTACAGTTGGCGTATTCCGGGGCGCAGTGATTGGCAAATGGTTGAAGAACCCCGCGTGTTTTTTCCTTCATGGCGCGAGGGAGATTTTACCCTTGAACTCCGCGTGGGTGACGAAAATGGCAATTGGCTTGACGATACCATTCAACTAAACATTTCGGTAGACACCCCTTTCATGCAAACCGATGCGTTTTGGTGGTTGCTCGCCGTGCTCTTCGTGGCCTTGATTTATGGTTTATACCGCACCCGCTACATCCAATTGCGCAAGCAAGCCCGCATTCGTTCAGAATACGGCCAGCGCATCGCCGAAATCGAAATGCAAGCATTGCGGGCACAAATGAATCCGCATTTCTTATTCAACAGCCTCAACAGCATCAAGTATTTCATCATTCGAAATCAGACCGACTTAGCAGCCGATTACCTCACGAAATTCAGTCGCTTGATCCGTTTAATTCTCTCGAATTCGAAGCAAGAACGCGTGAGTTTGGCCACCGAATTAGAGGCATTGCGCCTTTATGTGGAACTGGAAGGGTTGCGGTTTGATCAAAAATTCGACTTTGAATTGGTCGTTGATTCGGCCATTGAACCCGAAGAATTGGAGCTTCCACCCTTGCTTATTCAACCCTTTGCAGAGAACGCGATTTGGCATGGATTAATGCATAAAACGGATGCTGGTAAACTGTCAATTCGCCTATCTTTGAAAGGAAACGAGCTGGTTTGCGAAATCGAAGACAACGGCGTAGGACGGAAAAAAGCCGCTGAAATGGGCTCTAAATCGGCTACCCGCGGCAAGAGTTTGGGCATTGACATTACCCGAAATCGACTCGAACGCATGATCAAGCTGCAATCGACCGACCGCATGATTGAAGTTATTGACCTCTACATGCCTGATGGCACAGCCTGCGGCACACTGGTGCGTTTGCGAATCCCTATTCACTTCTAATTCATTAGCTTATGCGCATTGCGATCATCGATGACGAAAAACATTGCTCAGCAACCTTGCGTTTTGAATTGGAGCGCCTGCCGGCGGATGTGCAAGTCGTGGGCGAATTCAATGATGCCCTTGAAGCCGTTAAGGCCCTACCAAAGTTGAATGTTGACTTGCTATTCTTGGATATTGAAATGCCTCGGATGAATGGCTTTGAGTTACTTCAAGCCTTGCCCGAAGTGAATTTCGGCGTGGTATTCACCACCGCATACGACGAGTTTGCTTTGAAAGCCTTTCAATTCAGTGCCATTGATTACTTGCTCAAGCCCATTTGTGGCGAACACCTCCAACATGCCATTGACCGTTACAATGAATTGGGGCGCAAAGGCGTAAGCGACGAGCAGCTTGAGTTGCTCTTTGGTCGTTTGGAAGGAAAAACCATCAACAAAATAGCGCTACCCTCTGGCGAAGGATTAGACTTTGTGTTGCCGTCAGAGATTTTGCGCTGCGAGTCGCAATCGAATTACACGACGGTTTACTTCATTAACAAACGCAAAGTGTTGGTTTCTCGAACGCTGAAAGAAATTGAAGAGGTTTTGAGCGGACATGGCTTCTTTCGGGTGCACCATTCACATTTGGTTAATTTGAATTGCATTTCGCGCTATGTCAAAGGCAGCGGGGGCTATTTGGTGATGGATGATCAAACCGAAGTCCCGGTTTCGCGCAGTCGAAAAGACGATCTGCTTGGTTTATTTGCCCGATGAGGCCTTGACCACCAACCACCTCCGAAAAACAACCGTTTACAAACTGAAATTGCAACTGGCTCAATAAGCGTTCTGCGCCTTCAACGGCTTGCCTAACTTTGCTGCAAAGTGAAACCCATGAGAACTGTGAATGCTTGCCTCGCCCTTGCTTTGGCGATTATTTTTTCTGCGTCTGCCCAAGCGCAAATCGTTGATCGCACAACCGATCGCGCAACCCAAAAAGCCAACGACCGCGTTGATCAACGCATTGACCAAGGTATTGATAAAGGTCTTGACGCCATCGAAGGTGTATTTAGAAAAGGAAAAAAGAAAGATAAAAGCGCTTCAGAGCAAGCTCCAGAACAAACATCAGACAATGAGACGAGTAGCACCTCAACCACAGAGTCACAAGCGGCCTATGGCATGTTTGGTGCGTCTTCAGCCGAGTTAAAGAGCAACTACGATTTCGATCACCAGGTCGATATGCGCATTGAATCTTTCGACAAAAAAGGCAAGAGTGAGGGCGTGCAAACCATGCAAATGTACTTCAGCGACAGCGAAACCCACGTTGGGGTAAAAGCCATCATGGAGGGCATGAACTCAGTATCAATCATTGATATGACGAAGTACCAAATGATTATGCTGATGGATATGGGCGGTTCGAAAATGGCGATGGCGATCGATTTCGATCCGTCAAAATTCGCCACTGAAGTTGAAACAACCGATGACGCCACGGATGTTAATTTCCGCAAAACAGGCCGTACCAAAACCATTTTAGGTTACTCGTGCGACGAATACATCATGGAAGACGAATCAAACACCGTTGAGTATTGGGTAACCCGCGAAGAACAACTCGACCTGTTTAAGGCATTCGGTGCAATGGGCGCTTCAGGCAAAGGCGCCGGGGGTTTCTCAAGCGTGACTGAGTACCCCATGGGTATGACCATGGAATTCACCTCGACCGAAAAAAAGAACGGTGAAAAGGCAACCATGCAGGTGACTAAAATCCAACGCAACATCAACTACAGCATTTCCACAGCCGGCTATTCGCTTATGAATATGCCTGGCGGTGGGAAATAGTGAAAAACTAAAAACTATAAATGAAAACGGGGGTGACTTTTGACAGTCACCCCCGTTTTTCCTTTAATCACGTGCTAGAGATCAAGTATTGTAAACTCGGTACGGCGATTGAATTGATGATCGGCGTCAGCGCATTCCACATCGTTGGCACAATGGTTCAGCAGGCGGGTCTCGCCGTAGCCTTTTGCTATAAGGCGGCTGCTATCAATTCCTTTCGAAATTAAGTAATCAACGGCTGACTGTGCCCTGCGCTGCGACAAGCGCAAGTTGTAAGCATCGCTGCCACGGGCATCGGTGTGTGAACTCAACTCGATTTTCATGGTCGGGTTGTCGCGCATGATTTTCACCAAGCGATCAAGTTCGCGTGCCGCATCCGTGCGAATTTCATGGCGATCGTAATCGTAATAGATATTATCCAATCGAATCACCTTGCCTTTTTCATACGCAAAGAGCTGCAAATCAGAATAAATAATGGTCGCTGGTTTACCACGGGTATCTAAAGCAATGCTCTGTGGCGGGTATGCGGCCTTGAATGCTTCAAGGGTGTACTGCGATTCCGGACTCAACCCAAAGTGATAGAGGCCGTCTTCAGTAACCACCATTTCTTGCAACACAACGCCATCAACACTCTTTAAAAGTACAGTCGCGCCGTCGGCAGGTTTGCCGTCATCCGAATAATAGACCCGTCCTTCTGCCGCGTAGGCATAAGCCGTGAGCGGTAAATCGACGCGGTCAAGGTAACCCGATTTGTCGCTGCTGTTCACCTTCACTTCCTTCTGAAAGTAGCCGTTCTTCACGCCAATTATCGTATACGTTTGGTCAAAGGGCACTTGAAAGCGGTAATTGCCATCGGCATCTGTATTGGCAACCACTTGGAGCACTTCGCGGTTTTGAGCATCTTTCAATAAGATGGTCGCATTGGGGATCGGACTCATCGTTGCAATATCTATCACCTTACCGCTGATTTCAATGGTTTCAGCCTTGCGCACGATGAACTCATAAATGTCGTCGTCGCCCTCACCACCTTGGCGATTACTCGAAAAATAGCCTCGCAAACCGTCGCTGTATGTGATTAACCCAAAATCGTCAAAAGAGCTATTGACGGGGTATCCAAAGTTGCGCACAGGTACAGACTCATCATCCAATGTGGTGTAAAAGAGGTCTAATCCACCCAGCCCAGGATGCCAATCTGACGAAAAATAGAACGTGTTTTGCGCATCGATAAACGGAAACATTTCATTGCCCGGGGTATTGATCTTGGGGCCTAAATTGACGGGGTTGCTCCAGAAATCGAGGTTTCGGTACGACACATAAATGTCGGTTCCGCCGAACCCTCCGGGCATATCACTGACAAAGTACATGGCTTTGCCATCTGCAGAAATCACGGGGTGACCAATTGAGTAGGCCGGGTCATTGAATGGGAAAGGTTTCAGTTTTCCGATTTCAGTGCCGTTGTAGCTCGCGTAATAGATTCCCAAATTCAGATTGTTGTCGGCGTCGGCGTTGCGTTTGCCTTTGTGGTGGTTGTTTCGGGTGAAATACACCACTTTCTGCTTTCGGTCAAACGTGATTGTTCCTTCGTGGTAGCGGCTGTTGGTTTTGTTTTTAATCACCTTCGCTTGTGACAAGGAAGAATCAGGATTAACCGTCGCGCGGTACATGTTCAGGTACGATTGATCGGTCCAATTGTACGTGCGACGACGGCCTTTACCTTGCTTTCGTGCGCTCGCAAAAATTACACCTTCGTCACTGAATGCGGGCGCAAAATCAGACTCGGGTGAGTTGATGAGCGTGGTTCTGATTTCAAAACGCGCGCTGTCACGCACAATGCGCGACGCCCAGTCGTTGTCGGTATACCCAACCAAATACGGGTCGTTCGTAAAGGCCAAATAGCGTTCATAAACCATCACCGCAGCATCGTACTTGCGATTCACTTTGAGCACATACGCCAAGCGTAAAAGGTCTTCAGGTTTGGCATCTGGCAATGTTGACAAGCGCTGCAAATGCGGCTCGGCAAGCAGGTGCTGATCAATGCGGATGCGGCTTTCTCCCGCGCGGCGCAAAGCCAATGCATCGTCAGGTTTCTTCCTCAGAATGTCTTCGTAGATCTCGGCGGCCTTTTTAAAATTAAAGGTCGAATAGTGTTGGTCGGCCAGTTTGTGCCGATGCTTTTGCGCGTGCAAAGGCAGAGCTCCTGTGATCAGAAACCCAACCAAGAATATTAAAAGCAAATGGCGTACCATAATTTTCGTGTTTTGGTGGGTTAAAAGAAGCGCGGCGAAATGTCAGCGCCCGGTTGGCGTCCAAAATCAACCCCGAGCATAATCTCGTGGCTGCCGGTTGAATAGGTTCTGATTTCCGTTGTCGAGAAGTCGTACGAATAACCTACCCGCAGCTTCTCATTGATGACGTATTGCAGCAACAAGCCTACCGATTCTTGGTAGCGGTACATCCCTCCAACCCAAAAACGCTCATAGAACATAAAGTTCGCGGTAAGATCAAACGATGGCGGAGCACCGTCAACCACGCGCAACATGCCCGATGGCTTGAAATAGATGTAGTTGTTCAATTCAATCAGCGTTCCGGCAGCTAAGAAGAAGTGGCGGCGCTCGCGGTTGGCATTGAACGAGGGCAAACTTGAATCAATCAACTGATTGGTAAGCAACTTCGGGGCACTCAAACCTACAAAGCTCTTGTCAGAGTACCACAACACACCCGCACCAAAATTGGGGAGCGGTTTGTTGCTGATGTTCGCCTGAAAAACAGGGTCGTTCGCATCAACCGGATTTAACTCCAAAAGATTCGCCTGCAAGAGGTTGAGCCCTGCTTTCAGTCCAAACGCAAGTTGGCTTCGGTCGAAGAAGATGCGGTAGCTCACATCGCCGTACAAGCCGGTCATGCGCACAACGCTGTGACTGTCGTTGACAATGGTGCCGCCCACGCTGATGCTCTCTCGTTTGAGCGGACTGTGAATCGACAGGGTTTGGGTGCGCGGGGCACCATCAAACTCGACCCATTGGTGCCGATAAATCGCACTCGCCGTAAGCACGTCTGCACTGCCTGCATACGCCGGGTTCACGGTAAGCATGTTAAACATGTACTGTGTGTACATCGGGTCTTGTTGTGCTTTTGCGCCTAAAGCGGCGGATGAGAGGGTAAGCACGAAGAGGTATTTGAGCGCTTTCATAAGCCTTGTTATCGCTTGAGGTAAATGAATCCGTTGTATACCGGGATATTCAGTTCGCCGAGATCCAAAATGAAGTAGTAGGTACTCACAGGAAGTTCTTCACCAATGGTTGCCGGGTGCTGAGAGCGTCCGTCCCAGTCATTTTTGTACGGCGCGGCCTCATAAACCAAGGCACCCCATCGGTTGAAAATCTTAATGCTGTTGTTGTCGTACTTGAAGAGGTTCGGAATCTCAAACACGTCGTTAATTCCGTCTCCGTTTGGAGAGAATGCATCAGGGATCTCCAGCGTAAGGCAATCGAGCAAAGTGAAGCTCACTGAATCGGCTGATGTACCACACGGACCGTTATCCACCGTCCAAACGATCGTGCTCACCACCGGCGTCAACGGCGATTGAATGCTGCCTAAACTCCACACGGTGCTGCTCGGATCACTCAAATCACCAATGTCAATGGGTCCTTCGAGTACGGTCCATGTTCCCGAAGCGGGGAACTCAACCTCACTCGCTGGCAGGTTGAAGATGTTAAAATCATCTTCACACACTTCGAGGTCGGTGCCTGCAAATGCCGTTGGCAACTCCGGATCAAAGACCACAATCGTTACTTCATCCGACGTTATTCCGCAGAAACCATTGTCAACCGTCCATAAGAAGGTGTTCACCCCAGGCTGCAAGTTGCTGATGTACGTGGCTTCATTGTTCACGTTCTCAAAATCAGCGCCTCCTTCGAGCACCGTCCACGTGCCGGTGGCTGTGTTTCCAATGGTTTCGCTGCCTTGCAACTGCAATTCAAGCGGTGCACCACACAAAGCTTGGTCTTGACCCGCATCTGCGGCAGCAACACTCAAGTCGTTCACGAAGATCGACACCGTATCGGTGGTTAAGCCATTTGCACACGGACCATTATAGATGCTCCATACAAAAATGTTTTCGCCTAAACCGAGGTTGAACACGGTTGAATTCGGTGCGTTGACGTTGGTGATGTCACCCGCCCCACTGATAAGCGTCCAAGTACCCACCGCGGGTTGCAAAGGTGTGTTTGCCGCCAGCACTGCGCCACCGAATGGGGTGCAGAATTCTTGGTCGTCACCGGCTGCAGCGTCAGGTGAATCGGGGTTGTAAATGGTGATCGTCGTGATTGCGCTTGACGCGTCTTCACACGGACCATTTGACACCGTCCAGCTCAGTACGGTGGTACCAATGTTCAAGCCACTTATCGTCGCTTGCGGATCAGTCACGTCGCTGATGCTGCCGCTGCCTGAAAGCACACTCCAAGCGCCTGTCGCTG
Source organism: Chryseobacterium gleum (assembly GCA_945874695.1). GTDB lineage: Bacteria > Bacteroidota > Bacteroidia > Flavobacteriales_D > Sanyastnellaceae > CAMCHP01. Next base: position 71,113 of record CAMCHP010000002.1, read on the forward strand.
GGAAGATCGGAGCTACTGCGTTCAGTTGAACCTCGCTGTCTGGGGCGCAAATCTCTTGACTCGGACCCGGATCAGCCGGCGCATTCGTCGCGTCAAATACGGTTACCGTAACGAAGTCGAAGGTATTGTTGTTGAGGCAAGGGCCGTTGTAAACGGTCCATTGCAAGATGTGCGTGCCGGTTGGCAAGCCGCTCAACACCGCATTCGGATCATTGCTATTCGAAATCGACCCGCTGCCTGAAACAATGCTCCAAGTTCCTGTTCCAGGTTCAGTTGGCGCAACCGCTTGCAGCGTTACCTCACTCACCGGTGTGCACACATCGATGTCTGGGCCAGCGTTTGCGGCCGCGGCATCTTCAGTGAACACCAAAATATTCACCGTATCTGTGGTCACAGCATCTTCGCAAGGCCCATTGCTGATCGTCCACTGGAACACGTTCGTGCCTGCTCCAAGGTCAGATACTTGCGTAAAGGGTGCTGTAACATCGGCAATGGTTCCGCTTCCTGAAAGCACTTGCCAGAACCCTGTAGCAGGGAATATTGGCGCATTGGCCTCGAGGAAGGTGCTGTTGACCGGTAAACACAACTCTTGATCAACGCCCGCATCCGCAGGGGCTTGATTTTCATCAAAGATGAAGACCGAAACCGTATCGCTGCTCAGCGCCAAATCACACGGACCATTATAAACCGTCCATACGAACACGTTTTCACCCACGGCAAGCGCACTCACCCCGGTCGTTGGTTCAAAAGGTGCATCAATACTGCCTGTTCCTGCGAGCAATTCCCACGTTCCCGTATTCGGTGAGGTCAAAGGCGCAGCAGTCAACGTCGTTTCGGCTACCGGTGAGCAAAAGAGTTGATCGTTTCCGGCTGACGCCGGGATGATGTCCTCCTCAAAAACATAGATGGTTACTGTATCGGGGTTCAGGGCAAAGTCGCACGGCGCATTGTTGATGGTCCACACGAAGGTGTTTGCACCCAGCGTCAAACCTGAAACAAAGCTGTTTGGATCGTTGATGTCGCCGATGCTTCCACTGCCTTCGAGCAGCGTCCACGTGCCAAAGGCGGGGAATATCGCCGGAGTCGCATTGAGCAAGGTGCTGTTTTGCGGGAGACAGAGCTCCTGATCGAGCCCTGCTTGGGCATCCGGATGGTTCTCATCGTAAATGAAGATCGACACAAAATCAACGGTCGGTTCAGCACATGGCCCGTTGTAAATGGTCCATGCGAAGATGTTTTCACCAATGGTCAAACCGCTGAGCGCTGAGTTCGGATCGTTGATGGCATTGATTGTACCCATGCCGCTAACGAGCGTCCACGTTCCGGTGCCAGGTGTGGCAGGTGTATTGCCGTTGAGCACGGTGGTGCTGATGGGGGTACAGAAGAACTGATCGTCGCCTGCGGCAGCCACGGGTGCCTCAGGGTCAAAGATGCGGATTGTAACTTCGTCGCTGCTGAAACCACATGGCCCGTTATCGATTACCCAAGCGAACACGTTCTCACCAATTGAGAGGTTCGTCACAAGGGTATTCGCATTGTTCGCGTCGGCAAAGGTGCCTGTACCGCTGATCACTTGCCATGCGCCAACTGCAGCGCCTGTTGTTGCGTTTGCGTCAAGCGTTGTTTGCGTCGTTGGGAAGCAGAATTCTTGGTCTTCACCCGCATCGGCTGTTTCGGCATCGAAAGCGAAAAGTGAAATTTCAACCAGGTCAGAAGTGCTTGCATTCGCACACACGCCGTTGTTGATGGTCCATTGAAGCACGGTTGTTCCTAAACCGATGCCGATCAACGGTGAGTTCGGGTTGTTCACGTCAACGATGGTTGCTGAACCTTGTACGAGTGTCCATGAGCCCGTTGCCGGGAATATCGCCGGATTGGCTGCGAGCATGGTCGCCTCTTGCGGTGAGCAAAGTTGTTGATCAACACCGGCATTCGCATTCGCTTGCGTTTCATCGTACACCGTTATGGTCATTTGATCAGACGATCCGCTGCCTGCGCATGAACCGTTGTAAATCGTCCATTCGAAAATGTTCACCCCGATGCCCAATCCACTCACTTCGGAGTTCGGGTCGTTGATGTCAGCAATGCTGCCCGACCCTTGCACCAGTGTCCATGTTCCCACTGCTGGGAATGGCACGGTGTTGGCTGCAAGGCTTGTGGCTGTGAGCGGGGTGCACAAGAACTGATCGCTTCCTGCTGCGGCAACAGGCGTTGCTGGATCAAACACGAATATGCTGACCGTGTCGGTCGTTATTCCGTTCAAACAAGGGCCATTGTTGATGGTCCATACGAATACGTTCTCTCCAAGGCCGAGTCCGCTAACTGTAGCGTTCGGATTGTTGATGTTGCTGATCGTGCCTGAACCGCTAATCAACGACCACGAGCCTACGGCGGGCGCATTTGGTGTGTTGGCGTTCAACACCGTCGACGTGCTCGGGAAGCACAATTCTTGGTCATCACCCGCATCGGCGGCGGCGTTGAATTGGTCGAAAATAAAGATCGAAACGAAGTCTTGTGTGAATGCGCCACAGGGGCCATTCTGAATTCGCCAGCGGAAGATGTTCTCTCCGGGTGTAAGGTTTGTGACCACGGTGTTCGGATCGTTCACGTTTGCAATTGTACCTGATCCGCTAATGAGCGTCCACGTGCCCACGGCAGGGAAAATGGCCGCGTTGGCCGCCAAATTGATCGACGCCACAGGGGTACAGAGTTGTTGATCAGGCCCCGCGTTCGCTGCAGGCTGATTTTGATCAAAAACGAAGATGCTTACGACATCGCTGGTCAGCGCGTCGGGGCAATTGCCATTGTCAACAGTCCATTGGAAGACGTTCTCGCCAACGGGCAATCCGGTCACGGCCGAGTTTGCACTGGTTGGATCAAGCAATGTTCCACCGCCGCTCACCAAAGTCCACAAGCCAGTTGCAGGACCACTTAATGGACTGCCTGCCAATGTAGTTGAAGTATTCGGTGTGCACAGCGATTGGTTCGGACCGGCGTCAGCCGCTGCGAGGTCGGCATTGAAGACGAAGATGCTTACGGTATCGGTACGGTCTTCGAGGGCGAGGCAATTGCCGTTGAAAACGGTCCACACAAAGACATTCTCACCCAGCGCGAGGTTTGTAACCGCTGTATTCGCGTTGTTCGCGTTTTGGATGTCACCCGAACCGCTGAGGAGCGTCCATGTGCCAATGGCTGGTAACGCGACGGCGGTAGCAGTGAGGTTGGTCGCGTCAGTTGGGGTGCATAATTCTTGATCTGCACCGGCATTGGCAGGGGCGATGCTTGAATCATACACTACGATGCTCACAAAGTCTTCTTGCACGCCACATGTCGAATAGTCAAGGGTCCAAGCAAAAATATTTATGCCTACTCCTAAACCTGTGATGAGGGAGTTCGGGTTGTTGGGTTCAACAATCACCCCTGAACCGCTGACCAAGGTCCAGGTACCAACGCCTGGATCGAGTGCGGGCGAAGCCGCCATGCTTGCACTGTTCAACGGGGTGCAAAGGATTTGATCAGGGCCAGCATTGGCTTGCGGTGCCCCTCCGTCGAAGACGAAAATGCTCACCTGATCACTGGTATTGCCACACGGACCGTTGTTGATGGTCCATTGGAAGATGTTTTCACCGATGGCCAGGTTTTGAAGGGTTGCAGTTGGGCTCGATGGGTTAAGAATGTCGCCACTTCCTTCAACCAAGGTCCACATTCCGGTGCCGGGTATTTGTGGGGTATTGCCTTGCAAAGTCGTAAAGTTATCAGGCGTACACAAGAACTGATCTTCGCCCGCATTGGCTACTGGAGCATTCGGGGTAAAGACCGAAATCACAACTTGATCGGTAGAGATGCCTCCACACGCGCCGTTGTTCACGGTCCACTGAAATACGTTGTTTCCGATGCCCAGTCCGGTAACGTTGCTGTTCGGATTGCTCGGAGTCGCGATGTTCCCCGAACCACTCACGAGTGTCCACAAGCCAGTTCCAGGCGCTGTTGGCGCATTGCCCTGCAAGCTTGTTGAATTCGTTGGTAAACACAGCTGCTGGTCGGCACCCGCATTGGCTGTCGGCGCAGTGCTGTCAAACACTTGCAAGGTCACCTGGTCGCTGGTGGTTGTGGGGTTACACGCGCCGTTGTTAATTGTCCACTGCAACACAACGGTGCCAACACCCAAGCCACTTACGCTCGTGTTGGGGTTTGTTGAATCAGCCAGCACCGCGCTTCCTGACACCACGGTCCATTGACCCGTTGCCGGGAACACAGCCGCGTTGGCGGCAAGGGTCGTTGTGGTGTTGGGTGAGCAAATTTGTTGATCGGGACCAGCGTTGGCATCGGCCTGATCGTTGTCAAAAATGGTGATGACGATGGTATCTACTAAACTGCCGGGCGCACACGGCCCATTGCTGATGGTGTATTGGAATACATTGTCACCAATCGCCAAGCCGGTTACGCCGGTTGTTGCCGCACTCGGATTGGTGATGGTTCCTGAACCAGAAATCAAGGTCCATTGTCCTGTCGCAGGGAAAATAGGCGCTGTACCTGCAAGGGTTGCCGCGCTTACAGGTGTACAGAAGCTCTGGTCGGCACCAGCTGTGATGGTTTGGTTGTTGTCGAAGACAAATATCGAAACCAAGTCGAGGGTTGAGGCGGGCGGACAGGGGCCGTTGGTGACAGTCCAGCGGAAGGTGTTTTGACCAACCGACAAGCCGCTTACCGTGGTGTTCGGATTGTTTGCATCAGCAAAAATGCCGGTTCCAGAAATGACTTGCCATGTACCCACGGCCGGATAAGGTGTAGCGCTTCCCGCGAGTGTGGTTGACGTTTGTGGCATGCAGAGCTGCTGATCAACGCCCGCATTGGCCGCCGGCAGTGCCGCGTTGTGCACGGTAATGGTGACCTGATCGGAGGTGAATCCTGAACAGGGGCCATTTTCGACCGTCCACTGAAACACATTATCTCCAACCCCGAGGTTCGTTACGGTTGTATTGAAGAGGTTTGGATTGGTAATCGTTGCTGATCCAGAAACGAGCGTCCAAACCCCTGTGGCTGGAAGCGTAGGCTGGTTGCCCGCGAGGGTTACCACCGGCGAGCTTGAGCACACGACCTGGTCCATCCCGGCGTTAGCCGGAGACAATGCACCCTCAAAAACCGTGATGGTCATTTGATCAGTGCTTGCCGCTCCGCAAGGGCCATTTTGAACGGTGTACACAAAAACGTTTGCGCCAACGCCCAAGCCCGTTACAGCGGTGTTTGGATTGGTTGGATCAACGATTGTGCCTTGTCCGCTTTGCAAGGTCCAAGTACCTACGGCTGGGAATGTGACCGCGTTTCCTTGAAGGGTGGTTGTTGGGTTGTCGCTGCACAGGAGTTGGTTTGCGCCCGCGTCGGCAGGGGCTTGACTCGCACTGAACACGAAAATACTGACCTGATCAGTGCTTACGCCGGGTGCGCAAGGGCCGTTATCGATGGTCCATGCGAAGATGTTTTCTCCAACACTGAGGTTGGTAACCGCCGTGGTATTGCTGTTTGCATTGGCGAAGGTTCCCGAGCCGCTAACGACCGACCATGTTCCTGTTCCCGGGAAGATGACCGCATTGGCCGCCAGGTTCACAGTGATGGGTGAAACCGGGTCTTCACAGAATGATTGGTTCGGGCCGGCATTGGCTGCAGGCGCATTCTCGTCATAAATAAAGATGGTCACCTCATCAAAGATTGACTTTCCGGGGCAAGGGCCGTTCAAAATCGACCAACGGTAAACGTTAGCTCCGATGCCCAAGCCTGAAATGGAGGCGTTCGGGTTATTGACGTTTGAAATGGTTCCTGTTCCTGAAACGAGCGTCCACTGTCCAACGGCTGGGAAGGGCGCCGGTTCAGCTTGCATGATATAGGTGCTTGTTGGCGTACAGAACGACACGTCTTCGCCGGCATCGGTGGCATCAATGTCGTCGCCGAAGAGGGTAACGGTCATTTGATCGGATGTTGGCGCGCCGCACGGGCCGTTACTGACCGTCCATTGGAACACATTGGTTCCCATGCTTAAGTTGGTTACCGCACTGCTCGGATTGTTGGGCTCCACAACGGTTGCTCCACCTGAAATCACGCTCCAGGTGCCGCTTGCAGGAAATGCAGTTGCAACGGCTCCGAGGTTGATCAATGCTTCAGCAGGGTTGTTGACGCAAATTTGTTGGTCTTCACCAGCTGCCGCTGGCGGATGGTTGTTGTCGAATACGGTAATGACTACGTCGTCAAACGAACCGGTGGTGGCACACGGTCCGTTGTTGATGGTGTAGCGTAGGATGTTTTCGCCGATCGAGAGGTTAGATGCAAGCGCATTTGCTGCTTGTACATCGGAAAACGTAGCGCTTCCTGAAATCACCGACCATGTGCCAAAGCCCGGACCAACCGGTTCAACCGCTTGAAGGGCGTATGACGTTGTTGGTGTGCACAATTGGGCGTCGCTGCCCGCATTGGCAACGGCTACCGCACTGTCATACAAGGTAATGGTAACGGTATCGGTGAGCGGACTGCTGCATGGTCCATTGTCAATTGACCACATGAACACGTTATCTCCGATGCTGAGGTTTGAAACGGTGGTGTTCGGCGCGTTCGGATTGGCAAAGGTGCCGTTGCCCGAAACGACCGTCCACACTCCTGTTGCGGGGAAAATGGGCGTGTTTGCAGTGAGTGACGCAGATGTGAATCCGTTTGAGCAGAACGATTGGTCATTTCCTGCGTTGGCTGCTGGATGGTTGACATCGTAAACAAAGATGCTCATTTGGTCGGTCTTCACGTTTCCATCGCATGGCCCGTTATCGAGGTTCCATTGGAAAATGTTTTGGCCGATGCCGAGGTTTGTGACCAGGGCCGTGTTGCTGTTGATGTTGAAGATGGTTGCTGTTCCTTGCAAGATTTCCCACGTGCCAACCGCAGTGTTTCCTGGATTGTTCGCCTGCATCACATAGGTATTTGCATTCGAACACAATTCGGCGTCGGGGCCGGCATTGGCGTCGGGCACCGCGCCATCGTAGACCATGATTGTGGTGTTGTCTGACACCACCTCGCATCCATAATCGAGCGTCCATTGGAAAACGTTCGGGCCAAGTCCCAAGCCGGTTACTGGCGTTGTAGGGTTATTGGGGTTGATGATGGTTCCGCTTCCTGAAACCAATGACCACGTGCCCGTAACAAGCGGATCAGGATTCACCGCGGTAAGCGTAGCATTGGATACCCCGTTGCACAGCTCTTGATTGCTGCCGGCATCAATTGGCGTATTTGGGTCAAGCACAACAAATACCACGTCAATTTGGCCCGTGAAGCCAAAGCGGTTTTCAACGGTGAGGGTGAGGGTATCGCCCCCCACGTGGTTGAACGGAGCGGTGTAAGTGAAACAGGTGTCAAAAGGTGTTGTGGGCGGGGTAACGGTTACGTTACCGATGTTGCCCTCGACATTGATGATGTTGTGGTCATCGGAACAACTGAAGACCAACAAACAGTGGTCGATGCTTTCGCCTTGACACAATGAACCCACGGTGTAAATGGTCGAAGGTAAAAGTGTGAAAGGATCGAGAAACTCGAATGCATCGTTGAACCCCGACAAATAGCCATAGGTTCCAGTTGCGCCACCATTTCCGGTGAGGAATCCTGCGTGAAAAAAGCCTTCGGATGTAATGATGTTGTTGTCGTTCAACGACGCATTGGGGAGCGCAACAGCGATCCACCCGGGCTTGCCGGGGACGTTATTAATTACGGCGCCCGGTACGTTGTTGTATGGAACCCCATTCACAGTCAATGTTGAAACGGCCTCTGCAGGTACGGTGAGGTTCATGACCTGATTGATCGTGTTCACCTGAAATTTGGAGAACTCAATGTAACGGCTGCCCGTGCACTCCACTTGAGGAATGGCAGACATGCCCACTTCATCGTCTTGCGAAGCACCGGTGAAGTGATAGCAGTAAGCTACTTTGTTCGTTTGGAGCAAGTGAGGCGCACCCATTGAACCTGTCAATGTGTAATCATAGACTTGACCTGCATTGAGCGTGGCAACGGGTGTTGCATTGCCGTCGAGGTAAACTTGGGTATTGTTTTCGGTGGCCACGATGATGGCGTAGTCGAAATTTCCGGTGTTATCGCCCTTGACAACCACGAATTCTAAGCCCATGAGGTCAATTGGTACAATTTGGTCGGTGCCGCCATCTGCGGCGTTTCCGCCAGCGATGCGGGTGTGGCTCGAGCCAGAATTCACCACAATGTCTTTGTCGGAGGTGATGTGCGAACCGGCCACGTGTTCAATCGGGTTGTTGCCACGAATGAGGTACGATTCACGCGCATTGAGGGTAATGGTGTGCGGATTGGGCAAATCGCCGGCACCAGCCAAATACATGTTATAGGGCGTTTCAATCGTGATGGTGGTGTTGTCTTCTAAGGCCATCACCGAAATGAAGTGATACTCATTCGGACTGTAGGTTGCGTTCATGTTGCGCACTTGCGAACCCGCCCAGAAGTCTTGTCCTTTGGCATTGCGGCCTTTGAGTGTGACCAGGGTTTGGTTAAACTGCCCCGAGATTTTGTGTACACACTGAATGGCCTGTGACGCAGTTATGACTAGGCCTCGCGTGACGTCGACCACATTGGGCACATCGGTTTGACCGAGCACGGGTGTGAGGTTAACCTGTAAAGGAGAACCGGAGACCACAACCCCGTCAAATGTCCACGTTGTGCCATCGGCGGTTTCAATGTGCACATTCACCGGATTCGGTGAAGGGGTGGTGATGAACAATTCTGATGGCGTGTTGTGGCCACTTTGACCCGTATTCCAGATGGGGGGCATCCAGAATTCGGTGTCGAATTGCGCGTGTAACTGCATTGCAGAACAGAGCGAAAGTACCACGGCCAGCGTCATGTGGGCCAAAGAGTTCAGCGAGAGCTTCATAAGATCGAGTTTCGTCATCCCCCGATTTCCGGGTTCGTCACGACTCGTTTATACGGCATTCAATAAAATAGTTACACCCTTTCGACAAGTGCAGTGCTCAAAATCAAGCCTTAAGTGTTCTGGAAAATAATTTTCGTTTGAAACGAAACCTTTCAGGGCGTGCTCGCGTATCAGAGTATATAGACCGCCAAAATTATTGTGAAGGTTTTGGTTGACTCATCAAACGGCGTGTCTTAAACTGAAAAAGCTAGGCGGGATTGCGAAAGTAATCCCGCTTCGTTTTTTATATGCCCCAAACAAAAAGGGCCACATCGAATTGATGCGGCCCTTTCGTATAAATGATCTTATTTAGCGTGCAATAACCACGCGACGTGTTGATTGCTCTCCTGCTGCGGTTGTGAGGCGCACTAAATAAACGCCTTCAGGTTGATCAGCGAACGAAAGCTCAAGGTTACCTTGGGTTGTGGTTTGCTCGACCATCCGACCGGTTAGGTCGAAAACCTCTAAACGATGAACACCCATTGGCATGCTGATGTAAACCACATCATTTGCAGGGTTCGGGTAAAGGTTCCAGGCAATTGTTCCTTGTTCTGTGATGCCAATTACGTTATCGGTAATTTCAACGCAGTAGTCTTCCACTTCGCCGTATTCCATTTCTTCGCACGAGACGGGCGGCGGATCGGCACCAAAGAAGCCCGCGTATTTCATGCTCACACGCAAGCGCGAAGAGCCCGCCTCAGCCGTTACCGGAATGTTGATGGTTGCTGTTGTGGCTTCAGCCACTGCGCCTGAGGTGTAAAGGATTTCACTGTCTTCGAATGAGCCATTTTGGTTCAGGTCAATCCATACACGGAAGAGCTCTGAAAATGCAAAGCCTTCAAAGCCCGGCGTGAGCGTGATTTCGTAGTTGCCCCCTGGATCGAGTGTGGTTGACAAACTCAAGTTCATGGTGTAATCGCCATAGCCGCCATTGTTTCCGCTGGTGTTTTCGAGGGTGTTGATGACGACGCGATCAATCCACTCGTCAGCGGTGCCGCCAAAAGATGCACAGAAAGGCAAGTCAGCACATGGGCCACAGCCAAAGGTGGTAAAGCTGCCTGCAAATTCAGGAGCGAGGCCATCAACGACACAAACGATACCGATTGCAACATCGTACATGGTGCATGCATCGAGGTCGGTGAAGGTGTAGGTCGTTTCAGTTACGCCATCGATTTGAATCGGGTCGCCGCCCATGGGGGTGAGTACCAAGGTGTACGATTGTGCAGCAAGTACGCTTGACCAGCTGAAGGTCGCACTGTTTTCACCAATGTTTGAAAGTGTGTAAGAATCACCTTCTGGGTACTCGCAGCACCCATCGGTAACCCATGTGACCATGGCAGACCAATTGCTGTCGCTTTCTTCACAGCTCGCGCTAACTTGCGCTTCAATTTCGGCACACCAATCAAGACCTGGAATGGTGTATGACGTCGCATCGAGGTCATTTACCTCGATCCATACCTCGCTGCCCACTTCACGGTAGCGGAGGTTGAAGCTGAGCATCGCAGCGGTTGCATTCCACGCAACGGTGTAATTGCCGTTGCCATCAGCCGAGGCGTTTACTCCAAATGGGGCGAGGCAATCGCTGTCGCTGCAGCTTTGTAAAATGAGTTGAATCGAGTTGTTTGCATTCAAGCGACCACCGCTAATCACTTCATCAGCCAAGTTTGCAACCGGGTCAGTACCCTCCATCAACACTTGGTAAACATAATCGGCCCCAGCTTGTGGGTCGGCGCTTACGAGTGCCATGAACGACGGACAAGGCGTTGAGTAAATAAGTGCAATTGCACCCGCGGTTAAGGGTGATGCAAATGAAGTTCCTGATGTTGAACCGTAGCTGTTAGAGCCACTGGTTGTGAACACATCAGCACCGGGTGCTGCCAAGTCGATGGTGTTAATGCCATACCCAGAGAAGGTACGCACGTCGTTGTTGTTTGACGCTGTAACGGCAACCATGTATGGGCTTGCACAACCGGTAGGCATGTCGCCCACCACATCAATGTTAACGTTGTTGTTTGCGGTTGCGCCGCAGCTCAAAATGCCTTCTTCACCGAGCGTGTCGTAAACAGCACACCAAATGGGGTAGTTGTTTGCATTGGCATTGTCAATTCCCCATGAAGCGTTCGTTGCTACTACGAAGGCACCGCTGGCTCCGCCGCTGGTGTTGTACAGCATGCGCATAGTAAGCGGGTAGTTGTAAGCTGAAACAACCGAGGCTTCGCTGCTGATGTTTTCACCGGCAACAGACATGATTTTCACATCCCAGTTGATGCCTGATACGCCGAGGTTATTGTTGCCTTTAGCGCCAATCATCCCCATCACTTGGGTGCCGTGGTTTCCTGTAAATACGCCCGCGTCGTTTTGTGATTGAACGTTCCATCCGTTGTAGTCATCGATGTAGCCGTTGCCGTCGTCATCGATACCATTCCCTGGAATTTCTTGGGTATTCACCCATTTGTTGTCAACCAAATCGGGGTGGTTCAGGTTGCCCCCTTCGATTACACACACAACGATTTCATCACCAAAAGCGGTGGTTCCACCGGTTGTGATGTCCCATGCCAAATCAGAGTCGATGTCGGCATCATTGGCATTTACGTGGTGCCATTGCTGGTTCAGCTGCGGGTCGTTCGGCGTAGTTTCGCGCTGTTTCACCGTGTGATTAAACTGCACGAGCACAATGTCGGGGTGGTTTGCAAAAGCGCGCTTCATGTCAAAAGCATTCACCGCCGATGCGTCAAAGCTAAAGTGCCACATGCGCATGTGCTCGCTGAGCATAGCGATGGGTGCAACGCCCGTTGGCTTGCCATAGGCAACGGCCAAATCTTGCACAATTTGGTTCACCTTGCTGTTGTCGGTTACTTGAGCCAGCATTTCGCCCGGCAAAAATTCGGTTTCACCGAAAGTCAGCTGTGCATTTGCTGAAATCGTCAGCAAAAACAAAGCCATTAAAGCGTAAAAATGTTTCATTATTCCAGGATTGATTCGGTTTCAAAAGGCCATTCTTCGAATGCCTGTGCAAAATACAAAGAGTAAGCGACTTACCCGAAGTAAATTTCAGCGCAATCTTCCATTGCTGAGTGTTGATAAACGTTTTTACTCATAATAGTACACCCGATGCACACGTTGCGAGATGCCTGCGATGATTTCATACGGTATGGTACCCGCGGCAACAGCCAACTCACTTAAGGTTGGCGCATCGCCAAAAAGTTGCACTTCATCGCCCTCGCTGCAGGGTAAATCGGACACATCGAGCATCGTCATATCCATGCACACATTGCCTACCACCGGGGCGCTTTTGCCGTGAATCATAGCCCATCCTTTTCCCTTACTCAAGTGGCGCGGATAGCCGTCTGCGTAGCCCACAGGCACGGTTGCAATGGTTCGCGGGTGGTCGGCAAGATCTCCGCGGCCGTAGCCTACACTTTCACCCGAAGCAATCGTGTGAATTTGTGAAATGCGTGTTTTTAGACTGCCTGCCGGCAGGATGTGGGGCGCATCGACCGGGCAGGCAGGCACACCATACAAACCAATACCCAATCGCACCATGTCAAAATGGGCCTCCGGGAAACGAAGCAGTCCTGAAGTGTTGCAAATGTGGCGCATAATAGGATGGCCCAATGCTGCTTCAAGCTGTGCAGCACCCTCCTTGAACTGCGCGATTTGTTGCCGGGTGAACGCGTCGTAAGCCGCATCGTCGGCCGCCGAAAAGTGGCTCAATACACCCACAACGCGCACCCGTGTTTCATGCGTGAGTCGCTCGGCCAAGGCCGCCAACTCGTGCAGCGCAAACCCCAAGCGGTGCATGCCGGTATCAATTTTGATGTGAATCGGATACTGCGTTACGCCATCGTGCGTGCTGATTTCAGCCAACAAGGTGTCTAAAATGCGGAAGCTATAAATTTCAGGTTCAAGGCGGTGCTTGATCAACGCGGGCATCCCTGCGGCATCCGGACTCAACACAAAAATAGGCGTGGCAATGCCAGCCGCCCGCAACGCGACCCCCTCGCTCACATAAGCCACTCCGAAGTAGTCAACCCGATGAAAAGCAAGTGTTGACGCCAGCTCAACGCCACCCGTGCCGTAGCCGAAAGCCTTGACCATTGCCATCACGCGTGTATTGCCTTGCAGTCGGCTCTTGTAGAAATTGTAATTGGCCACCACGCGGGTGAGATTAATTTCAAGCACCGACGAATGGGCCATCGACTGCAGGCGACGCACCACCCGATCAAATTTGAAATGGCTTGCCCCTTTGATGAGCACTGCGCTGTCGCTAAAAACCAACTCGTCGAGCTCATGCAGCAATGCCCCGGTGTTTGCGTAAAAACGCGCCGGAATGGTGAATATCGCTTGCGCCGCTTGCAAGTCGCCTCCCACAGCAATTAATAAATCAATGCGGTGGTTTTGCAACAGGCTATTCACACGGGTGTACAAGGCTTTCGGCGCGACCCCTGTTTGAAGAATGTCGCTCAAAATCAACACCCGGCGTTTGGCGTGCGTAATTTTAACCAATTCATCGAGGGCAACCTCCAGCGCATTGAGGTCGTTGTTCCAAACATCGGTGATCAGCGTGCTGTTGTTCACCCCCTGCATGCGCTCCATGCGCAGTTCAAGCGGACGAAGTTCGGCTACCCGCTGGGCAATCACCTTAAAATCATAGCCCCGATCGAGCATCACCGTGATGCACGTGAGTGCGTTGCATACCGCATGAACATCGGTGAATGGAATATCAACACATGCCTCCATCCCTTTGTAGGCCAGCGTGAGTTGTGCATGGGCGTCGCCGCGAACCCAGCGGCTGCAATTGAGGTCGGCGTTGGGGTTGTTGAATGCCCAAGTCACCCTTCTTCCTTGGAAAGCTAACGCGTTCAGGGCGGCTAACCCATCCGGCTGATCAAGCCGAAAAAAAACAACCTCACACCCTTGAAACAGCACGCACTTTTCATCAGCGATTGCGCGCTGCGAAGCGAAGTTTTCGCGATGTGCCTCGCCGATGTGTGTTAAAATGCCAAATTTGGGCTGGATAACCTCGGCCAAAGCACGCATTTCGTTCGGATGTGAAATGCCCGCCTCAAAAAGTGCCAATTCGTCGGTTTCTTGCAGTTGAAGAACCGACAAAGGCACACCAATTTGACTGTTGTAGCTGCGTGGCGAACGCGCGATGCGGAAATCGGGTGCCAACAATTGATACAACCACTCTTTCACAATGGTTTTGCCGTTGCTGCCTGTGATGGCAAACACCTCAGCCGCAAATTGGCGCCGATGCTGGGCTGCAAGCGCTTGCAAAGCTTGAACGCTGTGCTTGACTTCAATGAAGGTGACGGCGTCGAATTTAAGCAGTTCTGAAGCGTCTTCTACGATGAAGAAACGCACGCCGCGGCTAACGGCTTGGTGGAGGTAACGATGCCCGTCGTGACGTGCACCTCGAATGGCCACAAAACAAACACCCGTGCCATCAGTCACCAAGCGTGTATCGGTAATTACGCGGTCAAAGGGCTGCGTGAGGTCGCCTCTACTACCCACAAGGCACGCTTGAGGCAGCGTGCTTAAACGCAAGTGCGCCTTGCTCATGGCGTTTCAGGCGATTCGTTGTCGGCGCTTGATTTCAAAAGGGCTTTGCGAATAGCCACCAAGTCATCATCGGTGATGTAGGTTGGATCGACCATCGCGCGATTGAAAGCCCCGCGTGAGAGCGGCACATAGAGGTCTTTTTCGCCCAGCTCAACCAAGCGATCGCTGGCTGTTAAGCGAAAAGAATGATGGGCCAAATCGCCTGTTTTGATGCAAATGGCATGCACCTTCGTCACAAATTCAGCCATGGCCAGCAATTGCGGCATCGGACCGAAGGGCCTCCCCTTGAAATCGAGGTCAAGCCCAGCGATGATCACCCGAATGCCGCGATTGGCCAAAACAGAGCACACATTGGGCAGTTCATCATCGAAAAACTGGGCTTCATCAATGCCAATCACATCCACTTCGCTTGTTAACAGCAACAATTGCGAACTGTGTGGAATGGGCGTCGATTGAATGGCATTGCGATCGTGGCTCACCACCTCATCATCGCTGTAGCGCCTGTCGATCAGGGGTTTAAATATCTCGATGCGCTGCCGAGCAAACTGCGCGCGGCGCATCCTTCGAATCAGTTCCTCGGTTTTTCCAGAAAACATTGAACCGCACACCACTTCAATCCAACCGCGTTGGCTATTTCTGTTTTCTGCATTTTCAGGAATCATAGCGTCAAAGTTAGCCAAAAGCGTATTTTTGGGTAACATACTGAGAACATGAGGACACTTTTTTTCGTTATCAGCATGACTGTGCTGGTTGTCGGCTGCAAAAAAACCCCGGGAGACGGTGGTTTGGCGACCATACGTGGCAATGTTGTTCAAGAAATTCGTTTCGTTTTAACGAATCCTGCCACCTACGCCACTGAATATCCGGCGCCTGATGCAGATGTTTGGATTGTATATGGCGACAATGTTTCACCGAATGAGCGCGTTAGAACCAATTATGATGGCGCGTTTGAATTCCAATTCCTTCGCCCCGGTGATTACACCATCTACGTTTACAGCAACGACACCACCGGCGCCCCTGATGTGGCACCGGACCGGATGCCCATCATCAAAAAGGTTACCATCGACGAACGCAGGCAAGATATTGATCTCGGTGAATTCCGGATTTATGACCGTCCATAAACAACTGCTTACCGCACTTTGGGTGGTAGCGGCTCATGTGCTGCAAGCACAAACCGTGCAGCGCGATGCCGGCCTATGGTTGGGCGCCTCTGGGGAATACGAGATCAATGACCGAATTTCGCTCGATGGAGAGCTCGAAACGCGCGTGCATCAGCAGTTTTCGAGGTACCACGCCCTCTTACTCGACTTGGGTGGAAGCTATAAAATCGACAAAAACTGGAGCCTTGGTGCAGGTTATCGCCTTGGGCATCGGCTCCGTTTAGATGATCGCCAAGATTTTCGCCGGCGATTTAACACCGACGTAAAATACCGTTTCAAAACAGGCGACACGAAAGTTGATTTTCGCTTGCGCTACCAAGCAGGCAGAAACCGTACCGAAGAGCAACTTTCAGACCTCCGAAATGCGTTGCGATTTCGCGCGAAAGTTTCGCATAAACTGGCAAAACGCACCTACCTCGCGGCATCTGGCGAGTTGTTTTACGGCTCACGCCGCGGCGAATTTATGATGACCGACTGGCGTTTTCGCTTGATGCTTGAGCGCCGATTGGGCAAAGGCCGCAGCATCACAGGCGGCTACCTCGTGCAACGTGAAGTCAATCGAAACCGTCCGCTACTCGAAAACGTGCTGACCCTGAGTTACGGTTTTGGCTTGAATTAAGGGGGTGTTTTCCGCCTAAACGGCGGGATGGGGATGCTTCTTTTTGTGCCGCGTAAACCAAGAAGCACTTGCCGCGCGTTACCTTTACCGAACGCGATGCAAAGTCTGACCACCAAAACGATTGCGACTGTACTATTCGTCGGCATTTTTTGCTGTCTGCTCGTGCGCGCAGATGCGCAAGGCGTGCGCGTTGTTGTGCCTGGAACCGACTCGCTCGAATTGGATAGCCTTGTCGTCATCCCTTCGAGCATACGCATTGCGCCCAGCCTACCCGAAGGCAGCTACCATTATTCGACCAAAACCGGTTATCTGCGGTTCACGCATCCAACCCAAAACACCCACATCGTCAGCTACACCACCTTGGCTCTTCAGCGGATCACCCCCTATGCCAACAAAGATACCCTGATGATTCGCACGGGAAATGCCCAACGCTATACCCCCTACATTGTTTCGCCCGACTTGTTTCCGGATACCCGTTTTGAGCAGGGCGAGCTCATTAAAGCAGGCTCAATCTCGCGCGGCGTATCGTTCGGAAACAGCCAAGACCTTGCCGTCAACAGCAACCTCAACCTGCAATTGAGCGGAAAAATTACCCCGCGGTATCAGGTGCTCGCCAGCATTACCGACGATAACATCCCTATTCAACCCGACGGGAATACCCAACAGTTGCAAGACTTTGACCAAGTTTATATTCGCATTTATGATGCCGACAATGCCCTAACCGCGGGCGACTTTCAAATTACGGCTACGGATCCCTATTTTTTGAAATACGTGAAACGCGCCCGTGGAGCCACCTTGCAAAGCCAATGGGGCGACTCGTTGAATCGGTACAGCTTAACAGCAAGTGCAGCCATTAGCAAGGGCAAGTTTGCGCGCAACGTCGTAAACGGTATTGAGGGCAATCAAGGTCCGTACCGCCTCGTCGGCGCCGAAAACGAGCGGTTTATCATCATCATGGCCGGCACCGAGCGTGTATTTATTGACGGCAAACTGCTTGAACGCGGACAAGATTACGACTACGTGATCGACTACAACACCGCCGAAATTTCATTCACCCCGCGCAATTTGATCACCAAAGATCGCCGCATCGTTGTTGAATTTCAGTACAGCGATCGCAACTATGCTCGGGCATTGCTCCAAGCTGAAGCCACAGGAAAACAAGGCAAGTTTGACTGGTTTGTGCATGCGCTTTCAGAGTCAGACAGCAAAAACCAACCCTTGCAACAAGAGCTCTCTGCTGAAGATCGCTTTTTCTTGAGCAGCATCGGAAACAACCTCGAAAATGCGGTCATCAACGCGGTTGACAGCGTGGGTTTCAGCGACAGTCAGGTCTTGTACGCCCTGGTCGACTCACTGGGTTATGACAGCGTGCTCGTTTATTCGAACAACGCTGATTTGGCGAAGTACAGGGCGGTGTTCAGTTTAGTTGGCGCTGGAAATGGCGACTATGTTGAAGATGGATTCACCGCCAACGGCCGTATTTATAAATGGGTGGCACCCGACACGGTGAATGGAAATCTGGTGCGGCGCGGCGACCATGCCCCCGTGCGTCAGCTCGTGACTCCGAAACAACGGCAAATGCTTACGGCCGGACTTCGGTATACCGCCTCCGAAGACCACCACATTGCTGTTCAAGCCGCGGCGAGCAACCGCGACGACAATACCTTTTCACAATCGGCTGAAGAGGCCAATACCGATGTCGCCTTACGCACCGATTATACCTTGCGCCGCGCTGTGCGTCAGGGCAGCAAGGTGAAAGCGGGTGTGCGGTTATTTCATGAATACACCGGATCGAACTTCAGTGAGATTGAGCGTTTTCGAAGTGTCGAGTTCGATCGCGACTGGAATGTACGGGGCATGTTGCTTACTGGTCAGCAGAATATTGCTGGCGCAGCCATCGTGCTTGAAGACAAAGAAAAGTTTGCCGTAGAGGCGGGCGGCTCAACCTTTCAAGCTGGCGAAGCATTTTCAGGCTTGCGCGCCAACAGCGCCTTTCGGTATTCAGGAGAAGAGCGCAAGCTTGATTGGCGCGCCAGTTACACCCGCAGTGAGGGCCTGCGAACCGCGCGCTTCTTGCGCCAGAACACCGATCTGAATTGGCGCGTTGGTCAGCTCGCCGTGGGTTTCAAAGATGACTTTGAGTACAACCGCTTCATCTTAGCCGACACCTTGGCCGAAAGCGCCTACCGCTTTTATGAGTGGCAAGCATGGATCGGCAGCAGAGCCGGTAAAAAACTGAATTGGCGCACCTTTTATGGTGAGCGCAGCGACCAATTGCCCCGCAGCAACACCTTAAATTTGGCCAGTTCGGCACGCGAGTACGGCGTTGAGGGGGGGTATACCACCGCCAAAAACGCGCGTTTTAAGTGGAATGTGCGCCGTCGCACCCTGGCCATTGTCGATTCGACCTTGACAACGAATCGCCCTGAAGAAACCTTGCTCGGCCGACTTGAAGCGGGCGGTGATTTGTGGAAAGGCCTTGTAAACAGCCAGTTGTTTTACGAAACGGGATCAGGCCTCGAGCAGGCGCGGCAGTTCATTTATTTGGAAGTCCCGCCCGGACAAGGCAATTACATTTGGGTCGATTACAACGGCGACGGCGTTAAAGATTTGAACGAATTTGAGATCGCACCCTTCACCTACGAGGCCAATTACATCCGCGCCTTTGTGCCTTCAGACCAGTATGTGCGCACCTACACCAATCAATTTTCGTGGAATGTACAAATCCAACCCGCGCGCCGCTGGTCGAATGCGCCGGGGGGCTTCAAGAAGTTTATCTCCCGTTGGTCGGATGCAGCATCGATTCGTTTAGATCGCAAAACCGATCGCTCGGGCGGGTTGGATCGCTTGAATCCGCTTGCGACCAACCTCGTCGATACCAACTTGATCAGTTTGGGCAGCACCTTTCGAAACACCTTGTCGTTCAACCGCAGTGATCCAGGCTTCGGGGTTGAGTACACCGTGCAGGAAGTGCAGAACAAGGCTTTGCTGGCGAACGGATTTGAGTCGCGGGGAGATGCCTACCACGAGTTGCGTGTGCGCAAACGCGTAGCGATGACGGTGACCGCCTTGGTGCAGTACCGCGACGGTTCGCGCAGTGCAGGGTCTGATTTTTTAAGCGGACGCAACTTCGACATTGAATATTACGCGGTGGAACCCGAGCTGCAATGGCAACCGGGCAATACCTTCCGCTTGACGGCAAAAGGACGGTGGGTTGAAAAAACGAATGATGCCGATTTAGGTGGCGAAGCGGCAACGATCACCGACGTCGGATTGCAGGCGCGGTTTTCTGATCCGGGCAAGGGTTTGATCGAAGCGGCTGTGAATGTATTGAACATCAAGTACGACGGCGCACAGAACAACACCCTGTCATTTGAGATGTTGGAGAGTTTAGCGCCCGGACGCAATGTCACGTGGTCGTTTACGGTGCAGCGCTCCTTATCGCGCAATTTGCAGCTAAACCTGCTGTACAACGGACGAAAGAGTCCGGATTTACCGGCGATCCATGTTGGTTCGGTGCAATTGCGTGCGGCGTTTTGATGGGGGTCGGCGGGGGCGCGCGTAGGTTCGTTCGTACACGTACGGGCGGAAAATTTTCCGCCCCTACCAACATGCCTCCCAAAAAGTTTACGCAGGCTTTTTGCGGGAATTTTCTTGTTCCACTTTTGCTTGATTAAAAGTTCGTCGTGGTCACGTGAATCGCCTATCGGTCTCCAATCCTCAATCACCCGATTATTTTTTATCAATTTCCAGGACGTTCACTTTTTAAGGGATAGGCATAATGGAGAAAAATGCCGAGGAAATTTCATAACTTTCTCATGTAAAGTGCCTCTTGAACAATTAAGAATGCGAGGTGGATCGTTGCCAACTACATGTTTGGTTAGTTCGAGTGAAAAGGGCATTTAAAACGTTGATCCGTATATAAACATGCAAACAATCGATTTAATAAGGGCAATTCAGAGCCTACCACTTGCTAAGCGATTTTATGTGATGGAAGAAATCATGAAGTCTATTAAAAGCGATGAAATAAGCCGCCAAATGGAAACAGCGGTGAATGAATTGTATAGCGATTATGCAAATGACAACGAATTAACGGCGTTCACTTCGCTTGACTTTGAGAATTTCTATGAAACAAAGTGAAATTTGGTTGATCGATCTTGATCCAACAAAAGGTGCTGAAATCCAGAAAAAAAGACCTGCTGTTATTGTTAATGATGATCGTTTGGGTAAACTGCCTCTCAAAGTTATTGTTCCCATTACCGATTGGAAGGACCATTATAAAATTGCCCCGTGGATGGTGAAAATTGAACCGGATACCACGAATGGGCTATCTAAAATTTCTTCTGCCGATTGTTTCCAGATTCGTTCGATTTCGGAACAACGCTTGATTAAGAAGCTTGGTGAAGTCGACAGCAATACGCTCATTGACATTAAAGAAGCCGTTAGAAAGGTTCTAGATTTGTAATCCTTAGAACTTCCAAATTGAGTCGAGTCAACATCCGCGCAGCACAAGAAAACCTAGTAAACTTTTTGAAGCGCAAGTGAAAAGTTTACCCGTGATTTGAATCATATGATCGCCTCCACAGACTCGAATGTGCGCGCCGAAATCGTCCCTAGCGGGACTGGTGCTTGATGACGTTGTTCGTCGCAATGAAGGACACACCAATGCCCCGGAGGGGCAAAATCTTGGTAGGGACGACATTTATGTCGTCCGTCGCGGTGCGGTTGCGGAACATCAGCCCCAGCGGGACGACATCTAAAACGACCAACATAAATACCGAGAACGCGTTATTTAAAAACAGCGGCATAAATACCGAGGACGCGATAAATCGCATCTTTACAAACCGCGCGCGATGCGGAGATCGCATGGGGCAATGCAACGATTTCTAAGCGGTAAATCTTTTCTATAATTGGGCGGGATGCTTCAACACGACTACTTTGCCTGCGGGTTACCCCGTGAACAGAGGAGGGGCGTGAACCGAGGAGAGCCGCACGGTCGAGCGGAAGAAAGTCGGATTGGTTCGGCCAGATTTCCCGGGCGAGTTCGCAAAGCGATGCGAGCGGACGTCTACCGCATCAGGCAACAACTGAGCGAGGTCGGCACAGCGAATGTCTGGGAGCCGATTGAAGCTACTGCCACTGTCTTTCGGCTTTGGTGCGTCGACCTCCAAGGCCAGGCTTTCTTCGCGTGGCTGCACAGCAAGATGGTCAATCGACCCTACTACGAGCTGCTCGTCGAACGCCTCAACCAACACGCCGATTTGAAACCGTAACACTTCGATTTTTCCTTCGAGCGCGGCCACTTCCATCCGCAATTTGAGGCGTTGTTCGCCCGTGCAGCCCTGGGCTTTCAGTTCGAGGCGCCGCTCGACAATGCGCAGCCAATCGCGGTCGTCGGCGGTAAATAGCACATCGTCGCCCGGTTGCATGGCAGACAAGCGGCTCAGCGTATGCGTAAGTTCATCGTACGACGCGTCGAGGGCATCGAGTTTGCGTTGCGCACGACGCAATTTGTATTCATGCAGTTGCAGCAAGCGTTCGCAGCGCTTCATCGAAAGCTGCGCGCAGCGGTCAGCTTCAGTCGGCGCGGCAGGTTGTTGCAGGTTGGCCGATTTCGCCTCGAAGGCGTATATGAGTGCGCCAATTTTGCTGCTTCCGCGCAGGTTCACGTTTTTGCGGCCCGCCTCATGCTGTGCGATCATCGATTTATTGACGTCGGCCAGCAGTCCCAATTCAGTTTGGGTGATGTGCAGTTTGCGGCGCAGTTCACGGGTGGGGGTGCTGATTTTCATGGAACAGGAGTTGCATTTAATGATTACACAGCGCAAAGATTGACGACGGTGGAACACCGTGCAAACGGAATTTGCGTTGAAATAGACTTTTTGGAGGGGGTGTTTTTCGTCTGATTTTTGTTGTGACGTCCGATTCGTGATCGTTTGTAATGTTCACGATTTCAATTCCTTGCATTTTTCCACGCACGTCAATTTGGCCTCGAGGAGGGGGGTACGATTTTGGGACTTTTTGAAGGCCCACGTTGGTGCGAAAAATTTTCCGCGCACACGGTTGTTTGTACCCGTAGGGGCGGAAAATTTTCCGCCCTTACGCCCGCCCTTACGCCCGCCCGATCGCCCGTGTTTTACCGGTCGTTTGCCCCATGCGATCTCCGCATCGCGCGCGGTTTGATCGTAAATCCGTGTAAATCCTTTTAATCCGCGGTCAAAACCCGCGGTTAGTTTCGGAGAGGAGTGTGAGTAGGGGCGGAAAATTTTCCGCCCCTACCCAAATGCCTCCCAAAATGTTTACGCAGGATCTTGCGGGAATTTTCTTGTTCCACTTTTGCTTGATCAAAAGATCGTGGTAAACATTTCTTGCCGCGTTTAAAATGTTTACTACGTGCGGGCGGGCAATTTTACGGGCGGAAAATCGTACGGGCGGAAAATCGTACGGGCGGAAAATTTTCCGCCCCTACTTCTTTCATCAAAACAGATGACGTGCATCGTATCGTTGTGATCGAGAACCTCACGTGAATTTCGGTGCCGTGCCTACGGCACTCTGGTTTCACGCGCGCCCGCACAACCACGGGTTAAAACCCGTGGCTACCGACGGTATCGTCC
>CAMCHP010000003.1 GCA_945874695.1 Chryseobacterium gleum
TACCTCTTACCTGTGGTTTTTTGGTGACAACACCACCTCTACACTGCAAGCTCCACTGCACTTGTACAGCTTTGCAATCGATTACACCACACAGCTCCAAATCATGGCTTCAAATGGTTGTACGGGTACTGCTACAGCCACTGCCAGTGTGTTGCCGCTTCCGATTGCAGATTTCACGGTGGACAATGCGTGTTTTGGCGTTCCTTACACCTTGGTCGATGCTAGCATTTCAGGTGGCGAGATTGCTACGTACACATGGACGGTTCCAGGTGTGGGTAGCTTCAGCGGTGAAACAGCCGAGGTTGTTTTTTCATCGACCGGTTTTAATCCCGTCACTTTAACCGTAGTTACAGCCAACGGTTGCATGGGGGAACGCACACGCCAGATTCCCGTGTTTGACTTACCGGTAGTGGGTTTTGATGCCGATCTAACGATCGGATTGCCTCCTTTGCAGGTTGGTTTTACCAACACCTCCCAGGGAGCCATTGCCTATGTGTGGGATTTCGGAACGGGTGATCAAAGCGAGCTCACTGCACCAAACTATGTGTTTACCGAAGAAGGGAGTTTTGTTGTTTCGCTAACCGGAACAAACATTTACGGGTGTTCTGCTATGGCAACCCTTGCCATTGATGTAACTGAACCTTTACTTGATTTACGGGTTGAAGAGGTGTACCTCGAACAGCTTGCTTGGGGTTGGCAAGTAACCGTAGCTTTAGTAAATCAAGGGAACTTTGTTTTAGATGAGGTTTTGTTAACGCTCACCCCAGGCAATGGCAGTGGAATTGCTGAGTTGATGACAACACCCCTGCCGCCGAATGTGCCCATGTTTTACACCTTTCAGTCGGTGCTGCAGCCGGGCACGAATGCCTATCCGTACCTCTGTGTGGAGGCATCGGCACCGAGTGCTTTGGTGCTTGATGGTGATTTGAGCAACAACAGGCGCTGTGCATCCTTCTCGGCTGATTTTGAGGTAACACCGGTATTCCCGAACCCCGCGTCGTTCGGGGGTGACCTGCGAATGCGCTGCATCCTGCCGGAGGCAGAAACCTATACCCTGCAAGTGTTTGACACACGCGGCAGTCAAGTTTTTGCTGCCGAACCTTTGTTTTTGAATGCGGGTTTTAATGAGGTTTTGCTGCCGATTGATTTAGCCGCTGGCCAGTATACTTTGGTCTTTGAAGGTCGGCGCCAGCGCGCCGTGCAACACTTTCAAGTGCGGCCTTAAATCATTTCGAACAGGGCGAGGCCGCAAGTTGCGACTACCAAGGCTATGATGAGGGCCCCCCAACGAACGAGTGGTGCATGAACGACTCTGAATACACCGATGCAAAGCCACCCGTATGCGAGAATGTTAGCTATGGCAAAGCCGCCCATCATTTCAAGAAAACCCAAATTCAACCAGCCGGGGATGGCAATGCCAGCCAAACGAAGCACAAAGAGTGCAATTTGGAAACGGAAGAGTTTGGCTTCGTTGCGGGTTACCGTGTAGAGCGATGAAAGGGGCACGCTGATATAACGGAAGAGGTAGGAGAAGGCAAGCACTGCAGCTGCTTGACCGGCCATTGCCCAATCTTCGCCGAAGAGCCAAGCAAAAAGCACTTCTCCGAAGAAGTAAAGAAGCAGGGTGGGTGCAAGTCCGGCCAATAAAAGGGTCTGAAACAGTTTGCGCATTTTACTGCGCACAGCATCGGGATTGGTTTTCCAGAGGTCGGCGCTTTCTTGCAAGAACACTTGGGCGAGCCCGGCACTCAGCAAGCGAACCGGCAACTCAAGCAGCATTACGGCATAAGTATAGAATCCAACAGCGGCTGTATTGAGCAAGAAGAGTGGAAGTACTAAGATGGGAACGTAGTTTGAAAGTTGGTTGAGGAGGTTGCTCCACACCACGTAGCGCGGATAATCGCGGTAGTTAGCAAACGCGTTGCGCAAGGCGTCGCGGGAAACGGCACCGAGGAGCGTTTGCTTGGCGTTGTTAATCACAAAGCCCAAGTGCACAACAATGCGACTGACAGCGGCGATGAGGTGGGTATATATCAGGCCGTCGACGCTGGGTGAGATGTAGCGGCCATAGGCCACATTGAAGCCTTTCGAAGCAAGACTTAGGGGTATGCTAGCGAGGCTTGATTTACGGTATGCACGGGCCTGCATCGTCCAGCTGACAATGTATTGGTCGTATGCACTGATTAATGCGATCGGCCCAACGAGGTAGATCCACCATCCGATGCCATCGGCAGAGAAAAAGGTGGCGATTGACTGGCCGAAAAACAAAAAAATCAAGCTGAGCGTGAGTGCTGTGAGCGTTGAAAGTAGCAGCGCTAATCTTAAGAGCGCTTTGAATTCGTGCTGTTCTCTCGGCAAGAGCAATGCGCGGTTGTAGCCAAGCATTACGAGGGTCATGACCATGTTCAAAAAGGTGCCGAAAATGGCAAAAACACCGTACACTTCAGCGTCGTAGATGCGTGAAAGAATGGGTGCAAAAGCGAATTGAATCACCATGCCCCACGCCGAAGCCGACGAGAGTAAAAGGGTGTTCTGAATGAACGATCCTTTTTGGAATATACCCGCTTTGAAAATTTTATTGAGCATTGTGCTTGCCGCGCATCCGCTTTCGGCCGCCGCTAAGGTACACGGAAGCGCACAAAAAAATGCCCCGACGTGAATCGAGGCATTTTTAACATCCTTGCAGGGAGGCATGTGTGGTCAACCAAAACCAAGTTTATTTCGTAGCTACGAAGTTAAATCCGATTTGTACATCGTCATAAATTACTTTGTCGCCGAGGTTATCGAAGAATGATCCCGAGCCGTAGCGAACGTCCCACTTTGAGCGATCAAAGGTAAGGTTTGCGCTGGCTTCAATGCGGCCTTCACTCATGCGTACGATGGCCGGAAAGGTGATTTCGTGGGTAATGCCCTTGATGGTGAGTTTGCCCGTTACGGTGTAATTTGCAACCGTGCTGCTCTGAATTGGAGTGAACGCGGTGAGTTGGAATTTCGCAGTGGTATGCTCTTCAACGTTAAAGAAATCAGGCGAATTGAGGTGGCCAACAAGTTTGCCTTTGGTGCCATCATCCATGCCTTCGTCGGTAACCCGAATGGTGGTCATGTCGATTGTCACGAGTGCGGTTTCGATTTTGCCATTCGCAACGGTCAATGTACCTTCTTTAATGGCAATGGTTCCGGTGTGTGACCCACCTACTTTTTTACCAACCCAATTGAGGGTGCTGGCTTTAGTTTGGACGGTGTATTTGTCGCCATTTCCGTCGTTAGCGAATGAGGTGCTGCCAATCAGGGCCAGCGCAAGTGTAATTGCAAGGGTTTTCATAAATGAGGGATTTTATTCGGTTTTACATAGATTTCGTTCGTTGAACAGTTGCTGAAAGAGGGCGCCTTCGCGCATCTTGTCGAGCAGCTGATTCAAGGTTGTTATTTCATCCAATGTGAGCGCGTCGAAATGATCAACAGTAGCTTTCATTTTTTGGTCAATGCGTTCTAAAAGTTTCAATCCAGCCGGTGTAATGAACACCTGCGCTTGCCTGCGGTCAGTGGCACACGTTTCGCGAGTGATCAACTGCTTCAACCGCAGTTTTTCAACAATGCGCGATGCATTCGAAGTTGGATCGAGCATGCGTTGCGAAATGTCGTTCACCCCAATCTGCGCACCGTGTTGGCCGCGTAAGATACGTAAAACATTGAATTGCTGCGGGGTTAAGTCAAATTCGCGCAAGAAGCGTTGATGCATGAAGCTGAGCAAACCAGCACTGTACACTACATTTACTGTGAGCTTTTGCTGCGCACTGGCGAATTCACGTTGTTGTATGGCATCTTCGATCTTCACCCTGCAAATGTATGTAGTTACAATAGATGTAGCTACACGTAATTCGATAAAAAATGTGAAACGCTTTGGTTTGGGCGGTGTGTGGTGGCATTCGGCGAGAGATGTTGTTACTTTGTCACATGAAAGCAATACACGACGTTTACGAGGGTTTTCGGGCAGCCGCGGCCGCAGAGTTGGCTCATTTTCAATCGCATTCGCGTTTGATTTCGACACTGCGGGTGGTTGTTTTTCTCGTACTCGGATTTTGTGCGGTGATGGGCGTGCGTGCTGCCGCTGTTCACCAAGCCTCAACGGTTTGGTTTGCAAGTGCGATAGGGCTCCTTTTGATTTTTCTTTATCTCGTTCGAAAGCAGGCGGTTATAGAGGTTTCGCGCTTACGCGCGGATGCTCGCCACAACGCGGTGCAAGCTGAATTGGCGGCGTTGCGTGGTGATTACAGTGCATTTGATGCAGGAGATTTGCAAGCCTCAGACCACGCGTATGCTGCCGATTTGGATGTTTTTGGACCAGCCGGTTTGTACCAACAATTGAGTTGTTGCGCGAGCGCACCGGGCAAAGCGCTGATGCATGCGCACCTCTTGAAGCCAAGTGTTCAGGTGCGTGATTGGCCGACCTGGCATGCCGCAGTGAAGGGCTTGGCGCAGGCGCATGAAGCGCGTTTCGGGTTTGTAGCCGCGGCTTCTTCATCGGCCGGTGATGCGAAGTCGTGGTCTGCCTTAAGCGCATGGAGCAGCGCCACTCACACCGCTGGTTTTTCAGGGCGGTTGGTTAAGTTTATATTGGTCATGGCTCCGGTTTACGCTGCGGTTGTTATTGCAGCGTATGCTTTTGATCGGATCAGTGACTCAGCCTTGATGCTTGCGTTTTTACTGCCGCTGACCATTGCAGGTTTGTATTTCAAGGCGAGCACCCAGTTGTATACTGACTTAAGCAGACAGGCTGATTTCTTAAAGTCGCTCTCCTATTTCATTGCTCGAGCACAGGCCTTGCCGGCAGAGGCAGAACTGGTAATGCAGGCCCAAGCACAGCTTCAAGTGGCGCAAGAGGCCGTTGCCGAATTGGGACAGGTTGTTGCCGCATACGATCAGCGCAACAACATCTTCGCTGCGATCATCACGAACGCGCTTTACCTTGCTGAGCTTCGCAATGCGCGGCGTGCAACCGTTTGGCGTGTGAAATACGGTGCCCAGGTTGGGACATGGATTGATGCTTTGGCGCGGTTGGAAGTATTGGTTTCGCTGGCACAATTTACGGCACGTCATGGCGATCGATTGGTGTTTCCTGAGGTGATGCCTGTTTCAGGCGTGCGTGCAACCGGTTTGTTGCATCCGCTAATGCTGCACAAAGACATGGTACCGAATGACGCGGAACTCACGCCGCAGCGCCAAGTGGCCTTGATTACTGGCGCCAACATGGCCGGCAAAAGCACCTATTTGCGCAGTTTGGGCTTAAACGTGCTGTTGGCAAAAATGGGTGCGCCAGTTGCCGCCACATCGTTTCAAATGTCAGACCTGCGGTTGTTTACATCGATGCGAACGACCGACTCATTGGCTACGGGCACGTCATATTTTATGGCGGAATTACGGCGCTTGTCGGCTTTGGTTGAGGCCGTTCCAGGTGATTCGCCGTTGTTGGTTTTGCTGGACGAAATTTTGAAAGGCACGAATTCAACTGATAAGGAAGCCGGCAGCCGCGCTTTCGTGGAGAAACTGCTCGGTTTGCATGTTTTGACAGTTGTGGCAACGCACGATGTATCGCTGTGCACGTTAGCTGCTGCACATGCGGAGATTGTGAATTTACATTTCGCAGCTGATGTTGGCCAAAACGATTTGCATTTTGATTACCGCTTGAAGTCGGGTGTTTGTGATACCATGAACGCCACGTGGTTGATGCGTAAAATGGGACTCATTGACGATGCTCCAGCGCTTAAGTAGCAAAGCTTAGCGCGGTTTGCACCCATTTTTCGAGCGTGATTTTTTGTGCCAATTCGTGGCTGCGCTGTCCCATGTTGGCGCGTGCCTCTGCCGACAGGTCAGTCATTTTTTTCATGGCTTCATACAACGCGTTAACGTTGTTTGCCGGGATGATGTATCCGTTTTCATTTTCGTTGACGAAAGCGGTTGCAGCGCCAACCTGATGGGTACAAATCATGGGGAAACCGGCTGCCGCCAATTCGTGCACCACTACGCCCCAAGGTTCTTTGTGACTTGGTAAGACAAATACACCGGCTTGTTCAAGGTAGTGCGGAAGATTTGCCGGTTGTACAAATCCAACATGGTGCAGATGTGGCATTTCTTGCCGATCGTTGTAGCGGTCGCCCGTGCCGATAGAGATCAATTCCCAATGGGGTGCATCCTGCCGTAAGGCAGAAAACGCAGACCACAGTTCAAAGATGCCTTTGAAATCGACGTATCGGCCAATGAAAATGAAGCGCTCAGGAAGCGCTAATTTACGTTCGGGGTGTGCAGTATAAAATGCGCTGAAGGCAGCGGTATCGGCGCAATAGAATCCGGTCGCAATGCGGTTTTTTGCAAAACCGAGTTTAAGCGCAAACGGCACTTGCGGCGCCCCGGGTACCCAGGCATGTGTAAAATGGCGCGTGAATTTAAAACGAGCGTACAGGGCGCCCAGCTGTTGCCGAAGCTCGCCCGTCCAATGGTTATCGAAAGCCATTACTTTCGCGCATGGAAAGGTGATGTTGGCAACGGCATGTACGTAGCCGCGATCCATCCAGCCCGAACAAATGATCACGTCGGGTTTGCTGGTGTTGAGCCATTGCAGCAGCGACTGGTCGGTGAATTGTGCGCGGTCGTGAAAGGTTGTTCGGGCAAGTTTTCGGAGTTCGAAAGGCGCTTCATTGTTCACCGGCCAACGTACAACTTCAACGTGATGGCCTGCCAGCTCGAGTGCTTCAAGGCATGCCATGATGTATTCAGCAAGCTCAGTATAAAGAAAAGTGAAACGTTTCATGAGGCTTTGGCCAATGCAGTGTGATCTTCTTCAGGGTCAGCTGTTGTTTCGAGCTCTTGGGCAAGCCATTGGGCATCGTTTTGCTTTCGAATGTAATAGTACATCCACAGAAAGAATGGGAAACCATTGAGGAAATAGTGACCTTGGCGAGCCAAGTACACGAGAATGACCACTAAAATGGCGTTTGACATTAACCAGTTCGTTTCATTTGCTGACCGTTGCCGAGAGACATAATTTCGAATAACTAGGAAAAGCATAAAAATGATACCGTACAACCCCGTTTCTGACATCAGGCGTAAGAACATAGAATTGGCATCAGACTTGTTAAAGTCAATTTGTATGACCCCCCTTTGATTGGTTAACGAGTATTTGTCAAAGGCAACTTGATGAGACCCGAAACCGGTTCCAAAGAATGGGTTTCGTTTGAAGTTCTCGAATGCTACAACGTAGTTGTTGTAAAGAACGAAACTCGACCCGTGCACTTCATTGAAGTTTTGGCCTTCTTCTTCGCCTTCCGCAAACACGGTCACCGTTCCATCGACGCGATCGCGAAACTCGTCAACGTTTCTGTAAGTGTAGTCGTAACCGAAGTAAAGCAATGGTCCAATAAAAACAATGTACCGAACAAAGCCGAAGTTGATCAATAGGAGGAGTGCCGCCACGAACATTGAAATAATGCCCAACGAGGAAAAAGTTAATGAGTATGCTGTGATAATAATGATGGCTTGCCGCCGTGTCATGAAGTTCTTTTGCCGACGAATCAAGTTGTATAGCGCGATAAAGAACGCTGGGCCGATTACACCAGCGAAGTATGCAGGTTCGGAGAAGATGGAGTTCATTCGAATACCGATTCCGCCAAAGCTCAACCCCCACTTATTGAAGATCCATGAGTAGTTGTAGCCTGGTGTAAAACCAGCAAAGAAGCTTGCAACTTGGAACAAACCAATGAGTGAAACAATGACAGCTCCGCTGATATAGAGTTGGAATAGGCTTTCGAGGTTGTAGTCGAACGATTGAATGACATACCGGTAAAATAAGACGGAGGCGAATAATCCGATGAAGATTTTCAGAAATAGCTCGATTTCGTTATCGCCCGTTTGAACGAAAACCAAACCTGAAAGAAAAGGAACCAAGAAGATGAAAACGGGTTCTTTCGGCACCCCATAACGCAAGAAGTAGATCGGCAAGTACAGAAGGAAAACCGCATAAGTGATGTATCCTTCAAAGGGCTCTCTGAACAGAATGTATGAACTCAAGAAAATCGTGAGTCCGATGACCAAACGTGAAAAATTCCCGGTCATGTGTTTGCGGTGTCGCTGCTTTTGATCTGGGCGAAGCGCGATTTCAACCGAATGAAGCGCGACTCAATCAACCGATGTGAAAGATACGACACGAAGATGGTGATTCCGATGGTGAGCACATAAATGAGCAAGTGATGTGACCATGGCTGGACTTCTTGTTTAGGTGCAAAATGCATGTACAAATGAAGCACGAAAGTGATCACCATCATGTGATACATGTAGATTCCGTAACTAATACGGCCGAGGAAATCGTATACCCGGCCACGCATTTTAATTAAACTTTTTGGGTTTGATGCGACATTTAAAATGATGATTAAAAAGAGTGGGCTGATGATCAAATGAATCACATTTTCCAAAAACGCTGGCGTAAGGTAAAGCACCGAAATGAAGGCCACCAAACAAGCTACTTGCACAGCACCTTTATAGATAAAATTGAGCAGACGTTCGCGTCGGTTGTAGAGTAACCATGCCCCCATGGCTCCTATGGCCATTGACTCAAGCTTACTCATGGCTAAAAACTTTCGAAGTACGTTGAGCGCCTCCCAGTCCCAAAGCCGCGATGCCATCAGAACCACCATTTTGAGCACCATAAAAGCCACGAAAAAACGGAGTATAACAACCAAGGGCTGTTTAGCTTTGCGAATAATCCATGGCCAAATCAAGTAAAATTGCTCTTCGACACCAATTGACCAGCTTTGGCCAATGTTTGGAAATGGCCCAAAGAGCGCATATGCCATATTTGGAAGCATCAGCACAAAGAGGGCAAAAGAAGCCCAAAATTGATGGCTTTGCTGCGGACTCAAGATCGCTGATTGGTAAGGTATGTAGAACCAACTGATCAGAGGTAAAATGAAGAAGCCCAAGCTAACAACGACGAGGTACAAGGGCCAAATACGCAGCAACCGTCTGAAATAGAATTTGCGGATTGAGATGAATCCAAGCTGCTCTTTTTCTGCAAGGAGCAAGTAAGTAATTAAAAAACCACTGAGCACGAAAAAGAAGACTACACCCATTGGGCCCGCTTGATGAATCAGCGGACTGTACCATGTTACATTGCTGTCTTCGATGATTGTAAGCAAGGGGATCGTTTCAACAACAGCTTGGCCCATTTTATCACCTGATTGCCACGTACCCCAAAGGTCGATCCAGCCGTGTTGAAACGGGTAGAGGCCATTCATGAGTTTTTTGAGCAACTCAACATGGGTGACGATCACTGCAAGTGCGGCCACGAAACGCAAGCCGTTAAGTCCAGGGAAATGGACCTTTTTTTCGTTGCTGTGTTTATTTTCCAAGGTGTTCAAAGCTACGAAGCGTTTGTAGAATCACTTGTTCCCACGTGAAAGTTCTGCGCACTTTATTTGCAGAAGCTGTTCGCATGCCATCGAGCAACGCAGCGGGGATGTGAAGCGCTTGTTCAAAGGCGATACGCAGCGCTTCTTCGTTGGCGGCTTCAATGAGCCATCCATTTTGCGCATCAACTTGCGCACTTACGGCGCCAACATCGGTTGCTATAACAGCCAACCCACGAGCCATGCCCTCCATGATTACATTGGGCATGCCTTCAGCGTACGATGGAGTTACGAGCACGTGACTTGCATCGAGCACAGCTTGAATTTCAGCCGTCGATTTCAACTGGCCGTGGTAAACGATCCGCTGATTTTTAATTTTTTTCGACGGTGGGATCGGTCCGATAAAGTGAAACTCAAAGGCAAGCTCTTCAGGCATTTTTGCCAACATGTGATGCAGCTCTTCAATGCCTTTGCGACGCTCATACCTTCCTATGAACACGAAGCGGCGTAGCGCATTTTCTGAGGAGGGCAAGGGTAAGTTGCGACACCATGAGGCCGCGATTCCCGTAGGTACTTCGATGATGCGTTGCGGTGAAACGCCAAGTTCGGTGATCAACGCGGTGATTTTACCGCCATATGCGTACACATAATCTGCATGGATATTACAGAACTTCACGGGCCCACGCAGCAACCAGCGTGAAAAAACCCCTTGGATTCCGGGCGTGTACTGAAACATCTCATAGCCATGAAATTTCACGGCAACCGGAGGCGTTTGAAGTCCTTTTCGCTTGCGATTCAACAATTCCCAAGCAGTGAAGCCTTTGGCGTAAATGACGTCGAATTCGTTCAACCGGGGCTGAAGCACTTTAAAGAGTTCAATAGAATAAGCATACGACTCACGCAAGTAATGCCCGGGCATATTGCCCATACGCGGAAACCGTTTGCCAATAACCTCCAAAGGGGCATCGCTCGGTAAATCGAGGGCTTTAAGCACCTCTTCGCGCTCGGGTATGTGGGCCGTGTGCACGCAATGCAAGAGCAGCACTTCTACGCCTTCGCGCGCGAGAAAAGCCGCGAGGTAATGCGAATGCTTCTGCATTCCGCCAACGACAAAGGGCATGATACCATCGGTTAAAAGCGCGACCTTCATGCCAATTTGCTTTTCAGGTTGAAAATTCGTATCTTATGCTTCATGGTCATCTTTTTGAGTAATGCACGCAAGGGCCGCATCCAAAATCCGATCGGCCATTGCCCGCCATGTATGTTCGCGTTGCACTTTCAATTGAAAACGCTCGGCGAGCGCGTGACGGAGGTCTGCATCCGCCGATAGGCGCAAAAGACCTTGCTGCAAAGCTTGCTCGGTTGAGGAAACCAGTAAACCATGTTGCTCATGCACCATTACGTCGCGCATCGGAACAGTGTCGGCGGCCAAAATTGCTTTGCCCATGACCCCGTATTCGAAGGCTTTAATGGGCGACATGTACCAGCCTGCATCGGGCACCACGCAGATATCCATGAGCGCGATGTGGCTGTACACTTGGTTTGGCTGCACCTTGCCGGTGAAAATCACGTGTGCGGTCAGCTGCAAGGTTTCATCTAAGGCGCGCAAGTCGGGTAAAATTTTACCGTCGCCGACGATCAGAAGCCGCGCGTGGGCATGGCGTTGCGCTACTGCCTGAAAGGCCCGAATGAGCCGGTCAACACCGTGGTAGGGGAAAATAGAGCCTACAAAACCAATAACCAGCTTGTTTTCAAGTTGAAGTTGGCTGCGCAGGTGTTGGGTTTCGCCCTGAACGGGCGGATGGAAGTCGTGCCGTATGGCGTTCGGTGTGATGATGATTTTTGGTCGACTCTCGCCGTATGCGGTGGCAAAATGATCACGGAGTGCCGATGAAACCACCACAATGCGCGAAGCGGTGTTGATTTGGATGCTTTCGCGTTGCAATGCGATGCGGCTCAACAACGACGGGCCTTCCATCGCAGCGCGTTCTTCGCAGTAGGGGGCGTTGAGCTCAAGGATGAGTGGGATATCTAATTTTTTCGCAACACGGGCGCCAGCAGTCATGAGGTAGTAGCCGCGCTCATAGATGAAGTCGGGACGCTGTGCTTCGGCCTGGGCAAGCAAGGTGCGGTAGGCATGATCGTCGAAACGCAGGAGTTTGATGTCTTTAGCCGTTTGCCAAATGAGGTTTGGGATGAAGCGCTTGATGGTTTTTTTACTGCTTCCCACCGGTGGGTTAGCTGCTTGGCCTTCTTGCGCATCGATTCCTCCCATGATGACCGGTGTAACATGGTGCCCCGCAGCTTCAAAACCACTTATAATTTCGCGCATGTGGGTACCCGGACCGGCAGCGATGTTCAGGTAGAGGTTTGGGTGCGGCGAAAAGTAAATGATGTTCATGCGATCAAGTTTACAAGTTCGCGTGTACGTTGGCCTAAAGTCAACTGCTCAAGCGGGAAATCAGCATTGAAAACGTAGGTGCCCGTTGCCAAATCGCGCACCATGCGCTCAAAGTCTTCAACGCTATTAATTATGCTGCCCAAGCGGTTGCGCTCAATGAATTGCGCCACATGCCCTTGCGGGCCGAAGTACATCAGCGGTTTTCGAAAAGGCAAGAACTCGAAAAACTTCGTGGTGAGGTAATCTTTGTTATGGTCAGCAAGAAAGATGATGATGGCAGCTGCCTGATTGACCTCTTTGAAAATACCCTTGCCGATGACGCCGCTGAAATGGAGGTGTTCGCCGAGTGCGTCAAAATGATGCTGATACTGGGCATGCGGTGTGAAAATACGCAATTGTACAGACCTTGAATTTTGTGCGTTGTAGTGTTGCAAGGCGTTGCTTAAGAGCGCAAACTCGGTTTCCAAGCCGAGGTACAAGCTGCCACCGTAAACCAGGTTTAGCTGAGGTGTAGAAACACCTGCAAGGGTTGAATCGAGAAATGCACTTACATCGTCTACATCGTAAGAATGGGCGAGCACCTCGAATCGCGCAATCGGGGTATTGGTTGCCGTACTTTTGATCTCATCAAGCAAGAATTCGTTCGGACAGGTGACCACATCGGCATGCTTAAAGATAAAGTCTTGCTTCGCAATTTCGGCTTGAAGTTGGGCCTCGGAGAGGTTGCGCATGCCGTAATTGGGTGCGTTGAGCCAGGGGTCGCGGTAGTCGGCCAAGAGACGTATATGCGGGTATTTTTGCTTCACTTTGGCTGCATAGTAGAGCAAATTGAATGGTGCACCGGTAGCCAGAATTGCGGTCACCTGCAGGTTTTCAATGAGGTGGCAGGCCTTCTGGGCAAAGCTCTTTTCCCATCCAATGGCTACATCGTAAAGGGTTCCGTTTTCTTTGCGCCTCAATCGGCGGATGTTGATGCGGTATTTCAGTTTCTCCCACAGGTTACGTGGTCCGTGTGAAATTTCACGCGGGTACACACGGGGCAACGAATGGATGGTGATGTGTGAATGATTCAACTCGTCCATCCAGCCGGAAGGCTGATCACCCGAAACCGGGTCAGCTTTGATCACATGCACATGATGCCCCATTGCTGCGAGTGCTTTGGCAAATTTCGCCCAGCGTCGTCCGCCAATTCCTGAATTGGGCGGAAAGTCGTAGCAAGCAATGATGAACGTTTCAGCCATTGAACCGTTGAATGACGTCAGCGACGTACTGTTGTTGTTCTTCGGAGAGCTCGGCATACATCGGCAGCGACACAATGCGCGCGCAAGCGGCTGCAGCTACTGGGAAATCGGCGCTTGCATGTTTGAATTTTGCATAGCACGGCATCAAAGGTATGGGTGTTGGATAGTGAACCGCATGTCCGACGTTGTGATCGGTGAGGTGCTTCATGAAAGCTGTTCGGCTTTCGGTTTGCACCACGTAGAGGTGATACACATGTTCACGTTCTTCAGGGGTAAAAGGGAGGGTAAGCCCCGAAGCTTGCAAAAGCGTGTTGTACCGAGCGGCATTGCGCTGGCGTTCAGCTGTCCAGAGTGGTAAGTAGGGGAGCTTGGCGTTCAAAATGGCCGCTTGCAAGGTGTCGAGTCGCGAGTTGCGCCCTTCGATTTGATGATCGTGCTTTTTGGGTTGACCATGGTTTGCGATCATTCGGATGTGATCAGCGAGTTCAATGTGGTCGGTTACAACCGCCCCAGCATCGCCGTAAGCACCTAAGTTTTTACCCGGATAAAAACTGAAGCTGGCAGCCACACCGAATGTGGCAATGTTTTGTTGCTTGATGCGCGCGCCGTGCGCTTGCGCGCAGTCTTCAATGACGAAAAGACCGTGTTTTTCTGCGATTTCCATGATCCGCGGCATGTTTGCAGGGCACCCGTAGAGGTGCACGGGCATAATGCCTTTTGTGCGCGGTGTGATGCGCTCTTCGATCAATTCCGGGTCAATGGTATAGGTTTTGTCAATGTCTACAAACACGGGTGTTGCACCGCGTGTTCCGACGACCTCAGCGGTTGAGATCCAGGAGAGGGCGGGAACGATAATTTCATCTCCGGCTTGAACGCCCAAAGCGTCAAGGATCATTTCGAGGGAATCCGTTCCATTCGCACAGGCGATGGTATGGGCGACCTCCGTGTAGTTCGAAAAGTTGCTTTCGAAGTTTTTGATGCGTTCGCCCCCGATGAAAGCAGTATCGGCAATTACACCGGCAATTGCGGCGTCGATTTCGGTGCGGTAGCGCAGATATTGCGCGTGCAGATCAACAAAGGGTACGTTCATGGACGCAGTTTTTTGGCAGGATTACCGGCATAAATGCCAGGTTCAATAATATTTTTAGTGACAACCGCCCCGGCACCAATGACCACGTTGTCACAGATTTCAACGGGCAAAATGGTCGCATTGCTGCCAATTGAAACATGGTTACCGATGCGGGTGGATTTCCATTTGCTGGCATCGCCTCCGGCGGGTTTTCCGTCGCTGAACAGGTCGTTGATGAACATCACGCCGTGACCAATGAAGCAATCGTTGCCGATGGTGACCAACTCGCAAATGAAGCTGTGTGACTGAATGCGCGTGCGGTCTCCGATTTGAACGCCCTTTTGAATTTCGCAAAAGGGTCCGACAAAGCAGTTATTACCCAAAATGCATTCATACAAGTTCGAGGGTTCAACGAGTGTGCAATTGTTTCCAAAAGAAACCTCGCGGATAGCAGCTTGAAATCGACGCGGATCAGGCATGGCTTACGGCTTGGTAAATGTATTCGATGGCTGCGATAGATTTCATGCCTTCAAAGCCGTCCACGGTTTCATTGCCTTCATGGTGCAAATGCGAAATCAAGGCCTTGACTACTTTGTCGTGGTTTGAGCTAGTTCCCTGGTATTTTCCATAAGCATTGGGTTTATCAGAAAAGTCGATGCCTTCTGGAAGGGGGTAGCCTTCGACGTCCCAAAACTCAATTTTATTGAGGTATTTGCCTCCAATTTTGATGGTGCCGCGTTCGCCGATGATGGTTATGCTGCCTTCGAAATTTTTATTGTAAACGCAGGTTGTCCAAACCAGTGAACCGATTGTGCCCGAAGAAAAATTGAGAATGGCTACTCCGCTATCTTCGGTTTCGATGTTATGGTTTTGGGTTTCGGCGTGCCCTTGTGCGCTAACCACATCACCGCACCACCAAATGAGGAGGTCGATGAAATGGCTGGCTTGGGTAAAGAGTGCCCCGCCTTCGAGCGCCTTGTTGCCGCGCCACGGCGAATCGTCGTAATAGCCTTGGTAGCGGTTCCACAAGATGTCGCATTTGATCATGAAGATCTTACCCAGCATGCCTTTGTCGATCACATCTTTGGCCAATCGCACAGGCACATTGTGTCGATTTTGCTTCACTACCCACAGGCGTTTACCGGTGCGTTTAGCTGCAGCGTTCATGCGTTCGCAATCGGCTACGGTGAGGGCCATGGGTTTTTCAACAAGTACGTCGAAACCGGCTTCCAGCGCTTCAATGGCCATATCGGCATGCAAGGCGTGAGGTGTTGCAATGCTGATGATGTCGGCTTCTACCTCGTTCAGCATTTGGCTGTAATTGGTGAATAAGGGCAAGCCCTCATAGAGTAACGCTTGTTCGCGTCCGGTGACTTCGTTGTTGTCACAAATCGCGACCACTTGTGCACGCTCTTCGGCGTCAATTACAGCAATGTGTCGCTTTCCGATGCTTCCACAGCCAACGATGGCGAATTTGGTAAGTTTCATGCGTGGTAGGCCTTGCTTTTGCTATCGCGTCGAATACCTAAAGTGCGTTTTGCCAGCCGGGTGAGTGGCGAAATGGCACGCATGATGTTTTCGTGATAGCGGTAGTGTTTGGTGATGTAGCTGTCGAAATCGGTGTGCTGTTTAATGGGCAGTGCCATGATTTCATCGAATTCTTTGGGTGACAGCCCGAATTTTTTCAGCACAAATGCACGGTCTTCATTGAGCATTTGTTCTTCGTATATGGGTTTTTCGAGTTCGATCAGTGCTTCTTCCCGGGTAATTTGTTGGCTGGCAATCAGCGAAGAAAGGTGGGCTTTACGTTTGTCAACCCCGAATTTTTCGGGCAGGATGTAGCCTTGATAGAAGCGTGTGATGATGCTTTCGAAGTGTTTGCCGCCGTAATCGCGCCAGCCTAATTCTTTGGTGATGATGGCTTTGGCCTCATCTTTGTTGTAGTCGATGTAGTTGAGCGGTTGAATGCTTTGCATACGCTTCACCAAATCGAAGTACACTTTCTTCGAAAAACTCACATGTGGGAAGGTTTTTAGTTTAACCGTTCCAAATTTTTTATGGATTGACTTGATGTTGAGCCAATCGTATTTGTACCATCGCCATGCTTCGGGCAGAATGCCTTCGGTGGTGATGTTGAAGCCGTTTAAAAGATAATTGATGTTGTACTTTTTGGCCAAGTCGTAGATCACTGCGAAAATTGCGTGATCACTAGTAAGTTCAAGATCAATAACGGATGCTTTCAGGAATGCGAGTTGTAGGTCACGAAACTCTTCCCAATCGATGACATGGGTGTGGAGGTCGTAACCACAATGATCGATGATGTTATTGATGTTCTGATTGGCGATTTCTGAGTTCCACCCATTGTCAAGATGAACGAGAAGCGGGCGGAGGTTATACTTTTTACAGAGGTAAACCATATAGGTACTGTCAACCCCACCACTGATGCCGGTAATGCAATCATACTTTTTTCCTTTTCCTTCTTCGCGAATGCGGTTGAAAAGGATTTCGAGCTCGCGTTGGCCTTGTTCACCACCAATGAAGAAGCGATCAACACGGGCTTGATAAAGGTGGTAATAATTGCACACCCCATGGTCGTCGAAGCGGATTCCCGGATCGGCGATTGTATCCATCACAGTTTTCGTACAAATGCGGTACTTCTCCATTAGGTTCTCTCCCGAGATAGCGTTAATCGTAGTTGGTCAAAAGTACCCAACAAAGCTAAGAAATCTGATGGGAGCGAAGGTCGATTTAAGGAAGAATATCCGTTGGTGTGGGGTAAGAAATGAGAATGGATTGGGTATTTCCGCCGCGATAGACGAAAATACTGCCTGCCGCCGCGGCAGACGCTCCCGTTTCTACAATGGTATTTAACATGTCATCGACAGATGCTGCGCCTCCTGCGGCAATAACTGGAATTGAAACGGCCTGGGCCACGGTGCGGGTGAGCATTCGGTCGAGTCCGCTGAACGTGCCATCGCGATCAATGCGGTGCACCATGAGTTCGCCAGCGCCGCGCGCTTCAAGTGATTGGGCCCATTCAACGATGCCCGCTTTCACACGCCTACTTCCTGATTGCGTGAATGCACGTTCGCCGTGAAGCAGCGTTTTTTTTACGTCAATTGAAACGACAACGCTCTGATTGCCATAGGTATTGGCGATTTCGGTGATGAGCTCTGGCTTTTCGTAAGCGGCGGTGTTCAAGATCACTTTTTCAACGCCGCAGGCGAAAACACGTTTCGCATCATCGAGGGTTTGAATGCCGCCACCATAACCTAAGGGGGAGAAGCATTCGCTGGCCATTTCATGGAGGTAGGCAAAGTTCGGCTTGCGTTGTTCACGGCTGGCGCTGATGTCGAGCACGATGATTTCATCGACCATCTTATCATTAAAGATTTTCAGGGCATTGATCGGGTCGCCGATGTATTTCGGGGCTGAGAACCGAACTGTTTTCACAAGTTTTCGACCCTCCATGGTGAGAATAGGGAGTATGCGCGGACGTTGGCTCATGTCACCAGTCAATGAAGTTTTTCATTAGAGCCAAACCGAACACATGGCTTTTCTCGGGGTGGAACTGCACCCCAGCGATATTGTTTTTTGCAATTCCAGCAG
This sequence comes from Chryseobacterium gleum, assembly GCA_945874695.1. Classification (GTDB taxonomy): domain Bacteria; phylum Bacteroidota; class Bacteroidia; order Flavobacteriales_D; family Sanyastnellaceae; genus CAMCHP01. The sequence continues at coordinate 17,716 of CAMCHP010000003.1, forward strand.
CAAAGGGATTGCCGTGGTGCGCAAGGCAGAGTATGTCTTCAGGTTGCTTACACCGCATGAAATAGCTGTGCACAAAGTAGTACCGTTGATTGACCGCTGTATTTTTGAATAAGGCATGGTTTTGCCGCACTTCGATTCCATTCCAGCCCATGTGCGGAACTTTGAGTTGTGCTGGAAGTGCGGTGAACTTTACCGTTTCTGCGGATATAAGCCCCAAACCGGCACAATTATTCTCTTCACTGTGTTCGGTGAGTAGTTGTGCACCGAGGCAAATGCCAAGCAATTTCACACCAGCCGCTGTTCGCGCCTTGATGAGGCTGTCAAGTTGGGCATTACGCAGGTTCTCCATGCCTTTTCCAAAAGCGCCTACCCCTGGTAAGATGAGTTTTTCTGCTTCGGAAAGTTGTTGATGATCTGCGGTGATGAGCGCATCGGCCCCAGCTTTTCGAAGCATGTTTTTCACCGATTCAGGGTTCCCTAAGCCATAGTCAACGATTGCAATCATGAAGCGTGAAAATAAGGATAGTCGCTGTGTCGATAGCGCGATAATCCGGGAATTGCAAAAAAGTCTGTCGCGTCAATAGATGTGAGCTGCTCAATTTGTTGCTGAAGCTGGTGTCGATTGTTGAAGCAGATGTGCTCCAATGCACTTCCCGAAAGTGGAAAATCGGCCATGCCGTAGTTTCCAATGAGGGTTTTGTACCCACAGAAAAGCCGTTCGTAGAGTATGGTGCTAAAGGCAGCGACGCCAATGTCAGCGGCATCGAAACACTGGGTTGAGGGCGTTTTGAGTTCAGCGAAAGAGAACGCTTTTCCATCAAAAAAAGCGCTATAGTGGTCACGCATTTTCTGTAGGTTTTCATCGCGCTTTTCGCGTGGATGGGGGAAGATTACCAACCGCAGACGGTGGTCTACATCGAGAATAGCAGCTAAATCGCGCAACAATTTTTCTTCTGCTTCGGCGATGTTTAAGCCATCATCGCGGTGGCCTTCTTCCTTTCGCAACCATGATCCGTGAGAATAGAAGCCAATGGTAAACTTCGGTGCTACTGGGGCTAGCGGGATGTAGCGATCGATGTAGGTAAATGACCATTCAGGAAGCCATTTCGTGCTGGTTCTGTAGTGTACGTGAGGTAAATGAGGCAATTCTTCTTCGTGGTAGCCGCTGCTGAGAATCAAATGGTCGCAGAACATCATTTGATTGTGAGTTTTCAAAGGGCCAGGCGAAGGGAGTTTGTGATAGTGCACGTTCAACGACTTCAGTAGCAGGTACGACCAGTTGCTGTCGATTAAATAGGGAGCGAAATCATACAGTTCAAGCACTTTTAAATCATTAACAAGCTGAATAAGCGCGGCTTGTTCGGCGACCAAGGTGATGTGTAAGGCACGATTGGCGCGGTTCTTCGAGCTGAGCAAACACCGAAAGGCCTGTATAAGCGCAAAACTGAGCCACAGCATTTGCGCATTAAGCTGCCCCTTGAATCGTCGTGTTAAAAATGTTTTCGCAATGAAATGCGCAGAGCGAGCACCACTTTGTCGATCAACATAGTCGCGCTCTAATTTCTCATAACTGAAGTCAGAGTCGAGAATCGCGATACCGCCATCTGCATTTATAGAATGGACATGTTCCCCACCCGTGCGCATGCTTCGAAAGGTGCGAACGAGTACCCGAAAGCCGATGGAGGGCTGCTGGTCAACATCTTGCCTTAGGCGGTAGGTTACATTGTGTTCAAGGCAATGCCATGCCATGGCAAGGTCACCTTTAGCGTCCTTGCTCCGAATTTTCTTATAGTCAAGAAGAACTTGTCGAAGTTCAGCCAACATCCTTTCCTGTCGCGCGACGTAAAATTTCAAATTCAGTTGCCGTGTTCTTGATGTCGAGCAAATCTTGCTGATCCATCGAGCACAAATGCGCCATTTCACCCGTGCGCTGAAACGATTTGCGCAAAGTGAAGTGCTTCTCGAGATAGCGTGCGCCATGCGCTGAAGCAAACATAGCTGCAGAATTACCTAAAGTATGGTCTGAAATCCCGTCGAACCTACTGTTTTGAAAATCAGGCATTTGAAACTCTTCCAAAAGTGTCGGGTACTTCACCACGCAATACAAATAGATCGCATGTTTGGCGATGGTAATTTTCTCAACATCTTCAGCTTCCATGTCGGCTGGTATTGACACAAAGGTCGTTTTTCCAACTTGCATAATGTCGCGAGTGAGCTCAGGAAACTGAACATGCATGCGTGCCGCAACTTTCATGTATTCTAGGTCGAGTTTTACGCACCAGTCGAGAAATTTTGCGTGAAAAGGTGTCGCGAATACGGGGATGCCATGATGTTTGCCGAAATCGCGCAAATGCTCGAGTGTTTCGTACGACATGGCGTGTGACGCTGGCTTGTTGAACTGCGTTGGATCATACAACTGCACTTTCACGGCTTCAGCACCGCCAAGTTTCGATTGTAAAATCATTTGTTCTGCTGTAGCAATGTCGCCACTGAACTGAGGAGAAATTTCAGAAATGATAAACATAGTAGGTGGTTATTGCTGATTCTTGGAAGCGGCTTGCTGCTCCAAGAATATTTTAACATTGATGAAGTTAAATAAGAATTTTTTGTCGCTGTTCGGATAAGCACTCAGGCTGAGCATTTGCTCAATCTTCTCCCGCTTGAAGATCTCAAAAACGGGCGAGTTACTTAAAAAGTAATCGCGATGTTTTGGGTTGGAGAAATCAAAAATAGAGTTTATAGAAGCATTGAAGCCTCGTTTTTCGCGGGTCAATCGAACTTGGTCGTTCAACAAACCTTTCAGCGCTGAACGCAAAATGAACTTGTTGTAGCCCTCATTGATGAGGTGCTCGGTAGGTATGCTATATGCCCACTCAAACAATGATTTATCGAGGAAAGGGCTGCGGTTTTCGATGCTGTACATCATGCTGTTCAAATCGTCTTCGTGCAAAATCACGCGCACAACCTCGTGAAACATTTCGTTCATCATGCGGTTGCGCAGTAAGCTGTCGGTGTAGCGAGTTTCAGCAAATGTTAAGTCGATCGGGTGATGCAAAAAGCTATTATACACCTCGCTGTTGAGGTAAATATGTTCACGCTTGTCAGGTGAATTGAAATATAGATCGTGACGTCTGAAGTCAGGGTGGCGCACATAGGTCAACACATGTTCTTGCCAATCGCTGAGCAGTTGGTTGAATTTTGCATGATTCCTCATTTCGTAGAGGTGCAAATTGAAGTGGTCGTAGTACCCTGTAAAAATCTCGTCGGCACCAGTTCCTGATACTGATATCTTGAATCCGCCCTTAGCGATCGACTCAGTGAGCAAGGCGTGTACGAAATATGAAATGGTCGCGATAGGCGCGTCGTGGTAGGCTATGATGTCTTCAAGCCGGGTGATGTTCCCATCACCTGGTTCAAGCAGTATTTTGGTGCTCGCGCATCCAGTATCGTCAATGGTCGCTTGAATGTTGGTGAGTTCATTGTATCGCTCATCTGTGTCGATGATCGAAAAAGTTTGTGCCTGAACGTTGAACACTTTTGAGGCAATTGAAACCAATCCGGCTGAATCAACACCTCCGCTGAGGCAAAATGCCAAGGGAACATCGGAGCGCATGCGCAGACGCACACTTTCAATAAGACGTTCGCGTGTGCCTTCGATAGCTTCGCCTATGCTCATCGGCTGCACCACGCTTGTTGGCACCCAAAAACGCTCAGCATTCAACGTTGCTGGCGCATTGGCTGAAATTATGGCCGACGAAGCAATCGGAAATTCAGAAACACCGTGGTGATAAGTCTCACTAGTTTTATAAAGCGACTTGTGCCCAGTGACAACATAGCGCACCAAATGGCCGCGATTGACTTCGAAACTGCGGTTGGCTAGCTGCTGCAAGATTTTTATCTCTGACGCGAAGTAAGTGCCTCCATCGCCTTGAAAAATGTACAAGGGTTTTTCACCAAACCGATCACGCGACACAAAAAGCTGCCTATTGCGGCCATCCCAAAGTGCAAATGCCCACATGCCTTCGAAATGCGTTGTACAATCTTTACCCCAAGCGCGGTAAGCTTCGAGCAATACTTCGGTATCTGAATTGGTTGAAAAAGTGTGCCCGAGTGCCCCGAGCTGATCGCGCAGCTCGAGGTAGTTGTAGATTTCACCGTTAAACACTAACGTAAGACCCTCTTTTTCAAAGGGTTGATTCGAACGCACGTCGAGATCAATGATGCTTAAACGGCTGTGCAACAAACAAACGAAGGTATTGCCTGCGCTAAGTATTTGCGATGCATGATGGTCAGGCCCTCGGCGATCCATGCGCGCGAGGCTGCGCTGAATTAGCGACTGATCAACAGCTTGTGTTCCAATGTAACCAGCGATTCCACACATAGTTATTCGGGTTGGTGTCGCGCCTTGAATTCGGGGTCAGCTTCAAGCGCATGCACATCTTCGAGGGTGTGAATGTCGCGAATATTTGCCACAACAAATCCGCAATGCGCACTTAAAAATGTATTTCCGAGAGCATGTAAGCGCACCATCCTAAAGGCCGCGTTTTGCACCCCGGAGTCGTCAGCACTCATCACTTCCCAGAGCGAGTGGCGATTCAGGAGCTCATATCCGCGCGTTAGCGCGAAAATATCCAACTCTGGCGAGTTTGCTTGTGCTACAATTATGGTATCAATGGGGTTTTCGGCCTGAACGGCCGGATCAGTGACGGCCTGACGGATGGCCTCTATTTTCGGCGTTTGGTCGTCGGCAAGGTGCTCGGGTCGTTTTATAGGGATGGCACCAAAGTATGCTGCTACCTGTAAAATGGCATCGTCGTCGCTGCTCACAAAGATGGCATCAACGAAATCGCACGCTTTGAGTGCCTCAATGGTGTAAGCGATCATGGGCTTGCCAAAAACAGGATAGATGTTTTTGTGCTGCAGCCTTTTTGAGCCTCCGCGAGCGGGTATAATGGCGATGGTTTTCATGAGAGGCGGTCGAGGATGTCGCGTGCAATAACTTCGGCGCCATTCACCGGCATGTCGTGCGAAGTCATGTTTTGCGCAATATATTTGTACTCGTGGTCGATGAAATGTGGCAGGTACCGTCCTAAATCATTTTTAAAGGTTTCGAGACTGATGAAACTGCCGAGTCCGGCTTTTTTCAAATTCACGATGTTTTCGTTCATCTCTGGATTCATGGCCTCGCCGATCAAGAGCATCGGCGTGCGCAGTCCGATGCACTCGCTAATGGTGTTAAATCCAGCCCGTCCAATTACCAAGTCCATCTGATTAATGTAATCAACCATAAGTTCTTGAGCATCGATGTACTTCACGTTGCTGCAGTCGCAGGTTAAATTTGAAGACACATAAAACTCGATGTCGTTCAACGAAGCCACCGAGCTCAAGGCGTTGAGAATGGTGTTGCGTAGAACGCCTGCACCGCTGTCGGTTATAAGTACTTTAAATTTTTGAGTAGGTTCGAGCGCTTTCTTGCTGTTGCTTTTGCCAACAATAAGTGGTACCTCCTGTGCATTGGCATTGTAGTAGCGCAGAATTTCTTCTGGCGTGAATGGAGGAAAGTAAAGTCTGGTTGCTTTTTTAGCGGCCTCAAAGAAGTATGTCATCACCTGAGTTTGAACAGGCGGCGGGTAGAGTTTTGCAAAGAACCAATCCCAAGTAAAATGAGCCACACCAAACGCTGGAAGCGCGTGTTGGTTGGCAAGATCGAAGGCTTCGTAAACAAAATCAGAGATAACAAAATCGTGCGCAAACGATTGATTTTCAACGTCGAGCCATCTCGCTGCGGTGTCTTGGTAATTGGCGAATTCAGCTTGAATGGCGTCAATATCGGGTGACCCATTCTCTTGTTTGTGCCATGTGATATTGTTGTACCGATCAAGGGTTTTTACCCCCGGTATGATCCGCTGAACTGCCGCAATGTGACGGTGTGTTTGGATTGTGAAATCAAGCGACGGATCTAGAGCAGCAAGGGCTTCCATAATTGCGCGTTGCCTCACAATGTGACCATAGCCTTCGTCTGATAAATACACTTTGCCGCTGCGTGTTCCCATGTCCAATTGGTTCCATCCTCGAATTTTCTGCGGTAAAGGTCGTAATTTGACTTGGAGTGACGATATACAATCACCTCAGTTTTGCTCAACCGCAGTGGCGAATGCTCTGAGGTCTATTGTACCAAAGCCCTTGTGGTCAAGGTCGTTGATTCAGTCATGACCGAAATGAGGTACATTCCGGCCGTACAGGCCGCAGGTAATCCCAATTGCAAGAAACTAGCGTCTTCAATTTTATTCACTTGGCGGCGTAGCAATTCTCTTCCTGCCATGTTGTGAACAATAACCCATGCATCTCCATGCAGATTTGCGTTTCGAAGATCTAAGTTTGCAATGCCATCTCTGATCGGGTTAGGAAATACTGCGAACTCAGGTTCAGGCTGCTCAAATATACTTTCGGATTCACTGGAACGGTAGTCATAATCAGGCAAAACGGCATTGGGATTTCCGATAAGAATAGGGCAGAAGTAGCCGTAATCGCCTTCTTGTGGGTCATTGCATGCGTCAACTGTGCCGAGCAGCGGTTTCGCGCCAACTCGATAGCTCTGTCCGAAGGTAAGCCCAAGTGGAAGTAGGTAAAGCGAAGTGTTCACGCTATAGGCAACGATGGCAGGACCAACTGGCGTCATTGTGACATCACCCGTTTCGATCGGACTGATTTGCCACGCATAGCTATCAACTATTGGTAAGAAATCGCACTGCAGCGTTGCTCCGGGGAACTGTGTTGTGTTGCAGAATTGTGGGCGCACGTTGACGTAGGGAATCGGGTTTGTGATAATGAAATCTGCGGTACTCCACGGACCCCAAACACCACAATAAAAGGCGCGAATTTCAACGGTGTAGATACGGTTGTATCGTAGGCAGGTAGTTTGATCAAAATAGAGGTAGCTTGAATTGGCGGCTGAGTTTTCAATAACCTCAGTCATTCCATTGTCGGTAGTCAATCGCCATTGGATACTCTGCCCCGCACCTACGAAACGCGCCTTGAGGTCGTCGTTTAGGTCGTAATTCTGGCCAGCGTAACCGGGTTCAAGCTCAGTTGTAGGCGCGGCTTCCATAATGATTTGCCGAACGGCACCATAGCCACACCAATACCCATCAACCTGAACCTGCACTAAAACATCGTACGACGTACCGAAGCACAAACCACCAACTGCATTAAGATTTAGGACGCTATTGGTACCGTTCACTTGGAATGTGTATTCATCTAAGGTATTGATGTCAGTAAATTGCCAGCGAGTCGCTTGAATTTGCCCGTTGTTCGGCGCGTATTGGTCGCGGTTGACGGCTTCATTAACACGAAAACCGGGCAATCCAATGTCGGGCGATGGTACTGGGTGCCAACCATCGCGCACTTTAGAGGCAGGGTAAAACTGCCCGCAAACTGTGTAAGCACCGCCAGCGCCATTGGTTGAATGTATGCGCAAGTAATAGGTTTGCCCCGCCGTTAGCCCTGAAACCCGTAAAGTTTCTCCAGCCCCTGCGCCCGAAGCGTTGCTGCAAGAAATCGAGGCTAAATTGCCAGTATTAAGGACTTCCAGAACGAGATCTGCACCCGCTGCTGTTGCCACAAACTTTGCAGCTTGTGTTTGGGCGGTGAAGACGTACCATGCGTCATCAGAATCTGTGCCTGAACAGGTCGGTACCCCGCTTCCAGATGCTCCTAGATTACCTGCTAATGCGGTGCATCCAACACCTGTTCCTGTGTCTTCTAAATAGTTCGTTAAATCGAGATTCAACGCGGTAGCTTCGTTTTCTTGCCCCAACGAAGGATAACAGAGTATGCCAAAAAGGAAAATGGTGAGTAGCGTTTTCATAATGGTTGACGGTCAGACGTCTCGAAGTTACATAATATTCGTGAATGTTTTCTAGCAGGTCGATAGATCACATGAAATCAGGTACAAAACCACAGGGTTTTCGCGATAAACCAAGATTTGTACAGCTTTGTAGAAGTGAAGCCAAGTGCCGAATAAGCAATTACGCCAAGATTACCGCGATGATTCAATTTAACATCTCCGATTCAGAAGTTGAAATCTTACACAATTGTCCTGCCTGTGGATCGGGTGAGTCAACCCTTTTGAGTGAGGTTAGTTTGCCTAATCAAAAGGCTTTTCTTTCAACTGCTATTTGCAATCACTGCAATCACGTTTACAGAAGTACACGTCCGTCAGAAGCGTGGTTTTTCCGTGCCTTTGACGAGCGTCACGCCCAGCAACAATTGGCTGGCGTTTCGCCAATTAACCCAGAAGTAGAAGAAGATCGATACAAGCGCTATGCTGCAATTGGTGCGTTCTTTCAGCGCAACTTTCCCGAAGTCAAAACTTTGTTAGATGTGGGTTGTAGCCCCGGCACAGGGTTAATAGCCCTCAGTGATCTGGGCTTCAATTGCACCGGAATCGACGCCGATGAGTCACGCGCAAGTTATGCGGTTGAAAAAGGGTTGAATATTTTTATCGGAGCTTGGAAAGATTACCATACCGACGAGGGCTTCGATGTGGTGTCTTGCATTCATTCGCTTGAGCATTTTTACGAGCCTGAGAAGTTCTTGAGTGAAATTGCGCAGCGCGTGAAAGACAACGGCTATTTATACATCGAAGTGCCAGAGACCTTAGACCATGTCAAAGATTGGAATGACTCGCTTTACCTTGCGCACTTGAGTAACTTTAACCAGTACTCCTTGGCTGTTCTGGCGGAGAATTGCGGATGGGAAGCTGTCGGAAGATTTAATCCATACAGTGCAACAGGGTTGCACGAAGGGCACTTGGTGATGGTATTCAAAAAAGCCAAAGCTTCAATTGCCGCGAAAGCAGCCAATTTTGCCCTTGATCAAGGTTATGCCGATCGGTTGAAAGCCGTATACAACCACGGATACAATCAGCCATATCCACACCATTTCACGGTTTCTATGATCAACGATTTGTCGCTTACATATAAGCGTTCGCAAGAAATTTTGCGTTCAGTTGACGCGAATTACATCCAGCGTGAACTGCGAATTGTAAACGAGCAGACCGAAGTTTTCTGAGTTTTTCAGATTTCTAGGATGAAAGGAATCATTGGCTAATTGCGACCTGATACTTTCGAATATCAGCTATGAACTGCTTCCCCTTTTTGAGGTACCAATAGGCGAAGAGCAGCAAGATCACTGCGGTTATCCCCACTTTTACAGGCCACGCAAATTCAACGGCATAGGTAAGCCCGACGCCTGTTATGGTAGTGCCCAAAAACAGCCATACCACACCGTAAGAAACGGGAATAAAACGCCGCGTATCTTTAAATAAATGGCCGGCCATTCCCATGTACATGTAGCACACATAAGTTGTGAAAATGGCTGCTTCAATGCCGTAAATGGGGACAAAGATGACGTTCAAAACAAGGTTTAGGATACCAGCCAATGTGGTGATCTTAAAAAGGGAGGTTGTTTTCTCTTGAAAAATGATGAAATCGACCGAAGCTACATACAACGGCCGGTAACAAAATGCGAGGAACAGAAAGATAATATACTTGTACGCATCGCGCAAACCGTCGGTATTGTTGATGAAGAAGAATTGAAAAACCTCTTTAGCCCACAAACTTCCGAGCACAGCAGCCAAGAAACTGAGAGCAAACCATAAAAACGTGAAGCTGCGCACCATGCGCGGTGCATCGTTCGAACTGTCGCGAAACATGCTGAAGTAAATCGGCGATACAATGGTGTTAACTTGGTTGCTAAAGTGGCTGAAATAACCCGCAAAATTATAGGCGACATTGTACATTCCTATAGTAGAGGTGTTCACGTTTGACTGCCCGATCGCTTGGTCGAGTACAACGCGGTCAGAGGAAGACAATAAGTAGTCTGAAAATTTGTGTGGAACCAAAGGGAGTGAGATTTTAAGCCATCCCGAAATGCGATTTCGCTTTAAACTAACCCGCGGCCATAAACCTTCTTTGGCATATAGAATCCAAGCAAAGGCTGCCCCCTGAAAAATGAGACTAACAAAATTGGAAATAAAAAAGCCCAAGTAGCCCAGTCTATAAACATAAATTGTAACGAAGGTCGTAACCACAGTTAATGCACCTGCCATTAAGGTGATTTGATGTACTGTGCGATGTTGATGCTTGTATTGCATGAGGCGCATACCCACGCCGCGGGGCAGCTCGAAGCTTATGAGCGGTGAAATCAACAGCCCAATGATGAGCCACATGTGCTCGCCCGATATTTGGTCGTGCAAGGCATACCATACCAAGGCCGCAGCAATGAGTCCGAAAAAAAATCGATACACAAATAAGAACCCTAGATAATGCCTCCAGAAAAGCGGGTAACGTGTGCCCTTTTTGAAAAAGGCGTTCTGAAAAAGAGGCGACATCCCCAAATCGGCCAGCATCATTAACATGCCCAAGTAGCCCATAGCGGTGCCGAAAACAAAGTAGTCGAAAGTGGTTAGAAACTCAGAAATGATAGGGTATAACAGCAAGTTCGCGAACATTGGAATCTGACTCGCAACGCTGTAATAAATTGAATTCTTGAAGATGAATTTCAGCATCCTTGAGCAGTTTCAACACCTTGAATTGAGCGTGGCTGTCTCCAACTTTCTCGTGTAAAATAGAGCTGAAAACATGAACGTGCGCAAGTTTACTAAAAAGCAACTTGACCCCTCGCTGCGAAGGTCGCAATTCGAAACTATTTACCCCGCTTTCATGGAGAGAATTCGAAAGATCGCGCACAATCTGCATCAACAGCCCAAGTTTGATCGGGGCTGTGATCCTTTGCAAGGAGCTGAAACACCCTCCAGATCTGCCCTTTAGAGCGAGCTGTTCGTCGAATCTTCAAGTTGTCCTCGGCAACAAGTTCAGTTTAGAGTTGCAAATTGAACGGACCATATACCGCGTCCAATGCGAGTAAGTCATTTGCGTTGTAAATTCGAAACTTCTCAATCGGGTCTTCGCCGAATGCGATAGGAAAAGCAACTTGCTCTAACACCATAGCGCGCGCATAGTCTGCAGAATCGCCATAATTCTGGATCGAAAGATTCATTACACCCAATCCAAGTGCGTCAAAAAATGTCGTGCTGTACACGCTTACTTGAATTTTACACCGACAAAGCAAGTGCATCAATTCACTGCCTTTGCCAAAAACTTCGCACTGTGCATGATCACTGAGATGTGCGTATCGATTAGGTTCTTTCTCGAGTGGATGAAGCTTCACCCAAACTTTCCATTCGGGGTAATTTACACGCAGCAACTCAAGTAGGTTTTCAGTGTATTTCACATACAATTCGGGCATGTTCTTTTGCGCGCCGATTAGAATCGCATTTTCTTTCGTTGCCCCATAATAACGGGCCCTGCCCGACGATTGCAAACTGTAATCACCTGCAACGATGACCTGCTCAGACTTGAATTCAAAGCCGCGCAACAACACATCTTTCCAATATTGCCCGAAGACGTAAATCTTATCTGGAAAGAGAGCCTGATCGGCAATCGCTTCAACTTGATTTGGATAAACGTAGTATAAATCTTGCTCAGCAATCAAGCCATGTTGAAACTCTAACACCTCAATGCCATGCATGCGCGCAGCTGCAATTAGCCCCTCGCGATGGTAATGCATCGTGATGAACAACTGCTTCACGTTTTGACCGTCAAATAAGTTGTAATAGCGGTGAAAATCTTCGAAAAATACTGTGAAGCAAGAGGTCAGGTATTGATAGTATAAGCTGCTTGCGCCGTATACCTTAGCCGCAATACCGAGCACTTTCTGAATGTCTTTTAAAACACGCCGCGAAGCCAAACCCAATTTGCGATTGGCGTATTTGTTTGAATCACACTTTGTTACCGTCCATTCAAAAGCAGAAGGTTCGTCTTTATCTGCAATTACTGATATCCCGTTCAAAGGCAGCAAGCGCGCAATGCGGTCGAAATAGTATGATTGTTTGCCAATCGGGGTTTCGATGGTGCGGTGGTCATCGAGGAGCACTACTGGAGCCAACTTCGAACGGTGTTGTTCCCGGATCAACTGGCGTGTCAAGTACCTAAATCGGGTTTGATAAATGGGCCGATCGATGGTGCTCTTTAATAATTTACTTGTGCTTTGGCGCAGTTCGTAGCTCGCAGCATGCTGAAAAAGTTTATAGTAATGAAAAAGGTCGCCTGCTGCAATTTTCGGTTCCCGAAGCCGCTCATGAAAATGAGCGTGAATATCTTCAAACGTTACAGATGCCATTGTGGCGAAGTTATGGTTTAGCCTCCTACCTCAGCAAGAAGTCGTTTAGTTTGTGTCTTAAAGCCGCTAAGCTGCTTAAAAACCATTGCGGTCGTGGTACCGAAATGGTTTACAAGGATAAGCATATTTGTTTGAAAGCTGAAAAACGGAGGTTCTTTTGTTGGCAATAACCGTCGAAAAGAATGCGATCTATGCGCTTATCAAACCAAAATTTTCGCCTGCAGGCATTGTTGTATCGCTTCTGCAAATCGAAGCGCACTGCAGCCGCGTCGATCTGCAATTTCAAGCAAATCGGTGTCGCCATCGGCAAAAGCCAAGAGGTGCAAGAGGTCGTGTACGGTCTGCCGTGAATCGTCAGGGTTTACTGAACTGGGATACAATCCTCTTTTGCCCAGCTGAGGTTCGCAGTGCGCGACGGTATTGCGGTATTTTCGATTCAATTCTAACACTTGCACAATCGCGAAATAGCTGTCAATGGTGTCTTTCAGGTGTTCGAATGATATAAAATCACGGTTGTCAAGTGAGGTATGGTAGGCTGCGAACTGTTGGTAGGGTGTGCGCATCAATGAGCCTACGGGAAGGTTAAATCCGGGTGAACAGTACTGCCGTTCGTCACTTCCGCCAACTGCGAACGGAATAACCCGATGAGGCTTGCCACTGTGGCGCAACACATGTTCGGCCACCCTGTCGGCCAAGCTAGTTTCTCGCTTCGAGCGCTTATAGGTCAAATCGCCCCGATCGCCCACACAGGTTATTACGTAGCCCGCATCCAAATGAGTTTTTAAATGCTGGCCGATCCGATCCAAGTAACCCACAATGCCGATGGTTTCAGGGGCAAACACAAATCGGTAGGTGTAACGCCGATCGGCCATCCCGGCGATAAGCCGGTACAAAAACGCCTGAACCAACGGGCCGCTTAACTCGTTGTTGGCCATGCTCGGATGGCAAACATAAGTGCTGAACAACACTTCGCGATCACTGCTCCCGGGTAACACTGCTTCACCGTAATCGAGGAAGCCGTCGCTCAGGTCGCTGTCAATCACCACTTTGTACTTTCCTTCGCGAGGTTGCTTTGACCAGGTGTTGTGGTCGAGACAGAAGCCCCAAGCGCGTTTGTAATAGGTGGTTACATAAGGGATGGCGTTGGGCTGTTGCGGCAAGGTGCGAATGTGTGGCTCCAACTCGTCGTAGCTGAATTCACCTTGAATGGGAATGGAGTAACTCCAAACGTGCAAATTATTCACCGCAAGGTCTGCAATGCGTTCCCCAGCGGGGTTCTCGAGCCAAGCGGCACGAATGTTCCATTCTTGGGGCACTTCCCAGTCAAAAACTTTGCTCCCACTGGCTATGCGGTGCCGCTCCATCGGAACCAATTCGCTCAAAATGTCAAGGCTCTCGCGAACCCCAGCCCCCGTTAAACTGCGGCAAATCGGCCACAGTCGGTCGAAATAGGCGGCAATTTCGTGCTCAGCTGAGGACATTCCACTGCATGATTTCGTCTTCTTCGATGGCGCGCAAAGCTTGCTTACCAATGACTTCTTCGATGTGTCGCGGACTAATGCCATGTGCCGGACGTTTCCAAGTCAAATCGGCCCGTTGAATCGTTGCACCAGCCGCAATCGCGCGTGCAGCAACCAAACTACGACGGGCATTGTTGCGCGCTTTTTCTTCGCCAGGTAGCGCCGTTAATTCAAAACTACCTAAGAGCTCGAAGGTGCGATCCATGAGCGCGTTAAAGTGCTTCAAGTCTTCTTTATCCATCGCATGGTAGTGGTCGTTGCCCGGCAATGATTTATCATGCGTGAAGTGCTTTTCGATGACAGCCGCACCGAGGAGGGTGGCCATTTTCATCACTTCCATATCGTGTGGAAGGGTGTGGTCGCTATAGCCCGGCACGTGATCGGGAAAATGACGAATGAGTGCTTTGATCATGCCCAAATGGGCGTTTTGATCTTCGGTAGGGTAATTCAACACACAGTGCATGAGGCACAAGCGGTTGCCATGTCGCTCAATGGTTTCAACGGCTTGCTGCACTTCCCACAAGTAAGATGCACCCGTGGAAAGTATAATCGGCTTGCCAAAACGGCACATGTACTCGATGAATGGCAAGTTGGTGATATCGCTCGATGAAATCTTGTACACATCCATCAAGTCATTCAAAAAATCAGCCGATGCCACGTCAAAAGGGGTGCTCATGAAGGCAATGCCAGCGGTTTCGCAATGGCGGGCAAGCGCTTCATATTCGTTCTTCCAAAATGAATCGTATTTCTTAAAGAGTTCGAACTGACTGCGCGTAGGCTCCTTGGTAATGTCCCAATAGTAAGGTGAATCTTTCGACGCAATGGTCTCAGCCTTGTAGGTTTGAAACTTAATCGCATGCGCACCGCCTTCAGCAGCCTCGTCGATCAGCCGCTTGGCCAGTTCCATTGATCCTTCGTGATTCACACCTGCTTCGGCAATCACATAAGGGCGGGTGAGTACTTTCGGATTGTAGTTATTTAAGAATTCGGTCAACATGATGATTGCTTTGGATATGGACGATTAAACCGTGCGTCAAGTTCGTGTTTTTACTGAAACCCTGCTAAAAAAATGGCTCACCAAACGGTCCAGCCGCCTTCAACTTTGAGGTTGTCGCCGGTAACATAACTCGAGGCATCAGATAGCAAATAAATGAGTGCTCCTGCGACTTCGTGATTGTAGCTTAAGCGCTCCATGGGTGAAAAGCGTGCAAAGTTGGCCTCGAATTGGGCTTCGTGGTTGTTCCAAACGCCGTGTGGTGTAATCATGTTTACACGTACTTTTTTTGTAGCCCAATACGAAGCGAGGTAGCGCGAAAGTGCGTCAACTGCACCTTTCGACGCGCTGTAAGCCGCAGGGCAACCTAAACTTGTACCCTTATAGAGGTTCTGATTTGGAGCAACCACGCTGTAGGTCGAGGGCATATTCACTACGCTGCCGCCACCGTGTTCAGCCATCCAATGCCCCATGATTTGACAGGTCAAAAAGGTGCCCTTGAGGTTCACATCAACAACAGTATCCCAATTTTCGTCGCTCACTTTTTCAAAGGGCTCAAAAATGAGGTGGGTTTTGTTCTGATGCGCATTCACCAAGCCATCGAGTCGTCCGAACGTGCTTAAAATCTGGTCCAGCGCCGATTGCACACTGTCACGCTTACTCACGTCTAAATCGAGACCGAGCATGGTACGATCGTGTTTTTTGCTAAGGTTTTCGGCCTGAACGGCCGGATGGGCTTGTGCGATATCAAGCAGTACGACGTGGCCTCCAAATTGGGCCACCGCTTCACAAAAAGCTCTTCCCACAAGGCCGCAAGCGCCAGTGATGGCGATAACTTTATTCTGCAATTCAAATTTCGAGCGGAAGTCGATTTGATTCGCGTCGGTGGTGCGCAAAGGTTCCATATCAGTTGAAAGTTCTAAATACAGGTTTAATTGATGGGCCAACCAGGTGCTTATGCACGCCATCTTCCAATGCGCGGTTAAACACTTCACAGCTCTCGTCAAATGCTGCGAGCATAAAGTCGATGTCGTCGTTGGTATGCGAATAACAAGGCGACAAAATGCCTTGGTACAACACCCCGCGTGCGATCATTTCTTGCATAAACAAGGTGCGATAATCCATACACGGTTGCTTCTCGGCATTCTTCACGATCAATCCAACGCTCCAATTGAAACCTGTAAGTTGCAGGTAATCGTGCAGGTTGTGGCGGCTTGCAATCTCATTGAAGCCAGCAATAAAGCGGTCTCCAATGGCATGATTGTGTTCAATTACCGGTTCGTTTTCGAAAACATCCATTGTTGCTAGGCCCGCAGCAATGGCATGGGTTTCTCCGCCGTGGGTGGTGCTAACTAAAAAAAGTTTCTTCTCGCCGTGGCGCTGAATACCGCCCAACTCCATCACTTCTTTCTTGCCAGTTAAAGCGCAAAACGAAAAACCGTTGGCGATGCCTTTTCCCCATGTGGCCATGTCGGGCTCGGCGTTGAGCTTTTTGATGCTTCCGGGGTAGTCGGTTTTAAAGCCGGTGATCATCTCATCCATGATCCAAAGTGCGCCGTGTTTGTGCGCGAGGGCAATTGCTTTTTCGTAAAAGTCAGGCGCGACAACTTGCCATTTTTCAGGCTCGCCAATTACGCAGGCGATTTGGTTCGGGTAGGCATTGAACATGCGCTCCAAATCGGCTAAGTCGTTGTGTTTGAAGGTAACGGTCATGTCTTTCACCTGCGGTGGAACGCCGAAATCACAAGCGGTTGATCCAATGAACCAGTCGTCATAGCTGTAAAAAGGATGCTCCGCGGTGCGTGCGACCAATTGCCGACCTGTAAAGGCACGGGCAAGTTTAATGGCTGCTGTGGTTACCACGGAGCCATTTTTGGCGTATTTGATCATGTCATGGCATGGAACTAGCGCTAAAAAGCGTTCGGCCATTTCACGTTCAATGATTGACGGACGCGAGAAATTAACGCCGCGTTCGAGTTCTTCCCTTACGCGCGCTAAAACGGGTTCATAAGCGTGACCCAGTGAAACTGACGTAAGACCCATGAGGGTGTCGAGGTACTTATTTCCGTCGAGATCCCAGCAATAGGCCCCTTTGCCGTGGGTTATAGCAGCCGGTGAATGCACTGGAAATTGGTCGTCTCCTTTCGAGTAGGTGTGCGCACCCCCGGGAATGAGGGAGTGAATTACAGCGCGGTGCGCGTCGCTTCGCTCGAATTGAGTTATTTTTGGTAAGGCCTTCGATGTTTTCATTTTACCTCGCGATCTTCCTTCAGCGATTTGATATAACCGCTATTAATGGTACTTTCTTTATTGATTTCAACGATTTCAGGATGGGCCTTCAGTAAGCGTGTCACATCAGAAATCTGAAAATCGGGTTGGTCATTCAATGCCTCGAAGATACGGGCAACCGTTTGAAGGTCGGCCTCGGTATCTACAGAAAGTTTGAACATGTATTCAGGGTCAACCTTGCGCCAGGCGCACGAAAAATGTTTTTTGATGTACGGACAAACGTGCTCACGCTCACTCATCAATTTCGCCTTCGCTTGCGCTGCTTCGAGGGCTTCAAAGCTGAATACTTCGGTGTCGAATCCGTCTTCTAAATAGTCAGGCTCTTGGTTCGAGTTTGAAAAGTATGCGGTGCCGGCTTCATGAAAGTTTTGCACCACTGTGTCAAGTACCGTGTAATGGTGAAGCGGGTTGTCGCAGCAGATGCGCACAATGGTTTTCGGGCGCTCTTCGAAACAATTCGCAGCTTGCCAAAAACGATCAAGCACATCCCAATCGCTGCCTCGAAAGCAACGAACGTGATGCGCGGTACACCAGGCAGCCAGAACGTCGTCTTCAGGATTATTTGTGGTGGCGACGATAAATGCATCAACCGTAACGCTAGGCGCCAATCGTTCTATTAAATGCGCAATGATTGGTTTCCCGTGTATCTCCCGTAAAATTTTTCCCGGTAAACGGCTTGAGCCCATGCGGGCTTGAAGTATAGCAAGGGTTTTCAAAGGCTCGTTGAATTGAAAATCGACATCCACAGCTTGTCATGATATTCGCCTTGAACAAGAACATGAGCTTTGAGTCTGCCTTCGATGCTAAAACCTAACGCTTCATACACTGCTTGTGCTGAAGGGTTATTGCTGTAAACGGTGAGTGAAACTTTTCGCAGCCCAAGCGTTTTAAATGCATAGCCGATCAAGAGTCTGCATGCATCTTTTGCGATACCACGTCCCCAATAGTTTTTATCACCAAGCATGATGCCGAGTTCCGCGGTACCTGATATATAGTCAAAGCGGTCAAGTTTAATGTTTCCGATGTGCTTGCCCCCTACTTTCTCACAAATGGCAAGCATAACCACGTTTTGATCGTGAATTATGCGCGTAACAAAGTCTGTCAAACGCTCCTTGGAAGTCGGAAAACGACCGGTTTCCATACCTTTAGTCACCTCTGCATCGTTGAGCCATGCCACGTATTCATCTGATACGTCACGCAGGGTTAATGCGCGTAACACAATTCGTTCGTCTTCCAGAAATACACTCATAAACTGTGTTTTTTGTCGAGAAGCTTCGCTGCATCATCCATCGCTTCGTCGTTTTTTGTGAGGTTGCGATCATGCATACGATAGCGGTAAAGGGGGAGAATCAAGTTATAGATTTTGAATCGCTTCAGCCACCGGATTCGCAGATCTTCTTCTTCACGTGCTTTGAAGTCTTCATCGTACAAACCCACCTCAAACAAAAAGTCTTTTCTGAACATGACCCCACAGGCGATCGGTTGTTCTTCAGCTGAAACATGCTTCAAATGTGCCCCGCGTTCATCAACCAGCCAATAATCAGTTGATACGGCATCGAGCGCATTGTTTTCTTCGAGGAAAAGCTTCTGAACCTTCAGCAGGTCGCGGTGAATGTAGTCGTCGGCGTCGAGGAAAACGACGAATTGCCCGCGAGCCTTTTTAATTCCAAAGTTGCGAGCGGCCGCCAAACCTTGATTTTGTTCAAAGTTAAATACCCGCACTTGGTCTTCATAATTGGCTAAAACAGCGGGGGTGTGGTCGGTGCTTGCATCGTTGATTACAATAATTTCATACCGATCCGAGGGCAAGCTTTGATCAAGCGCACTCCGAATCGCGCGTTCAACATAGCGTGCGTAATTGTAGGTAGTGATAATCAGCGAAACCATAGCACATGTTTCTTTTGTGAGCTAGAACAGGCTAACTCTTTCCGTTCTTCTGTTGCGATTTCCCTTTTGTTTCTTTCAGATCATCGCCATAGCCCCCATAACCGTAGCCACCATAGCCATAGCCATAGCCATAGCCATAGCCATAACCGTAGCCGTAGCCGTATTTATAAGCGTATTTGCCATAGTAATACTTCCACCTCTTTTGCTTAATGTTGTTCAGCAGTAGCGAAAGATTCATCAATTTACTATGTTCGAGCACTTCTTCCAAGTACCTCAAACCTTGCTTGGTAGCCTTTTCAGTGTTCAAAACAAAGATACCTGTATTTGCCAACTTCATTAATACCAATGCGTCGGTGATCAACATCACAGGCGGGGTGTCAAGCAAAATATAGTCGTATTGTTTTCGAAGAGAATCGAATAATAAACCTACACGGTCGCTCAATACCAACTCTGATGCGTTTGGAGGTACAGGTCCTGCCGTCACCACCTCCAAATTTTCAATTTGGGTCGGAAGAGTACACGCTGAAATGTCGGTTTTCCCAATCAAAATCGTCGATACACCCGAGATGTTCTCAAAGCCAAAATTTTTGTGAACTTTTGGTTTATGCAAGTCAAAATCAAGCAAAATCACCTTCTTCCCGGCCCGTGCCAAAACCGATGCGAGGTTGGTCGAGGTAAACGTTTTTCCCTCTCCAGGGTGCAACGAAGTAACCAAAATTACCTTCGAACCTTCTTCTTTCAGAATGTACTGCAGGTTGGTGCGTATCGATCGAAATGCTTCACTGACATTTGATCGTGAGCTGTTAATTATCGCTATGGGCTCATTTTCAATTTCGACATAATGCGGAACGCCCCCAATAACAGGTAAACGCGTCACCGCTTTCAATTCACGGGTGTTCTCGATTTTCTCAAAGAACACCAAGCGAATCAAGCCAATTACTGCTGCGATTAGGAGGGCAAGTCCAACGGCGATGGCCATGAAGCGTTTTTTGTCAGGACCAACTACGCCCAGCAACCGTGACTCTTCGACCATTGAAGCTTCGGGCACAATCGCTGCCCGTGCAATTACAGTACTTGCCTTTTTTTCCAGCAAGAACATATACAACCCCTCATTTACCTTCAACTTTCGGTCAATGCCCAATATATCGCGCTGTGAGCGCGGAATCTGCTGCAATTTACCTTCAACCTTTCGGATTTGCCCGTCTAAATCACGCATCCGCGATGATATCGCCCCACGTGTATCTACTGTATACCGATATATACCCAAGCTCACGGTGCTAATAAGTGAGTCAAGACGTATAATATTGCGGTTGGTCGGTTCAAACTGAGACAACTCATCTGCACGCTGTACTTTCAAATTGTACAACTCGCTGAGCTGGTTCTGCAAAAGCAAGTCTTCCTCAAACATGTAAATCGCTGGCGGCAAATCAGCCTTCATGTTGCCTTCGCGCAAAAAATTCTCCATTGATTTGATCGACTGAAGCCGCAATTCCAACTTCCGGCGTTCCTCGTCGATGTCAACCAACGTGTTAAAGAGCTCATTTTGCTCCCGGTTCAAATCAAGAATCTGATGCCGATCTCGGAAGTCTTGCATCATAAATTCAAGTGAATCCATGATCTCTTCCAATTCGTTCAACTGTTTGTCTATGTAGCGCTGCGTATTCTCGTTCACTTGAATACGCGACAATTGCGTGTAGTCGATATATACAGTTGACAGGGTGTCAAGAAAGCGCTTAGCCCGCTCAGGCACTTCATCTTGAATTTCGAGGTTCAAAATGCTCGTGTAATCAACGTTCTTGATGCTCAATTTAGCTTTGTAGCGATTGACCAGCCAATCATGTGTGCGCACCTGAAACATGAAGTCTTGCTGGCGAATCGTCTCAATGGTTGACGGGTTGATCAGGTCAGTCTTATTGATCGTAATGACGTAATCAACATCCTCGACCTTTTCGCCAAACCGATGCGTTTTGCGCACTTTTTGGCCATTCAATTCGTACAATAAATCATACGAATCGAGGTCAATAACCTTAATGCCGATCGGTAGATTATACATCCGACTGGCAAAGTGATTGCGGTCGATTTGGATGTCAAGGGCGTGTATACGATCAACCGGATCGGTGCGAACCCGACCTACCAAATAATAGGAGATCCCATAATCAAGCTTGTGAAGGGCCTTCGAAATAATGTCGTACGACGATAATACGCGCTGCTGGTTCGTGACGTCGGCCATCAGCGAGTAGTAACCAAACGATGAATAAATCTGGCTCTGGTAATCGTAGGTCTCTTGCTGACGTAATAAGATCTCTGACTTGGCGGCGTAAATGTCGTTCTGACGGTGCGTGTAAACCAACGCAATAAAGTAGCCGATAAGCGGGAAAAGCAGCAGTAAATACCAGTTCTTACCGATGAATTTCAGTACAGGCCTGATGTCGTCAGGATCGAGAATCGATGTCTTCTTCTCCGCCATGGATAGTGGTCAAGGCAACAAAGATAATTTATTTAGTGGTGAAAACTGGCGTGACGTATTTCGTAGAAAATGACGAGCCAATGAATCAATCGATTTGTTTATCTTTGACAAAATTCACGATCGCTATGTGCAAGAAATGGATGTGCCGCACGCTAATTGTTGCGTTTTTTGCTGTGCCGCTGAGTGCTTTCGCTCAAGATGCGCCTTTTCCTGGTGATGACCTCGAATGTGATGGCCCACCCTTTGCACCTGTTTGTCCGATCGATGGCGGCGTCAGCTTCTTAATTGCTGCCGGCATTGCCTTGGGTGGAAAGAAAGCCTACGACCTCTCGCGTAAAAACGCATGATCAAACTGCTGAAGCGCAACCCGGTGTTGCGTTTTTTGCTTCTCGGCACCCTTGCTTATCTCACGTGGTACATCGCCTACGAATTCTGGCTTAAACCCAACTCCGTGCTTGATGAGTGGGTCATTCAGCGCATTGTCAACGGAACCCGATTCGCTCTCAAAAGTTTCGGCTACACCTTGCTTGAACCGCTTCAAACTCTCGGCTTCGAAAACCGAGTAGGCATTCACGGGTCGTCGGGCGTAATTGTGGGGGCGCCTTGCGACGGACTTGTGCTCTTCGCCCTCTTTACTTCCTTTGTCATCGCATATCCCGGCCCATTGAAGCATAAAGCGTGGTTCATTCCGCTGGGAGTCTTTAGCATTCACTGCATCAATGTGGCCCGCGTGGTGGCACTAGCGATCACCGTGAACATCAACCCCGAGTGGCTCGCGTTCAACCACGACTACACGTTCACCATACTAGTCTACAGCTTCGTATTCTTGCTTTGGTACATTTGGGTGCAGCGTTTTGCGCACAGCCATCCTGCCGTTAGGCAGAAAGAAAAAGAACCTGCACGATGAAGCTGACGGCGCTGAGCATTTTCGTGTGGATCGCAGGCTTTATTGCGCTCGGTTTTGTGCAAGAACGTGCCAAAGTGAGCTTAAATTACTACCTTGATCGCGGCGCGCTTGAACCGCAATTTTTTGAATTTCCGCCTGAACGGCGGGATGCATGGCTCCAAGCACACGCCATTGATGCGCCCTATGACTATTACTACAACCATGCGCGGGTAAAATGGTACGATCACCTGTCACGCAAACAGCTCGAGTTGCTCAAATGGATGTACGCAATTATTTTCATTGTGCTGCATGTGCTGCTGTCGCATCTCGCACTCAAGTGGTGGAAGGCGCCACGTGAAATGTTGGTTACTATATATATAGGTACCGTGGTGGTAATGCTGCTCAGTTTATGCTTCTTTGCGGCCTCACGCGTTGGTGCAGGAGATGCTGCCTACAACGTCGCCCGGAAATTACTTGGTTTTATTCAATCACCCTTGCCGCTGGTGCTGCTGCTTTTTACGCGCCGCCTCGGAATTCACACTTCAACATCGAGATTATGAGCTTACAGGCACTCCCTGACCATGCGCGTGTGTGGATTTATACAGCTGATCGTGAAATTACACCGGCTGAAATAGACCACACTCAGTTGTACATGTCGAACTTCATCAGCAATTGGGCGGCTCATGGAGCAGGTTTGAAAGCAGGGGTCGAAGTGATGCACCAAAGGTATTTGGTGCTAGCAGCCGATGAAGCGTGGGTTGCCGCTTCGGGATGTTCAATTGACAGCTCAGTTCGCGCGATAAAAATGCTTGGCACAGACTTAGGGATCGATTTCTTCAATCGCACCTGGGTCGGATTTCAAGAGCGCGAACGCTTACAGTTTACTCCTATACACGACTTCTGGGCGCGCAGGAAAGCAAACCTTGTAACCGATGATACCCGCGTTTTTAACACGCTGGCCAATACCTTGGGTGACTTGCGCCGTGAAGCGCTACTTCGGTTTGCCGATAGCTGGCATGCCGAGATGTGGAGATAGTCGTCAGATTTAAACGCGCAATAAATCAGCGTGTTGCGTTGGGTTTGCTAAAGAAATTTAAGATTGATTCATGCGATGTGTGCGCGTTTGCCTTCTACGATAGGTGTGAAAATACCGATGAATGGTTTTTTCGTCGAAAATTTTTGCTTTCGAGATGAAGATATGTGAAAGTTCCCTAAATTAGGAGTCCAAATTAATGGGAAAGACCTGCGGGTTGAAACTAACTATACTAAGCGAATTGATTTCAATTCATTGAATTTCGAAGTTTTGCGCTAAGTACAGTTAAGGCTACCAAAGCCGCTGAAGAGCGGTGGTAACTGACCGAAGATGAGTTCTGCGTGCCAGAAATGGCGTCGTTGTCTCGTTTTTTTTGTTGTGGATGAGTGCCGGGCAACCGGTTTAAAAATGGGTTTCGACCCGAAGAATAAATAAGTGTATTAACCAAAACCAAAACAAGATGAAGAGTATCTTTATCCGATGTAGCTTCGCTCTACTAACACTTGCCTTTATGGCATTTGGAGCGAGTTCTTCTTATGCTCAATGTACCTATGCTGGTACGAATTATGGCAACGTAACTCCAGCTGGAGTGGGTGCGACGTTCACCCAAACGTTTGTATGGGGCGGCGACCACTATAGCCTTGACGTTGTTGCAGGGTCGGTGTACCGTGTTTCTTTCTGCGCAGCAGAAGGGGGTGTGACTGCTTTCGATACCCAAATCACTGTTTTCAACTCTGCCCTTCAGGTTGCAGCCGGAGGTTACAACGATGATTTCTGCGGTGCAGGATCGCAGGTGGAATTCACAGCTACTGAGACTGCCACTTGGACCATCCAGGTGAATCAATACTTCTGCGCGGTGAACAGCGGTCCAAATGCGACAATGGTGGTTCGGTATGTGTCTTCAGCTGGCTTGCCCGACGAAGGATGCACCGATCCGACTGCGTTGAATTACGACCCAGCAGCAATCACCGATGATGGCTCATGCATCGTCCCTGATTGTGTTGATGCGCCAGAGCAGTGGAGCTACTGTTACCCAAATGGGGACAACAGCACCTTCATTTGGAACCCTACCAACGCTGGTGACAACATCATCATCGAATTCCTTCAAGGTTCGATCGAGTCTAATACTTGGGACGACATTGTAATTACTGATGGTCCTGGTGGAGCTGTTTTGTACACTAACGGTGCCGTTACCACGAACTTAGCTGGTTTGATTGTAGAAACTGTTTCAGGAAACGGATTGGTGATCACCATTACTTCTGATAGTTCTGTTTCATGTGGTTCAGGTTCTTTCTTGCAAATGATTGCCGATGTATATTGTGCGACTGAAGCGGTTCTGGGTTGTACTGATCCAGCAGCTTCAAACTATGATCCAGCAGCGACGATCGACGATGGGTCATGTGTTTTCTGTAGCGGTACTTTAGTTACGCTTGATATGTTCGATGCTTTCGGCGACGGGTGGAATGGAGCAACTTACAACTTTGTTGATGGCAATGGCGTAACAGTTGCAAGCGGCACAATGACGGGTAGCTTCGCGCAAAACGTAATCTGTCTTGATAATGGCTGCTACACTTTCAACGTTGGAGGTGGTACTTTTGATGGTGAGATTAGCTGGACTTTGTCTAACATTATCGGTGGAAGCCTTTCGGGTGGAGCTCCTTCAAGCCAGTTGGTGCAAGTTGGCGCAACGTGTGTGCCAGGCTGTACTGATCCTACTGCATGTAACTTCGACGCTTCGGCAGACTTCAACTTTGGCTGTGACTTCGTTTCATGCGCAGGTTGTACTGATCCTTTCGCAACAAACTACGATCCAGCGGCGACGCTTGACGATGGTTCTTGTATTCTTTGTAATGCAGGTGAAATCCTTCTATTCATTGACATGACCGATACTTTTGGTGATGGCTGGGACGGTGCGTTATGGTCTATCGTAACAACTGGAGGTACTTTCATTGACTCTGGTGATATTGATAACGCCGCAGAAGGCGACGGTGCTTCATTCGGTACTGACGCAGTTTGTTTGGCTCCAGGTTGCTATTTGTTCAATGTTACAGGAGGGCTCTTCCCTGCTGAGGTTGGTTGGTCACTTACTGACCAGTTGGGCAACTTCTATGGTGCGCAGTCTTCGCCAAACGGTGTAGCGGTTAACTATCCAATCGACTTCGGCTTCACAGGTATCTGTGACTTCCCAGGTTGTACCAACCCAATCGCGATAAACTTCTTGCCATCTGCGACCATCGACGATGGTTCATGTTTGTTGCCTCCAGCGAACAACGATGTGTGTGACGCTGAAGGTATTACATGTGGTATTCCTGCAACAGGTACTACTGAATTCGCAACTGACAACGAAGGTTTGATCGGAACATTCTGCGGTACGCCGAACATCTCTTCTCCAGGGGTATGGTACGAGTTTAACGCGGCTGCTGATCAACAAGTAACTGTAAGCACTTGTACTTCATTAGGTGGTGATACCAAGATCCACGTATTCGCTGGTGCGCCTGATTGCACCCAGTTGGTATGTATCGGTGGTAACGATGATGGTTGTGGTCTTGGATCATTGTTGTCTTCTATCACATTTACTGCTCAAACGGGCTTCAACTACTTCATTTTGGTTTCTGAATTCGGTGTAGGTACTGGTATTGACTTTACCTTGACCGTTGATTGCCAGTCTTGCGACGCAATCCCAACCAACGATGACTGTGTTGACGCATTGCCACAGGTTTCTGGTATTCCTTTCTCTGGATCGACTTGCTGCTCAAACCCATCTGACGCGCCTAACTTCGCTGCAGGTTTCGGTACAGCTTACGACCAGTTCTTCGTATTCAACTCTTCAGATTACGACACATTCTTTTTCGAAGTTGTAAACACAGGCGGCACCAACGTTGGTTTGATGATCTACGACGGCGATTGCAACACCCTAGATGATGTAGCAGGTTGTGTCGTTGCAGGTACATGTGCAGGCTCAATCGAGGCTTTCCTGCCCTTGACTCCAAACACCGACTATTACTTCGCAGTATTTACTACCGATGCAGCTGGTTGTGGTGATTACACATTTACAACAACGGGTATCTATCTCGGTTGTACTGACCCAACTGCGGCGAACTTCGATCCGATTGCCAATCAAGACGATGGCACTTGTGATTACACAGGTGTGACTCAAGCGAATGACGACTGTGCAAATGCTGAGGCAATCGCATGCGGAGATACAGTAGAAGGTTCTACTGGCGGCGCAACTACAAGTGTTGAGGCTGTGGCTTGCGCAGGTGGTGGCGTTACTTGTGCTGCTGCACCAGGCTTCGGAGTTGATACATCGAGCGCTTGCTACGAAGAAGTTGTATTGAACGACCCATTCTGCTGTAACAACATTTGGGACGCGTTCTGCCAAGGTGCGTACGATGCATGTGCTGGCGGTGGTGCTGGTGATGTTTGGTACCAGTTCACAGGTACGGGTGACCTCGTTACTGTAACCACTTGTGGTTCTGTAATCGGGGCAGACCTTACCGTGTACGAAGGCGCTGACTGTGCTTCTGCATTGACGTGTGTTACGGGCTTGGAAGGTTACGAAGTATGTGATTTCTTTAGTGCTGATGACAGCGCAATCACCTTCATCTCGGGTGTTGGTGTGAACTACTACTTTGTAGTGGCCGGTGAAGCTGGATCATTTGTTCTGGACGTTACTTGTACACCAATTGTTGAGGGTTGTACCAACCCAGTTGCTTACAACTACAATGCCGCGGCAAACTTCGACGATGGAACTTGTGACTTCTTCTCTGGAACATGTGTTGGTGCTGGTACACCAGTTCAATTGAACATGTTCGATAGCTTCGGCGACGGATGGGATAACACAACCTACACCATCACCAACGGTGCTGGAGATGTAATCGCAACTGGTAACATTGACAACGCGTTGTACAGCGAAGACGAAAACAACTTCGTAGGTCCAGAATTCGGATTTGACTTGATCTGTCTCCAAGACGGTTGCTACACCATTACCATTGCTGACGGATTCTTCCCTGGTGAAGTATCTTACGACTTGGTAGACGAGTTTGGCAACTCATTGGCTTCTGGTGCGGGCTTTGGCTCAAACAGCTTCACCATTGGTGGTGCGGTGTGTGGCTGTACTGATTCAGGTGCTTGTAACTTTGATCCAGCTGCAACAGACAACGACGGTTCATGTGAATTTATCACATGTGCAGGTTGTACTGATGCTGCTGCTTGTAACTTCGATCCTTCAGCTACCATCGATGATGGATCTTGCTGTGCTGACAACTGTGTGACCATCCAAATGAGCGATTTATTCGGTGATGGTTGGAACGGAGCAAGCTACCAGATCTTCACAATTGACGGATTGCTAGTTGCAACTGGCGACTTGAACAACGCTCAAGTTGGTAACGGTACTTCAACTGGAACAGACGTGATCTGTTTGGCTGATGGCTGCTACTTCATCTCTGTACCTGGTGGATTCTTCCCGGGTGAAGTGTCTTGGAACCTCTTCGGTATCAACGGTGCACCACTTTCAGGTGGTGGCAACGCTGGTCTTGATGGTAGCTTGATCTTCTCTGTAGGTGCAGGTGCTTGTGTGGTAGGATGTACAGAGCCTGTGGCTTGTAACTACGACCCCGCTGCGAACATCTCTGATTGTGAGTCTTGTGAATACAGCTCATGTTTAGGTTGTACTTATGCCGGAGCGACGAACTTCGATGCTGCTGCTGTAATTGACGATGGTTCATGTTTGTTCGATCTCTCGAACCCATGTCCTGCTGACTTGAACGAAGACGGCATCGTGAACACAACTGACCTCTTGTCGTTCCTCGGAGCGTTCGGGACCATTTGTAACTAAGTTGAATTAACCAAAAAAAGAAGGTAGCCCCGACCTGGAAGGTCCAGGTCGGGGTCAACTTCAAAGTTTAACTATAATTCTAGCACTATGAAACGACTATTATTGTTAGTCACAGCTTTTGCAGCCTGGTTTTCCAGCACTGCTCAGCTTAACGGTGTAGTAATCGAGGAACACAACCCTCAGATTCAAGCACCAGGCTATGTAGCTCCAGCAGGTATGGTGACATACCGCATCTATGCTGAGTTTGCGAGCCCTCTTGACAAAGTTTCGGCTTTGTACGGTTTGCCGTTGATTGTTAATGCTCAGGCGGTTGGGCCTTGCCAACAGACGAGGATTGAAACCACGACTTCGTGGTTTAACGAATCAATGTTTGGGTCTAACCTAGGTGCAGGTGTGAACTGTGCATTCTTCGGATTCGTGCCTGTTATCGCAGCTGACTCATGGTTGTCGATTGGCGCACAGTGTAACTCAGACGCTGGTGCGGCTGAGATTCAGGCAGCGGTAATTGATCCGCCGTCATTGAACCCTCACTTCACCACAAACAACGGAACCAGCTTCGTCATGAATGATGGGGCGGTTTTTACCCTCTTCACATCACCTTCAGGTTTTGGTAGCGGTCCAAATAACCGTGTGTTGCTTGCGCAATTGACAACTTCTGGAGAAATTTCTTATGAGTTGAACCTTCAGGTTTTCTTGGGAAATAACCAAGCGAACGAGGTGCGTTACGTAGCAAGCACTGGTTGCAATGGTGATAACCCAGCAATTGAAGTCGATGGTTCGCAGCTCGGTTTGGTTTACCCAGCTCCAGTTGTTGGTGTACCAGGTTGTACCGATGCCCTCGCATGTAACTTTGATCCATCAGCAACCATCGACGATGGTTCTTGTTTGGCTCTTGATGAGTGCGGTAACTGTGGTGGAACTGAAACTACGGGTTGTACAGATCCAACAGCTTGTAACTACGACATGAACGCTGGTTGTGATGACGGTTCTTGCTTGGCTCTTGATGAGTGCGGTAACTGTGGTGGAACTGAAACTACGGGTTGTACCGATCCAGCAGCATGTAACTACGACATGAACGCTGGTTGTGATGATGGTTCTTGCTTGACATTGGATGCTTGCGGAAACTGTGGTGGTACTGACACTGCAGGTTGTACTGATCCAACTGCATGTAACTACGACATGAACGCTGGTTGTGATGATGGTTCTTGCTTGACATTGGATGCTTGCGGCAACTGTGGTGGTACTGACACCGCTGGTTGTACTGATCCAACTGCATGTAACTACGACATGAACGCTGATTGCGACGACAATTCTTGTATCCTTCCTGACGGATGTACGAATCCAGCTGCTTGTAACTTCGATGCCAATGCATTGTGTGACGACGGATCTTGTGATCTAGGTCCTTGTGATGTGTTTGGTTGTACTGATGTTGCAGCATGTAACTATGATCCCGCAGCAACTATCGATGATGGCTCATGTGTTGCAGGTCCATGCATCAACGATCTTTCATCTTTGGCTTACGCACTTCCAATGAACGCTTTGGGTGTGTGTGCAGGCTTCTCGGGTGAAGATATCGATGCTGCAACTATCGCATCTCCTGAAGGTCAAGGTTTCTCACAGGGTGACGGTCGTGACTTGTGGTACAGCTTCGTACCTACAACTTCTGCGGTACGTCTTGAAGTGAATACTTCTGACTTCGACGCGTTGATCGAATTGCAAGATGCTTCTAACAACCTCGTTGCACTAGAAGACGTTGTATTCGTAAACGGTTCTGAAGCAATGAACATCGATGGCTTGACTGTAGGTGCAACTTACTTGGTACGTGTTTACTCTTGGTTGACGACTGACGCTCCTGCGTTGTTCGACATCTGTGTGCAAGCAGTTCCTTCTTCACGTTGTGACTACGGTCCTGGTCCATACAGCTTGTGTAACACCTTCAAGGGTCGTTGGTTAACTGGTGCTGATGATTACATCTTCACCTTCACATCACAAACTGACGGTTCTGAATATGTGAAGCAACAAGGTGCTGCGAACACATTCGTGCAACTCTTCACTGTTGCTGATCTCCAGTGGGGTGACAACTACGACGTAGAGGTTAGCGTAATGTTTGACCTTCTCGACGGTGCTGGAAACATGGAAACGGTAGTTGTTGAAACGAACGAGCCATGTGAAATCACAGTCAATGCTCAACCAGCTGCACAATTGTCTCCTTCAGACAACCAAGCGAACTTCGGACCACACTTCCTCGGAAACTATGTGTCTGCCACACCTTGGGTTTGCAGCACTGTAGACTGGACATGGGTGTTCGTAAACACAGATGGTTCACAGTTACCGATCACGCACCAACGTGGTACTAGCAACCGTTTCTTGCGTTTGAGTGACGTTCCAGGCCTTCAGCCAGGTGCGGTTTACGAAGTAACTGTGAAGCCTGAGTTCTCAAATGGCTCTGCAACTGACTTCGGAGCTACTCAGCTTCTTGCTATCATCGGTTCTGCTGGTATGGCAACCGAAATCGAGACGCCAGTGGCTGTTCTTGACAACGCTGATCGCTTCTCAACAGAAGAAGAGAGCACATTGGCTATCTACCCGAACCCGAACAAAGGTGAGTTCGTTAACTTGAACGTAACCAACATCGCTGATGGTGTAGATCGTATTACTGTTGACATCTATGACACTTACGGTAAACTTGTGATCAGCCGTCAACTTGCTACCACTGGTAGCCAGTTGAACGTGATCATGCCACTTGACGGTATTGCGTCTGGTGTTTACACTGTAAGCATCATCGTTAACGGTGAAGTGCGCACTGAACGTATGATCGTTCAGAAATAAGAATCAATTCCAGGTATGACTTCTTGAGGTCAATATCTTGGTGCAATATTCGAAAAGAGCCCTCGGAGTATTCCGGGGGCTTTTTTTATCTTCACTTTCTATAGGAATAGTATGAAATCAGTATTTGTTTCGCTCGCTTTCTTGCTTGCTGTCACTGCTGTAAGAGCGCAGGCAATCACATACAACCAACCAGAAGAGGCCATCAAAGCCAAGCAAGTCGTCGTGAGTGACTTTGGCTTTGATCTCAGCAATGAACAACAAACAAGCCTCAAGTTGACTTGGCCGAGCCTCAACTTTGATCGCAAGTGCAATGTGGAGTCTCTGCGCGATTCGTCGCTCTTATTCGTTCAAGTCGAAGCATTGGATCAGAAACGGCAGCGAATTGTAGTCTATAAGGGAGGTAAAGGTTTGGTCTCTGCTCGGCGGGGCAGCTTGCCCAATGGCGCAAGCGTTCTTGCATGCCTTACGGTTGAGCAAGGTTCAATTAAGCCTCAGCTCGTTCCCACGTACCTTTTGGCTCTGCGTGACATGCTCGACCTCGGTTTCAACCATGCCTCTGATCGTCACGCGCGCGCGATGAAGAGCGATCTAGAATGGTTGGCTTTGAACAATACGGTGTACATCGACTCCTTGCACCTGTCTGATTTTTTTCGGAACCAAGAAGGGCTAGCCAAGCTCGGTATTGACAATGTGGTGTACGCGAACTACCTCGACGTGGCTGAAACTTTAGGCAAGAAGGCTGACGAGAAGAGCAAAGGGCTCTGGGTAACTCGGCAATTGGTAACCTATGGCAAACAAGAGTACGTGCAAACCTACATTTTCAACCTCAACAAAGGATTGCAATTCTTCGTCGAAGAGCCCCGCGTAAAATACGGTTCTTTTGAAATTGCTAAGAATTACCTCATGCATCTCTTCCGTCCTGAACGCGGCGAACCGATCAAAGACCCCGATCTACTTGATAAACCTGATTTTGTCGTTCAGCGCCAATTCTAAAGGCTATTTTACAAGCCTGTGGCTATCGAGCATGTAAATCCATGCCGCAAGTGATGCAGCACCCAATTCGAGTTCGCGCTTGTTCACAGTCTCGAAAACATCGCGCTGCGAGTGATGGTAGTCAAAATAACGCTGTGGATCAGGCACCAAGCCGAAAAGCATGACGTAATCGTCTTTTAACGGACGAATATCGACGCCACTCCATCCGCGGCGTAATAGATGAATGTCATATGCCTCAAACAGGGGAAACCACGATTTGAGCGTGGCATATTGCGCGTCAGTGGCTTCAGTACTGAAACCCCGCGGTGAGAAGCCGCCAGCGTCTGATTCAACGGCAGCATAGTGCACTTCGCCCTTTGCTTTGGCCACTGCCGCGTACGTTTCGCCTCCGCGATTGCCGTTTTCTTCATTCACATACAACACTACACGTATGCTATGTTTCGGCTGATAACCGATGGCTTTGAATATGCGAAGAACTTCCATCGACTGCACGATTCCAGCCCCATCGTCATGGGCCCCTTCGCCAATGTCCCAGGAGTCTAAATGACCGCCAACTACGATGTACTCATCCGGATAGGTGCTGCCTTTAATCTCGGCAATTACATTGTGTTGCTCTACGTCGGCATACGCCGTACAATTGAGCTCCAAGGTAAATTTGAGGTCGGGATGCGCACGCAGCGCATCTTTTAATCGCTGTGCATCAACCGTACTAATCGCTGCCGCTGGAATGGGCGTCACATCAGGCTGGTAGCCCATTGCACCCGTATGAGGAAAGGTATCCAAGGCGTGGGTCAACGAACGTACCAAGGTGCCCACAGCGCCATACCGCGAAGCAGCACTTGCTCCATCGCTCCGCTGGTCGAAGGCACCCCCATAGGCTGATCCGGTGTTGATCATCAAAGGGTCCATCGGGCGGTTAAAAAACACAATCTTACCAGCCACCTGTTCGCGTGGAAGGGCCTCTAAATCTTCAATTCGCTTCACCTCAACAACTCCAGCTTCTAAACTTGCAGCGGTGCCGACCGAGCCACCTAAGGCCGTAATATTGACTTTGTTGAAGCGTCCGTTGATCCAATAACCACCGAGGGCATGGCTGCCGCGCGTCCACTTCGGAACCATCACCGGTTGCAGCCACAACGAATCGGGTTTATAAGTTTGCAAAACGCTGGCGCCCCATGCTATGGCGGCATCCAGCTGGGGCGATCCACTTAGGCGGTGCCCGATTTGCTTGCATAAGGTTTCCAAATTGGCGTAACATTCACCGCGCCCGAGGGCCTCGTCGTAAATTTTACGCACCATCAGTGAATCATCGCGGTACCCATCCTGCGCTGAGCAGAAAAAAGAAAAAAGAAGCGCTGTAGCCAGCAAGCCGTGTTTTATTGCATCCATGAGCCGTTGTTGATGTCGATGCCCTGACCGGTCATTGAGTTTTGAGCGCCTGAAAATAAGAATTCAACGAGTTTAGCGACCTCCTGGGGCAAGCTCATGCGCTGCAAAGGCACATAGCCCATTTGCGTGTCAAAAGCGGCTTGAAAGGGCTCTCCGGCACGATCTGCGAGCAACTGAATGCCGGCGCGTGCCATGTCGGTATCAACCCAACCCGGACACAAGGCATTTACCAATATACGCGATGAGGCCAGCTCCACAGCTAAAGCGCGTGTAAGCCCCAATAAGCCCGTTTTTGAGGTGCAATAGGCGGTGTAATTCGGAACTCCAAAGCGTGCTAAACACGATGATGTGATCAAAATATGCCGAAAATCTTGCTTGCTCTGCTTCAGGTAAGGCAAGGTCTCCATGATGCTGTTGTAGGTTCCAGTGAGGTTCGTGTCGATGATTTCTTGCCAGCGATCGCCCGCACCGTAAGTGTTTTCGCCGCCGATGCCTGCGTTGGCAAACAAGGCGAATATGTCGCGCTTCTCAGGAGAGATGTTCGCTATGGCCGCCCGCAGCGCTTGCTGGTCGCTGATGTCAACAGCCAAGGTTACATGCTGGTCAGCATTTGGAAGCTGCCTCCGTACTTCTTCCAGTTTGTCGGCTCTACGGCCAATAAGTACGAGGTGATGCGCACTGTTCTGTGCAAGTTGCTGGGCGGTTGCGCTGCCCATGCCGCTGCCGGCACCCGTGATGAGTATGGTTTTCATGTGTGCAAATATAGGGGAGTAGGCGGGCTACCGAAGTTCTTCAAATTCAAAATAAACAAGCTGTCGGGTAGCTAAAGGCAAACCTTCAAGCCGAGCTGGATACATGTAGGGCATCGCTTGTAAAAACTCAAGCGTGATCGCAAAGTACTCGGGCTTGGTGCTGCTCAAACAGGTAATGCCAATTACATGGCCGGTGTCTTCGACATCAAGCGCATAGGTCACATCCGGATCGCTGATGGGCAAGGTGGAACATGCGTAGCGCATACGTTGGCTGCGCAGTACAATTTCGCGGTAGGTCATGTAATACAAATGCAAGCGCGCGGGTTGCAGGGTGGGGTTGAAACGTAACGAGGTAAACACAGGCATGTCTATACGCAGTTCATCATCTCCAGTGAAAGCATTGGAGTAAACACCTGCAGCGAGGGTGTCGCTCCAAGTTGCTTTGCCCCGCCGATTGTACACTTGCCAAACTTTATCGGGTACATCTTGCCGGTAATGGCGCCGCATTTCAAGACTGCCACGGTTGAATAAACGCGCCTCGCCATTGCGCCGGCCATTGTCGTAGTTCAAGGTTTGCAACGTGTCGCCGTAAAAATCGAAGTAGGTCCATTTGCCGTGCTTTCGGTAATTGTGGTAAACACCGCCGAAGTCGACGATGCGGTTGCGGCGTAACCTGTACGCTTCAATTGTGCTATCGTTTAAGAAGTTGAGCACGTCGGTGCGCCGTATGAGGTCATATTTTTTCCACCTGCCGGTGGGATAGCCTTGCTGCCAGGCGCCTTCGACCATGCGTCGGTTGCCCGGTTCAAAATACCACGCGGCGCCGTGACGTAAGCCCTTGGCGTAGTTTTCAACGCGTGCCGTATCGGTGTCGAAGCCGTACCGGATGAGTACTCCTGTACCGTCGCTAAAATCGCCCCCATCTAAGAAGTTGCCCCACTGATCAACCGGCGGAAGGGCATTGATGAGTTCGCCACGGTCGTAAACCAGTTGTTCGGCCCTGCGGCCGTTGAAATGGTAGCGCCGATAGGTGCCATGGTAACACGCCTCGGGCACCTGAAACACGTCGTTTGCCCCTGGATCAATCAATGCCACCGTTGTGAGGTAGTTGTCGCCGCGATTTAACTTGCGCTGAACCGTTGCATCATCGCGAAACAGCAGTAAACGGTAGCGTTCAGCAGGTGCCGCTGATGGAAAATATGATCGGTGCTCTGCCTCACTCTCAAAACCTGAATGTGCGGTGAACGTCCGCATCCAAGCGGTGTCACCCGTGGGAAAGAAAAATGTGATTTGATCGATCAGGGTATCGTTGCGCTGTAGAATTTGCGCCCAGGGCTTTTGGTCGGGGTAGCTGCTGGTTTGCCATCCGGCCGGCAGGCCGAAATTAAACTGCTTTTTGGCCAACTGCGCCCCACTTGGGTAAGCGTACACCCAATCGCCATGCTGACGCCCCCGCACGTGCTGTCCGCGCGCAACAACCGCACCCGTTTCGAGGTCGTAGTGTTCCCACAGTCCCGTTTTTCGGCGGCGGTCAAATTGCCCTTTGATGATGATCTGGTCGTGATAATAAGCCTCGAAGGCACCATGCAAAAGGGTAGTGTCGTTAATCGATCGCTGAAATCGCAGTTGAAAGGCCTGTCCACGGCCCCAATCTGCCCATTCGATGGTGTCTGGAGGCGAAATTAAGAGGGCGAGCAAGAGCATTTTCATAGCTGCGTTGTTTCCACTTCGTTTGCTGCGGTGAGCTAAAAGGTATTGTACATTTGCAATATGGCAAGAACATTAACACATCAAATCCCTTTAGGATTTATTGCGCCTGATTTTTTTCTGCTCAACCCGCGCGATGGCAAGTATTACCGCTATGCCGATGTGCGCGGTAATAAAGGTACGGTGGTTGTATTTATGTGCAACCACTGCCCGTTTGTGGTGCATATTCTCGATGAACTGTTGGCCGTGGCCCGCGATTTCACAGCCCGTGGCATAGGATTTGTCTTCATTAACGCCAATGATGTTGTGGCGTATCCGGCTGATCATCCCGATTTGATGAAAACCCTAGCTGATACGCACAATTTTCCCTGTGCCTATTTGTTCGATGAAACGCAGGAGGTTGCGAAGGCGTACGACGCAGCCTGCACGCCCGATTTCAATGTGTTCGACGCCAACGATCGTTGCGTGTACCGCGGACAATTCGATACGGCTCGCCCCGGCAACGAACACCCCGTAACCGGCCGCGATTTGCGCAGTGCACTTCAGCGTGTGGTGGCAGGTGAACGGCCAAACGAAGCAGATCAAATCCCAAGCATGGGATGCAACATCAAATGGAAACCCGAATGAAATACAACCTCAGTGAAATCAATGCGGTGATTCGCGATCGCCGCTCAATCATGCCCGAAGATTACAGCGCGCGCAAGGTGCACCGTGAAATTGTTGAAAATGTGCTGCAGAACGCTACGTGGGCTCCTACACACGGCATGACGCAACCGTGGCGTTTCAAAGTGTTCATGGAAGAGGGCTTGCAACAGCTTGCAGAGTTTTTGCCCGCGTTGTATAAGAGCAAAAGCACCCCCGAGAATTTCTCGCAGCGCAAATATGACCGCATGGCTGAACGTCCGAAGCAGGTTTCGGTGATCATCGC
The DNA here is from genome assembly GCA_945874695.1 of Chryseobacterium gleum. Lineage (GTDB taxonomy): Bacteria > Bacteroidota > Bacteroidia > Flavobacteriales_D > Sanyastnellaceae > CAMCHP01. The sequence continues at coordinate 54,470 of CAMCHP010000003.1, forward strand.
CATTTGCATGGAGCGCGACCCAAACAATAAAATCCCAGTCATTGAAGAGGTTGAAGCTGTGGCTTGCGCGGTTCAAAACATGGCCCTGACCTGCACCGCGTACGGTTTGGGCGGATTTTGGTCGTCGCCAGGCATTGTGTATTCGCAAGAAATGCGCGACTTCCTAAAGCTCGGTGCCGATGATCAGTGCCTGGGCTTTTTCTACATGGGGTACCCCGCTGGTGATTGGCCCAAAAGCCACCGCAAGCCGCTGGAGTATGTAACCGAGTGGATCACTGCATGCGATTAACGAACTATTACGAGCACGAGGGTGATAACCGGTACTACGTATTCACCTACGCTACAGCTGAATTGGCTGATGAGTTTCAGGCACACCTTGAAGCGAAAAATATCACTTTTCAGCGCCATTTTGACGACGAAGCAGGCAATCAAAATGCCTACCTTTTTGGCGTGAGCCGCAACGATTTGAAGCAGGTCATGTGGTGCAATAACATGGTGTATGCGCGCCATCGCAAAAAGTTTATTTCACACGGATTTCTGCGTTGGTTTTTATTGTTATTTACCTTCGGATTGGTCGCTTTGGCCATCGTGGGTTATTTCAAAAGCAGGTGATGAAGTTCGCATTAAGCTTAGCAGGGGTGCTGCTCGCACTAGGGGCCATCGCGCAAGAGGGCGTGTTGACCTTTGGTTTGCAAGCGCGTCCGCTTTTGCCCAACCGTTTCGTGAACTTTGCAGAAACTACGGCCGAGCAAGGGGCCTATTCTGCGGTGTGGACGCCGCGCTTGTCGCTCAATTTCGGCGGGGTGGTGCGCTACGGCATCACTGACGCGGTATCGATCGAAACCGGCATTAATCTCGTGCGTCGAAACTACCAAGTCGATATCCGTGAAAGCGACGTCAACGTCAACGGTCAAATTCGCTACGCCTTTGCAGGATATGAAATTCCGGTGCAAGGCATGTTTTTTGTCCGCCTTGGCAAACAAATGTGGATGAACGCGGCAGGAGGTTTGTCAGTCGACATGTACCCGAGCAGCACTTTCGCAACAAGTTCAACCCGAATTGATACCGTGGTTTACGACTTCGAGCAGTTCACCGCCCGCAGCAATTGGGTGCAATTGGCCGTGCAAGCCAACTACGGCTTTGAATACCGCAGCAAAGCGTCGGGTTACTTTTACTTGGGGGTGAGCTTCCACCGGCCGTTCACTGCCATGGCATTAACCGAAGCGGTAATGACTTGGCAAGACCAGCGAAGACGGGTGATTACAGAGCTTGATGGCACCTATTTCACGGTCGATCTGCGCTACTTTTTTCACGAGGATCCTGAGCGAAAACGCTGATCGAAGTGTAAGTTTTTTCGGCCTAAACGGCCGGATGGGTGCTCGAGCGAAAACGCTGATCGAAGTGTAAGTTTTTTCGGCCTAAACGGCCGGATGGGGGCTCGAGCGAAAACGCTGATTTAGCCGATTACTCGTTGTAATCCATCACGCGATAGCCACCATCGCGCAAGTGTTTCTCTTTGCGAAACAGCTCAACATCAGCACGCATCATTTCTTCAACCAAAGTCTCAAAACCGCACTCGTGCTGCCAGCCAAAAGTTTCACGTGCTTTGGTCGCATCGCCAACGAGCAGTTCAACTTCAGTCGGACGGAAATAGCGCGGATCAACCTCTACCAATACCGCCCCTGTAGCCGCATTGATGCCTTGTTCGTGCACCCCTGCACCTTTCCAAGTGAGTTGAATGCCTACGTGGCTGAAAGCCAATTCGGCAAAGCGACGAATGCTGTGTGTTTCGCCGGTTGCAAGCACATAGTCGTCAGGCGTGTGGTGTTGCATCATCATCCACATGCCTTTGACGTAGTCGCGTGCATGCCCCCAATCGCGCTGGGCGTCGAGGTTGCCTAAGAAAAGTTTGTCTTGCATACCGAGGCTGATCTTCGCCGCGGCCCGGGTGATTTTTCGGGTCACGAAAGTTTCGCCTCTGAGCGGACTTTCATGGTTGAATAGAATACCGTTGCAAGCGAACATGTTGTAGGCCTCGCGGTAGTTTTTGGCGATCCAGTATGCGTAAAGTTTAGCCACACCGTAAGGGCTTCGCGGATAAAAAGGCGTGGTTTCTTTCTGTGGTACCTCTTGCACCAGACCGTACAATTCAGAGGTTGATGCTTGGTAAAACTTGGTTTTTTCGGTGAGTTTAAGAATGCGAATCGCTTCGAGCAAACGCAAGGTGCCAATGGCATCAGCGTTCGCGGTGTATTCAGGCGTTTCAAACGAAACCATCACATGGCTTTGCGCTGCGAGGTTGTAAATTTCATCGGGCGCTGTTTCTTGTACCAAACGAATGAGGTTGGTGCTGTCGGTCAAGTCGCCGTAATGCAAGAAGAAATTGACGTTTTTCTCGTGCTGGTCTTGGTAGAGGTGATCAACCCGGTCGGTGTTAAACATCGAACTGCGGCGTTTCACACCGTGTACAATGTAACCCTTGCTCAGCAGCAGTTCAGCGAGGTATGCGCCGTCTTGTCCGGTGATGCCGGTGATCAATGCAGTCTTTGCCATAAGTTTCTGGTTCGCGACAAAAGTACGAAAAGCGATAGGCTTATGGCTGCTTTGCCCCTGAAAGCATGTAATTCGGCAACATACAAATCGACATCCTCAGCTCACAACCGCATTTTCGCGGTCACCTTTGCCGTACAGCAGCTGCCGATATAAGCCCCCTTGTTCGAGTAAAGACGCATGCGTGCCGGCTTCAGCCACGCGACCTTGGTCGAGGACAAATATTTGGTCGGCATTTTGAATGGTCGATAGCCGGTGCGCAATCACAATGGATGTGCGGTTTTGCATCAACTTATCAAGGGCATCTTGCACCAAACGCTCGCTTTCACTGTCGAGCGAGCTCGTGGCCTCATCTAAAATGAGTACGGTCGGGTTCTTTAACACCGCACGTGCGATGGCAATGCGCTGACGTTGTCCGCCTGATAATTGAATGCCCCGATCGCCCACCACCGTATCAAACTGGTCAGGAAACTGCCTAATGAAATCGATGGCATTGGCTTGGGCTGCGGCCATCCTAATTTCATCTTCGGTGGCATCGGGTTTGCCATAGGCAATGTTCTCGCGAATGCTTCCTCCAAACAAAATCACTTCTTGGGGCACGTAAGCCATTTGATTGCGCAGCTCTGACAATTCGTAGCTTCCGGCCGTTAGGCCGTCAAACAAAATCGCACCTGATGTTGGCTTGTAGAACTGCAGTACAAGCGATGCAATGGTTGATTTTCCCGCGCCCGACGAGCCCACAATGGCAACCTGTTTGCCGGCGTGTACGGTGAATGAGAGGTCTTGCAACACGGTTACATCGGGCCGACTCGCGTATTGAAAGGTCACATTTTTGAAAGCAACTTCACCTTGCAAGGGGGCGTTTTTTGTTTTCGCCCTATCGGGCGGATGGAGGGTGATTGGTTCGGGCTCCATCTCCAACATATCCATCACATTTTCGATCGCACCAATGCCTTTTTGGAGCACACCGAACTGCGAGGCAATGCCGCCAATTGAACCGGCAACAAGTCCGGTCATCAGCAGGAAGGTGAAGAAGTGTTCACTGCCGAGTTCACCGCTTTGCATGAGCTCAGCTCCCTTGTAGATCACAATCGAAATGGCCCCGAAAATAAAGAGGATGATAAACGATGCAAACGCGCCGCGCCATTTGGCACCGCGCAATGCGTAACTGCGGATGTCGGTAATGCTTTGCATATACCGACCAATTTCGAGCAGTTCATTGGCGAAGCTTTTCACGTTGACGATTCCGGTGAGGGTTTCTTGCACCACTACGTTCGACTCGGCCACTTTGTCTTGCGTCGCCTTGCTCAATTTGCGAATGAAACGTCCGAACACCACAGCTACCACCATCATTACCGGGAGGGTGCTGAGCATAATGGCCGTTAACACGGGCGAGAAGTAGAGCAATGCGAGAATACCACCGACAATGATGATCAGTTGGCGCAAGAGTTCAACAAGGGTCGTGGTGAACACATCTTGAATCGAGGTAATGTCGGCGCTGATGCGTGAGTTGAGGTCGCCCACCCGTTGCTCGTTGAAGTATTGCATGGGCATGGCCACAATGCGTTTGAAGGTATCGCGTCGCAGATTGAGCATCATGTTTTCAGTGACATTGGCGAAAATGATCACCCGCAGGTAGCTAAGTCCGGCTTGAATCACGAGCACTGCGAAAATGGCCAAGATGATGCTTTGCAGGTCGGCCAGGTTGAGGTTGAAATTAACAAGCTCAGAAGCGCCATTTTGGGCCGTTGCGCCGGTGCCCACGCCACCGAGTTGACCCCACAAGCGGGTCACCAGTAGGGTAAACACACTGGAGAGCGAAATCAGGACCAGGCCTAGGGTAAATTGCCAAGCGTAGGGCTTAACGTATTTAAAAATGCGCGACGCTTTTTTGAGCCCGTCGCGGGTCAGCTTCTTTTTTTTTGGTTTCTCTTCAGCCACAAGAACAGGATATGCCGCAAAGGTAGTTGATTCAACGCGGGCAGCCGCATCAGTTTAGGGGCTTTTTGGGGGTGGTGATTGATTGCACGCCGCGCATCAAGTATTCAACTTCTGCGTCATGTTACATCGCCTACAAAGCTCAATTGATGAAGCCAACCGCGCAAATACCCTTAGCGCGATAAAACAGGGGCAGGAACTCAGTGCCTCACCAAAAGACGAAGCGGCCGGCATAATTGTGACGTTCCCGAACGTAACTCAAGTAAGTATAATCCATTGGGTAAAGAGGCCGTAGGTATTTCGATGTGTTGCATACCAGCTTCAAATAGCAGGTTGCGAGTCAACTTTCCAGCTGATGTATAGATCAATACCTCAAGTGTTGATGAGCTTGGTTTGCGCAGGTCAATTTTGCAAAACGAATGCGCCGGGTTTGGATATAGGGTCGGGTTTTCGGCCTGAGCGGCCAGATGGTCGATTCCAAGGGCCACCCACTCAAGTTCTCCTTCGGGTGTAAACGGATTACTCCAGCGTTCATCGATGTATACGTTTGTTCCGGTGAGCGTGGCGAGAAAAGCGGCAATAGCATTGATTTGGCCGGACGTAAGATTTAAATTTTGACCTTGACCATTAGGACCAGCTAGACGTGGGTCTAGATTGGGGTTTATGGCTATGGCGTTGTAATGTTCTACCACATCAACAAGAGATGTGATTTCGCCTGTATGCATGAAGCCACCGTTGATTTCTCCGCTCGGATTCACCAAATCGCGCAATGACGGTGCTCGGGTGTTGGTTAAGTCTTGGGCATCCGGATCGCCAATCACGCCGATTATTCCATTGTTGAGGCTTACAGGGTCAATATCAAATTCAGGGGCACGATGGCAACCTTGGCATCCTGCGCCCATAGGTGGAGCATTCAAGAAGAGTTGTTTCCCCATGTTTTCTTGCATTGAAAAATTTGGAAACGGGGTAAGGTCATTTGCGACAAGTGCGCGGCCTTCATCGTAACGCGAGTCAAAAGATTGAATACTTCGAACGAATTGGGAGAGCGCGCGTTGAATCCTATTTTCGGTAATCTCCTCATCCCCGAAAGCATGAGCGAAGAGCGCGGGGTAATAATCAGTCGTATTCAAGCGCTCGATGAGTTCATCGAATCCAGGTTGACCGTTTTCACCACTGAAACCCATTTCAATATGATCTTGAATCGGCTGTGTGGTTTGATCTTCGAGGGTTGCTGCCCGTTCATCCCAGAAGAATCGTATTTCTTGAGCAAATCGTCCATTAATCAAGCGCATCGAATGCCGGGCTGTCGCACCGCCTTCGAATCCTTCACTTGCCGTTGCCAAATCTGAGAAGCCATGGTTTTGTTGGTGGCAGTTTGCGCAAGAAATCGACTCGTCAAGTGAAAGTTTAACATCGTAAAAGAGTACCCTGCCGAGTGTTGCTCCCGCATCGGTAATGGGGTTGTTTGGCGGTTGATTGTCGCGAGTTATATAGTCAGGTACCGGTTGATTGGCATAATTGAGCAAATTGTTGAGGTCGATTCCGCTGCTACCGAAAACAACTACAACGCATCCAAGGACTGCAAAAACAAGCGTTTTACGGGGCATAGAGCGGTTGATTAAAGCGTTAAAACGAACAAACTACATGTCGATCAATGGGCTTAGACTCCAAAAAATGCTGAAGGTTTAATTGGGGCTGGTGAGGGGGCGAGGGGAGGATCGGTTTTTTCAATTGACCCAGTTACATACGATTCAATGGCCTATGCCAATCTGGCGTGACCAATGCTATCGCTGTTTGCTTACAACGATATGCCGTTTTACCAACACAAATCATGAACAAATCGTGGCTCAAGACCGCCGCTATGCCGCTATTTCTGAACATTACACGTGGCTTTCAGCGAGGTAATTGAAGTTAGCTTTCCAACCCGCGGTTTTGAAAATTACGTTGCTATTACGATTTCTACAGTATTGAATTACCGCAACTTACTTTTTCTTGTAACTTGTTACCCGTGAAACGGCTCCCCCCTATGGCGCAGATTTACTTTGGTCGTAATTTTTGTTGCAACATACTGAAAACCGCGGGCATCGCACTGCTCGTGCTTTGCAGTGTGATGCAACATATTGCCTTGAACGCTCAAAACATCTGGCTGCGCCAAGGGGGTAGCCAAGCCAACGACGAGGCACTCGCAATTAGCCGGTGTGGCGCCGATCACGTGGTTACAACCGGTTACTTCAATCAGTCAGCAAGCTTCTGGGGTACCTCGCTTTCGAGCGCTGGGCTCCGTGATGTTATGGTCAATAAACTGCACGCCAATGGCACAGCCGAATGGTCAGTGCGCATGGGCGGTCCACAAGGCGACTTCGGTTCGGCCATCGCTTGCGACAATCAAGGGAACATCTTCGTTGCTGGAAGCTTCGCGGCAACTGCTCAGTTCGGACCAATCTCCATGACGGCCGTCGGCGATTCTTCAGATGTTTTTATTGTTAAACTCAATGCGGCCGGTGTGGTGCAATGGGCCCGCCAATGCGGTGGAGCAAGTGCTGATCGCGCAGGCGGTATTCACATCAATGCTGCGGGCGAAGTGGTTGTCGTTGGCCAGTTTCGTGGCAATGCAACCTTTGGCGCAGCAACGTTCAACAGCACAGGTTACGATTACGGCCCGGTGCCAAGCCTCGACGGTTTCATTGCCAAACTCTCAACCAACGGCGATTGGATTTGGGCCAAACAAGCCGCTGCACCCGATGATGTTATTCTCACCGGGGTAACCCACGATGCCACAAACAATGTCTACTTCTGCGGTCAGTTCGGTGATGACCTTACCGTTGACATCTTTCACGCCAACACCGTTGAAAATGCGGGTTTACTCATGAAACTAAATTCGGCCGGCAGCGAACAGTGGTTCGTGAAGTTCGGTGCCGTGAATGTAGACCCCACAGGCTTGGCCATTACAAGCGATAATCACATTGTGGTGGGGGGCGATTTCCTCGGGCAACTCACTGTCACCCATACCGCTACCAGCACATATCCTGTGGGATCGGGCGATCACATCTTCGGGGCGCGATTTAATTTGAACGGACAGCTGCAATGGTTGACCAAGTACCGCAGCGATAACGAAATCAAGGCTACAGCCATCGCTGCCGGAAACAACGGTGAATGCTACCTCGCTGGAAACTTCAGATGCAGCTTTACCGACCTCGCCGACCTCTTAGGCGAACAGGCATTTTACAGCATGGGCTTTCGCGACATTTTCACCATTCGCCTCAACAGCGATGGCAGCTCACCCTGGCAACGCCACTACGCGGGTCCGCGCGACGTGCTCGCCAACGGGGCCGCCTTTGCAGCCGGTGAACGCGTAATGCTGGCCGGCGGATTCCAGTATGCGCTTAACGTGCCGGCAGGCACCAACTATACCTCCTATTCACCCGACAATACACAACCGATGAATGTTGCGCCGGCACCGAATGCGGGCTTTGCCAACTGCGGCTACGATGATTACGGTACATTCCTCCGTGTGATTCATACCGGAGGGGTACTCAATACCACGCGAGAAATGTTCGTGACTTCATGTTACAGTACCGAGGCGCCGCTGCTCGATTACGTGTTGCGAGGGGTAGGGCAATGTGATTTTTCTTTTCCTGAATTCTGTGTTTTTCCGGTGCCTGAATGTGTTGACGAGATTGAGAGTTGTTTCAACCTACCCATTACGTTTGAGGCTTACATGAATCTGAATTTGTCGAGTGGCCCGACTTTCAATTTCCAATGGTCGGCTAATGTGCCGAATCCATTAAACCCCACCACAGGTGGCACGGGCATTTACACCTTAGATTTGGTGCGCCTCGATGGTTGTATGTCCTTCAGCGATGATTTTTCATTCACCTTACTGCCCAATCCGCCGCCACCGCTGATCACCGATAACCAAGGGGTCAACAATGCAGTTTCAAACACTACCGAAGTGGTGACCTGTGAAGAAGAGGTGGTTGTATCAGCTACCGGATGCGCCACCTGCACCGTTGAATGGTCTGGTTTTGGAACTTCAACCGCCACCATTTCTGAAACCGGTCTGCATTTCGCTTTGGCCACCGATGCGCAAGGCTGCACCACAGGCGCATTCATCGAAATTACGATCGACAGTGAGTTAGCCCTCCATGACACCACCAACCTTCAAGTCATTCCCTATTTCGCGGGCAATGATGTGGGCGGTGACACCATCACCATTTGCAACAATACCGAGATCTTTCCTGCCATCATTCCACAACCCCCATATTTCAGCGAAGACGAGTACATTGGTTCGTACGAGGGCGTGATCTACTACGAGGTTTTCCTGAATGGGCAGCTGTTTTTAACCGATGAGAATTCAAGCGAATGGACCGCGCCATTTCTGATTACCGAAGAAGGGTATTACGAGATGTATGTCTACATTGCCGATTCGCTCGAGAATGAATGCGGCACATGGTCGCATAATGTAGGTCCGCTCTACAACCATTTCTGGGTTGAACTCTACGATACCCCACCAAACAACTTCAGTTGGTATGCTGAACCGCCTTTGCTCTGTCCGGGCGATACGGCAACGGTCTACCTCAGCGGCGCACAAACCTACCTGTTAAACTTGGGTGATATTCTCGAATTGATCAACGACAGCACCTTCACGATAAACCAAGGCGTCGATTTCATTGTATCCGGTCAAACTGAAAGCGCCGAAGGGTGCGTGAATTCTATCCTGCAAACCATCTTGATACCCATGGTTGACCAACCTGAAGCGACGCTGCTGCCGTCGAATGGCGTGGTATGCCCTGGTGAATTCGTTGAACTCACAACAACCCCCGGAGAGGCCTACACCTGGGTCGGTCCGGGTGGAAACGTAGTTAGCACCAACCAAACCTTTGCGACCAACCAGCCCGGACAGTACTCCTGCATCGTCGAAATTGGGCAATGTGTCGTTGAAACAAACATTGTTACCATCGCGCAGTACTTTGAACCTTACATTCTCTACTTGCCTGAACCTGACCCCTGCGATCAAACACCCGTTAGCGTTGAAATCGTTACACCTTTCCCTGAAGGGGTGACGTGGGATCCCCAATTAAATTTCACGGGCGTTTCGGGCGTGATCACCGAATACGGAAGCTATACCGTGCAGGCCATCGCATGCGGCATAACCACGCAAATTGAAATCGTATTACCCGTCTCCAACCTCACCACAAGCATCGTTGCGGCTCAGCCCGTTTTGTGTGTCGGTGAAGAAACCACGGTCACGGCCATCACCAATGGCGACGCGATCGTTTGGTCAACCGGGGCGGCGAATACGAACGTAATTACAGTAAACACAACCGGTACTTATGCCTACACGGCTGTTGATGATTTGGGATGCACCTCAACCGCTTCGGTATGGGTTCAGGTTTTTGATCCGCAGCCGCCCGTTACCGCCGCCAATGCCGTGGCGTGCTTCAACGAACCGCTCACGCTTTCAGCCGATGCTGATTTCAACGTGTTTTGGTCCAGTGATGCGGCGGGCGAAGCCGTGCTCGCCAATGGACAATTCTACACTATTCCGGCCGTTGATGGGGCGTTTACGGTCTATGTGTTTCAACAACAGCAACAGTGCATCAGCGAGCCAACTTTAGTGTCAGTGGATGTGTCAATCGCTTCATTGCCCGTTGAAATCGTCGCAGGCGACAGCCTCTGTCTCGGAGGCGACTTCAGTTTAGCCGTTGTAAACCCCGCCGCTAACAATTACCTCTGGCAAACGGCTGGCGGCGAACTCTTGTCGGGCGGCGTTACGTTCAATATTGAAAATGCCCAGTTGACCGATAGCGGCTGGTACAGCGCCACCGCGCAAGATGAGTTTTGCGCGAGTTCGTCTGATAGCGTGCAAATCATCGTATTCACGCCAGAACCGGTCGAGCTCGCCTTGGCGCCCGATGCCTTGTGCGAAGGCGATGTGCTCACCTTGTTTGCACCCCTAGCGGCTGATAGTTACAGCTGGGCCACGCCGAACGGCTTCGTAAATGGCCCCGATTTGCTCATCACCAATCTCACGCAGGCCGATGCTGGCGATTACCTCCTGAGCGTAACTGGTGCTGAATGCACGTATGTTTTCGCGCCTCACAACGTGTTCGTTGGCACCTACCCCGATTTCGCGCTCGATGCCGATCTTCCTGAATGCGTGGGGCCCGCCTTGCGCATCACCGTTGAAGGCGACTTCGACGAATTCGAATGGAGCACCGGCGATACCGACGACCAAATTTGGATCATCGAACCCGGAACCTACAGCCTTACCGCTTCAAATTACCCCGGATGTGCAACCACCCGCGCGATTGAAATTGTCGAGATTGACTGCGATGAAGCCTTTTTCAATGTCTTTACGCCCAATTACGACGGCGTGAACGACTACGTCGATTTTGCCCTCCACCCGGTGAAGTTTCAGCGCGTTTACATCTACAACCGCTGGGGTACACTCATTGAAGAGCTGCAAGCGCCCCGTTTGCAATGGTACGGCGGTTCAAGTTCAGGCGAAGACCTCAGCGATGGCGTGTACTATTGGGTAGGGCAGGGCATTACCAAAGAATTGCACGGGAGCATTTATATACGGCGTTAATAGCTGAAATTGTGGGGTTTAGGTTTCGGCCTAAACGGCCGGATGGGCGAGCGCCTAATTTGCAACGGCAAGTGTTGAAAGATTCTCAAATTACATTTGGAATTCCGAAACTACACACTTATCTTTGCGCTCCCTTTGTGAAAAGGTATAACATAGACGATCATGAAAAGGACATTTCAACCTTCGAAGCGCAAGCGCCGCAACAAACATGGATTCCGCAACCGTATGGAAAGTGCGAACGGACGTCGCGTGCTTGCTGCCCGCCGCCGCAAAGGCCGTAAGAAACTCACTGTTTCTGACGAGCGCCGCCACAAAGGCATCGAGCGTTAAGCGACGTTAGTCAACCGCTCCTTTTCTTACAATACTGCAAAAGCCCTCCCGAAAAGAGGGCTTTTCGCGTTGTAGTCGGTAGCGAAGCTCCTTCGTGGCGCTTCGCGCCTACAATGCAACTACAACCCATTGATTTAGTAAGCGAAATACACGCAAGTGATGGAGGCGACGTACGCCCCGATGCGTCACTTCAGCTTGAAGTTCTGATGCCCCTATTGCAAAACGCGCAATGCGTATGCCCTCCGCAAAGGGGAGGTCTTCGCCGTAACACTTGAAGAGGGCTTCTTTGGCGCTCCAAAGCAAGGTGATGTAGCTCAACTCATCCGTTGAGGCGGCGGCATCAGCCAACTCTTCTGCATGGGCAAACCGCTCCTTTATTTTCAAAAGTTTGGGATGGTTCGATTGAATGTCCATCCCGGCGTTAGCCGGATGAACCAATACCCCCGCCAGTGGTAAACAATGGCTAAACGAGAGTTCTTGGCTTGCTAAACGCGGCTTGCCCGATGGCGCGTACAGTACCTCCTCGGTAATCGCTAATCCGGTTCGTAAGGCCCAGCGTGATGCAAGCCACTCGTGCTGCCGTTTTTCATTTGCGCAGCGGGCATACTCGCCCGAATCGGCTGCGGGCCATGTTTCAGGCAGTATCGCGTCGTGTGTGGCTTCAAATTGCCAAAACGCCAACCGGTGACCCTCGGGCCAAACCATGCTACAAATCAATCCCATGTACCAAAGTTACACGACAATGAACATTCAACGGCTTTACTTGTCTGTGTATGCGAACTTTCGATCGTTCAAAAATGCAGTGCGCAGGCGGTCTCGTCTGAAAATTGTATCTTTGCAGTCTGAATTTCAAGCAGTAGCAATCTCGATAACACGATATGAGTATCACAACACAACAACAAGTGCTTCCGTACAAGGTGAAAGACATCACCCTCGCAGACTGGGGCCGCAAAGAAATCCGCCTCGCTGAGGCTGAAATGCCAGGATTAATGGCACTCCGTGAAGAGTACGGCGCAAAGAAGCCACTCAAAGGAGCGCGAATTGCCGGTTGCTTGCACATGACCATTCAAACGGCTGTGCTTATTGAAACTTTGATTGAACTTGGTGCCGACGTACAATGGTCGTCGTGCAACATTTTCTCAACCCAAGACCACGCTGCAGCAGCTATCGCCGCAGCTGGAATTCCCGTTTACGCGTGGAAAGGCATGACTGAAGCAGAGTACGAGTGGTGCATTGAGCAAACCTTGTATTTTGGCGAAGACCGTCTTCCTTTGAATATGATTCTCGACGACGGGGGCGACCTTACAAATGTCGTTCTTGATCAATACCCAGAAATTGCGAAAGGTGTACGCGGCATCTCTGAAGAAACAACGACAGGCGTACTTCGCTTGTATGATCGCGTGAAAAACGGCACACTTCCGATGCCAGCAATCAACGTGAACGATTCGGTAACCAAGTCGAAGTTCGACAACAAGTACGGTTGCCGTGAATCGTGTGTTGATGCAATTCGCCGCGCTACCGATATCATGATGGCTGGTAAAGTTGCCGTGGTAGCCGGGTATGGCGATGTGGGCAAAGGTTCAGCTGAGTCATTGCGCAATGCGGGTTGCCGTGTGATCGTAACTGAAATCGATCCAATTTGTGCGCTTCAGGCGGCAATGGACGGTTATGAAGTAAAGCGAATGATCGATGCGGTGCAAGAAGCCGACATTGTAATTACTGCAACTGGTAACAAAGACATCATCCTCGGTCGTCACTTCGAAGCGATGAAAGACAAAGCCATCGTGGCGAACATCGGCCACTTCGACAATGAAATCGACGTAGCTTGGTTGAACAAAAACCACGGGCATACCAAAGACACCATTAAGGCGCAGGTTGATCAGTACACCATCAACGGCAAAGACATCATCTTGTTGGCTGAAGGTCGTTTGGTAAACCTCGGCTGTGCAACAGGTCACCCATCATTTGTAATGTCGAGCTCGTTCACGAACCAAACCATCGCACAAATCGAGCTTTGGAACAACAACGATGCATACAAGAATGATGTATACGTGCTTCCAAAACACCTCGATGAGAAGGTTGCGCGCTTGCACCTTGCAAAAATCGGTGTGGTGCTCGAAGAGCTCACCGATGACCAAGCGAAGTACATTGGCGTTCCGAAGAACGGACCGTTCAAGAGCGACGCTTACCGCTACTAAGCATTGAATAGCTATAGAAAAGCCCGGTCGTGAGATCGGGCTTTTTTTTGTACGAGTAATAGGTATCTTAATTTGAAACCCGCAAAGCAGGCAAGTTTCGAAGCCTCGATCACCCGATCGAGCTTCAATAAAATAAATTGGCTGTTAATTTGAAACCCGCAAAGTAGGCGGATTCCAAAACGTATTGTATTGCTGCAAGGGCAATTCAGCCGGTCCTGTTGAAACCGATCCGTCAATAATCAACCATTGCGACGCAGAGCACGGATCGCTGATCAAAATATTGTCTTCACCTACCGTCACCTGACAACCATCTTCGATGTTGTAGGTGCTGTGGCGATCGAAGGCCATGAACTCGTCGTTATTCAGGCGGTAAATAATAATACCCCGCGAACCGCCGCTGACGTATAACCAACCCGAAGGTGCATTCAACGCTTGGTAAGCCGGCAAGTTGATGTTGATTTCAAATTCGACTGGAACGTACGGCACAACGTTGTCGCGGTTGCAACGTGCGCCCAAGGTCGTCATCAAAACGACTGCTGCCCATCCAAAATATTTCGCGCGTGTCATCGTCACGAAGATACAACGATCAAATCACTTTCTTTGGTGTGCCCGCGATGAAGTCTTTTAAATAGTAGGGCTCAAACTGAGCGAGATCAACCGTACATCCCGCCGTTAGGCGGAGAACACCTAAATCAACCATAGCGGCTGCGCTGGGCAATACATCAGTTAAATAGTCGATGTTCGAATGCCCGAAAATGGCCTGTGCTTTGTTTGCACCATCGCCAAACACCAATACACGCTGGCCTTCGGTGAAGAGCGGTGTGTGAGGCTCATCGAGAATGACGGCGCGTACAGCCTGAATTTCAGTGCCATCGGCTTGGTAACTGGCAGCGTACACTTCCATCCGGCGGGCATCAAGCATCGGCACGTAACAATCGTAGCCGGGGTGCTTGGCGGCTACGCCGGCCGCAAAATGCTCAAGGGTAGGAATGGCCAGCAAGGGCACATTCAAGGCCATGGCCAAGCCTTTCGCCGCGGCAACACCAATGCGCAAACCCGTATACGATCCGGGGCCTTCGCTCACTGCCACGGCTGCAATGTCGGCCTGATTCGTAGTTTCTAAGAGCGCTTGCACGAGCTCATGCAGGGCTTCGGCATGCACAAAGTGGCTGGCCTGGATTTCACGCACATCTGCCGTGGCGCTGTGTGTGCCCAATGCCACTGAGCAATTCAAAGTTGCCGTTTCGAGGCAGAGCAGCTGCGTCATTCGTCGTCTTCGTCTGATTCCGACTCAGTCTCTACAGCGGCTCCATTGCGCAGTTTACGCGAGACCAAGTCATAAGGCCCATCAATAATTACATCGCCTTCATTCAAGCCGCTTTTCACCTCCATGTACTTGTTGTCTTGCACGCCGGTTTCAATCACTCTCAGGCGTGCCTTGCCTTCTGAGAGCACAAAAACGCAAATGAAGTCTTCTTTTTGTTCGGTGGTTTCCGCCTCAGGGCGGGATGCAGTTCCTATGCGGCTCGTGGTGTCAGCGCGGGTTGTAACGGCTTTAATCGGCACGCTCAAAACATTGGTCGCACTTGAGGTACGGATGTCAACGGTCGCAGACATGCCCGGACGGAAGGGCGACGTGCCGATGCTATCGCTCACCAGGTGTGCGTAGCTCGATGGAAGAATGCGAATTTTCACCCCAAAGTTGGTCACTTGATTGAGGTTCAGGGCCATGTTATCCATGGCATTCAACGCGGTGTTGCCAATTTCAGTAACGATTCCCAAGAACGTTTGATCGCGAAATGCGTCTACTTCAACGGAGGCAGTGTCTCCCACATGCACACGTACAATGTCGCTTTCGTTCACCTCAACATTCACCTCCATGGTGCGGAGGTCTGATATTTTCATGATGGTTTCACCTTGCATCATGCTCGTGCCAAGTACGGCTTCGCCCACTTCTTTGGTGAGCGCAGTAACGGTGCCGCGCTGGGGTGAAATGAGGCGTGTACGTTTCAAGTTGTCGAGGGCTTCACGGCGCGAAGCTTCGGCACTGCGAATCGAGAATTCGGCTGATTGGATGCTCTGTTCGGCGGCCTCTACTTCGGCTTGGCTCACTTCAAAGGTTGACTGGGCTTGGTCAAATTCAGCCTGTGAAATGGCACCTTGGGCAAAAAGCTGTTGGCTGCGCTCCCAAGCACGGCTCGCAGCGAGCAATTGTGCTTGGGCCTGCATTTTCCGCGCTTTCGCACTGGCCAATTGCGATTTAGCTGAGTTTAAGGCGGCTTCTGTTCGTCCCAAAGCTGACTCGTACAAATCGGGGTTGATGCCGACAAGCAACTGTCCGGGTTCAACAATGTCGCCCTCATTCACGGGTAATTCGAGGATCATTCCGCTCACTTCGGCCGAAATCTTCACCTCAATTTCAGGCTGAATTTTTCCGCTGGCTGAAACAGTTTCAACCAAGGTGCGGCGACTCACCGTATCGGTTGTAACGACCTCTGCACGCTTCTTTCGTCCGCCTGCAACCGCAACAATGATGAGTATAAGTACAATTCCTACTGCAAGGAAAATGATTTTTTTTGACCGTTTCATTAGCGCAAGGTTAAAGGTTGACCCATATAGAATTCGACCACTTTTACACGGAAGATGTAATCGTATTTGCTTCGGATGAGTTCGGTACGCGCGACGTCGACCCGCGCACGTGCAGCACTGAAGTCGGCAATGTTTGAGGCCCCTTCAGTGAAGCGAATCTCTGCGTATTTAAAGGCCAATTCAGCTGCTGCTACGCTTTGTTGGGCAGCGCGGTAGCTGTTGAGTGCTGCCAGTGCATCGGCATAGGCCAATTCAACCGCATTGCGCAGTTGCTGTTTGGTAAGTTCGAGGGTGAGCTCCGCATTTTTTACCGACACTTCGGCACGACGAATGCTGCTCCGGGTGCTGAAGCCGTTGAAAATAGGAATGGTAAGGTTGAAGAATAAGCTTTGATTCACGTTGTCGCGAATTTGAGCGTTAAAAGCCTTGGTCTCAAAGCCGCCACTGTATTCAAAGTTGGGAGCAACCACAAGCTGGTTTGTTCCTTCAATAAATCCGATCGGCACGGTGCCCGCGGGTATCAACTCACCTGATGGTACAACCCGTGCACCCGAGTAACCTGACCCGTATGAATAGTTCACATTTAACCGTGGGTAGAGGTTGCCTTGCGCGATTTTTCGTCCGATGAGCGAAGACTGCAAGCTGGCGCTTGCGCTTTTGATTTCAGGAAAGCTGTTCAATGCTGAGCTCACAGCAGCTTGCTTATTGCCTGGCAGTAGAAGGCCTTCAACGGCGCCGGCCGGTGGTCGGCTGATCACGAAGTCATCGGCCTCGCTATCGGGAATTAAAAGCAGCTGGCGCAAATTGAGGTAGGCCATGTTCAAGCCATTCGTGCTGCGTACCAAGGCAGCTTCATCATTGGCGAGCTGCGATTTTATCTCGAGGAGTTGCCCTTCAGGAGCAGCCCCTGCGTTGACCATGTTTTCAACGCGTTGAACTTGTTGCAAGGTGTTGGTAACGTTGGCTTGGGCGGCAGCAACAAACTCTTCTTGAAAAAGCACATTCAAGAAGGCATTGGCAACATTGAGCGCAATGTCGTTCTGCATTTTCTCGAGGTTGGCTTTTTGCACTTCGATGTCAATGCTGCCTTGTTTATGGCTGTTCACAAGTTGGAAACCATTGAAGAGGGTCAATCCGGTTCCCAAACCCATGCTGTTGCTTCGAATACGCTCGGTTGCGAAGGTGTTGGTGAAAGGGTCAATGGTTTGGCCCCAGTTGTAACCGTGTGTAGCAGATGCATTCAAGGTGGGCAAGAATGCGCCCTTGTTTTGCAACTGGTTGATTTCAGAGAACTCTACTTGAAGTTCGCTCTGTTTGATTTGGATGTTCTTTTGAAAGGCTTCATCGATGCAACGCTGTAGAGTCCAAGGCCCGTTGCTTTGGGCCGTGAGTTGTGCGTTAAAGAGAAGTGTTAATAGGAAGAGCATTGAGATCCGCATGGGCATGGCATTACATTTCTATGACAAACATAGCCATTACGCATGGGGGTGCATATTTATTTTAAGAAAACGGTAAAAAAGGAGGGGCGAGCGGTTGCTGAGGTGCTTAAAGGCTCAAGATCTCGATTTCGATGCGGCGATTTGCTTCGTTTTGCCACTCCGTTTGGGGGTCGGCATAGATCATTTCGGTGTTTCCTTTACCTACGGCTTCGAGGCGTTCGGGAGCGATTCCGGCTCCAACGAGGTAATCAACTACCGCTTGGGCACGCTCAAGGCTTGCTTTGCGATATACTCGTTCAGAGCGATCGTTATCGGGGCCATTCACGTGACCAATGACAGCGATTCGCACTGATTTATTCAGGGTTAAGAACTCGATTAGTTCGTCGAGTGCCGGTTTACTTTTGTGGTAAATTTCGGTTTTGTCGCCCAAAAAGACGATGTCGCGAATGTCGGTTTTCAATCCCGTTGCCAACGGCTTCAAGCGCACCTCTTGGGTGTGAACCGCTTTTTCTTCGGGCCAGAACTTTTCAGCATAATACATGTAGCCCGGTTTAACACAGGTCACAGAGTACAGGCGGTATGTTTTGATGACGAAAGTGGTGTCGACAATGTTCTCAAAGTCGACTGTTTTGCGTGGATTCAACCCCCGGACGCGGATGGTCGCAGTCATCGGTTTATTGCTGCGGTCATCAAAAACCGCAAGCTGCATCATTTGGTTGGCGATACTCGGTTCGTTTTCATCAATGCTGCGTTCTTGTACAAATTGCGCAGAAACTGAGGTGGTGCCCAGCAAGAAAAGAATTCCGAGAAAGAGCGTTATAAGATTTCGCATGTCGTCCCTCACATTAATCGTTCATAACCGTAGCGCAAATTGCAATTTGCGTGCCGTTTTTCGTAGTTTGGGAAGGTGTTGGTTGACGCCTTAGGAGTTAAAGGTACGCTTTTTTCTGAAGAATGCGAAATACAGCACGGTTAAAATCGTGTAGGGAATAGCCATTAGGTAGAGGATTGCGGTGTTGATTCCACGCCCCATGCCGCCTGATCCGGCAGAATCTTCGACAACTGCTTTGCACATTACGCACTGTGCATCAGCGTTATGAAAGAGCATAAGCAGTGCAATGATCATTGATATTTTAAGCAGGCGTTTCATAATGCAAAGGTATGAAATCTGTGATTAATAGGGATAGTACGGACTGATCATCAAGTACACAATCACACCTGTTAAGGTGACGTAAAGCCACATGGGGTAAGCGATTTTAACGATGCGCTTGTGTTTGTCGTACCGTCCGGTTAGGCCATGGGTGTATGCAAGCAGTGCCATCGGTACAATCACAGCTGAGAGTAGAATGTGTGTGATCAAAATGAAATAGTAAATGCCTTTAATGGCTCCACTGCCACCGAACGGCGTTTCAGGTGATGTGTAATGAAACGCCACGTACGATACCAAGAAAAGCACTGACAATACCATCGCTGCGGAGGTAAATGCGCGATGCCAATCAATGCGCTTGGTTTTGATGGCGAATAACGCGGCAATGAGCATCACGAATGCTGAACCATTGAACATGCCATTCAGCAGGGGCAGAGTATACAGCGTAGCTTTGGTCGCTTCGCTGAGTTCAGGCTGAGGGATGTAGCGTAAAGCAACAACCACTGCGGGAATAACCAAACTCAAAACAAGGATGATGCGATTGGTGAGTTTCTCGTTTTTGTACCAGGTCATTTTGAACTAGAAATTAGGTGTTGAATGTCGTTAAACAGTTGATCAACCTCTTGTGTTGACGTTCCGTCATAATATCCGCGTATATGGCCTTGACGGTCGACCAAAACGAAGGTGTCAGAGTGGAAGAAGCCTCCAGCGGCGGTGTCAGAGGGCAGTGCTGTGAGGTAGTATCCAAATTTAGCTTGGTAGTATAAATCGTCTTGTGATCCGGTTACGAAATTCCAGTTGGCGCTATCTGCATTGAGCCGTTCGGCGTATGCGCGTAGCACTTCAGGGGTGTCGTTTTCAGGGTCAACCGTATGCGAGAGCAGTTTGACGTCACCCAATAAATTGCTTTCGATCAATTTAGATTGAAGGCGGCTGAGCTGTGAACTCATAACCGGACAAATCGTTGGGCAGGTGGTGAAAAAGTAGTCAGCCACGTAAATGCGACCAGCGTAATCGGCATCGCTGATTTCGGTGTTGTACTGGTTAGTGAAGGCAAAAGCGGGCACCGTGTAATAAATGGTGTCGGTTTCTTTAGTTCCGTCTGTCGACGGGATGATCGCCACCTCGTGGTTGCCGAAGTAAGGCAGCGCCTTTGTAGATGGGGCACTTTGGTGGTTCGCAGGGGTATCACATCCACCCAAAACTAACGCAATGAAGCCGCTAGCGACCGCCTTCGCGACGTTTCTCTTCTTCATATTCAAGGATGTCGAGTTCTTTCTTCAGCAGTGCGATATCTTCGATGGCGTCGCGAACTTCTTCTTCAAGGTTGCCGTTGTATTTGCCTCTGAGGTGGCCTTCGGTATCAACGAGCCATAGCGTGGCTGTGTGCATAGGGTCGTCGAGTAAAAAAGCATCGCGGTAGTATGTGAACAGATAGGCACTATCGCCGGTCAGGAACTCCCATTTTTTGGGGAATACGTTGTATTGCGTAGTTTGCTCTATGTATGTGCGCATGACCTCCGGTTGGTCGTGCTTGGGATCGAGCGTGAAACTCACAATGGCAATGTCTTCTTGTCCGCGGTAGCGGAAGTTCGGCCACAGCAATCGTCCAGTTATTTTTCGAATATGCGGCGAATTGGTCGCATAAAAGGCTGCCAGCCACACTTTGCCCTGCAATGAATCAAGGGTTACAACCTCATTGTTGTGATTCGTGAGCGCGAAGGGTGGCAGTTTGTAATACGCAGTGTCACCCGGAGCAGTGACCTCGTGCGGCCCAAAATAGGGCAGTGAGTTGAAGTTGTGCTTGGTGAAAACACCAAAGAACAAAACGAGACTCAGTGGAAACAAAAAAAGTACACCCAAAATGAGGATGTACTTTTTCCAGGATGATTTTGATTTCATGCTTTATTTTAACGCGTCGTAGGCATCGAAATGTGCAATGCCTTCGGTGAGTGCGATAAAGATCAAGTAAAGAATAAAGAGTACGTAAGGAACAAGAATCACATTGCGCAGGTTCTTGCGTTCTTCACCGAGGTGCATGAACGACATGACAATGTACCCAGCTTTCACTAAGGTGAGCACAATGAAGCTCCACTTGATCGCTGTCCAGCTGAATGATTCGCTGCGCTTGAAGTAAATACCCATCGCGACCTCAACCACAGTGATGAGGGTAAGGATCACGGTTACTTTGATAACGTTCTTCCGAATTTTGACACCTTTCTCTTCGCTGTGATGCGCTTCAAGTGAGTAAGAGTCGTTTACAATGAGGTCATCTCTTTCCATCGTAGTGCGTTTTGAATCAAGATCAAATGAGGTAGAAGAATGTGAATACGAATACCCAAACCAAATCTACGAAGTGCCAGTAGAGGCCAATTTTCTCTACCATTTCATAGTGGCCGCGGCGCTCGAAAACACCACGTACGACCATAGAGAATACGATGATGTTCAAGAGCACACCTGAGAACACGTGGAACCCGTGGAACCCGGTAATGAAGAAGAAGAACCCGGCATAATCTTGGTGCTGGGTGTATTCAGAGTATTGAAGGTTCGCACCGAAGACAAAATTGTCTGAGCGTGCATCCCACAATTTCTTCATTTCGTCGCCACTTACGGTGGCCTTGTTCTCTACGTATTTGTTCAACGTGAGGTAGTCGAGCTTGGCTGTGTGGCTGTGCTCACCAATTTCAGAAATCGCAATGCCTTCAGCGCCCTCGGTGAGGAAGATGTTGTTTGACCCTTTCAGGTAAGGCTCCATGAGGTGACCGAAGTGGTGATCCATGAAAACGCGCTCGCCTGCATTGAGGGTGAACTGCATGGTTTCGCCATTGTCAAGCGTTCCGTTTACCGTTACAGGTTGTGCAAGTTGGAAAGCACCGCCTGAACCGTGGATGAAGTGCGACCATTCCCAAGCCTGTGAGCCCAAGAAGAAGAACCCACCGATGATGGTGTAACCGAGCCACTTCACAACGCCTTTTTTATCGTTGCGATGCCCCGCTTCTACCGCCAATACCATGGTTACAGAAGATACGATGAGGATGAACGTCATCAAGGCCACATAGAACAGCGGGTATGACCCTTCCAAGCCAGGAAGGGCTTCAAACGCTTGTTCGCCGATGGGCCAAGGCACTTCTGCGCCGTGGCGCACGAAACCGTACGCGGTTAGTAGTCCTCCGAATGTCAGAGCATCTGACACTAAGAAATACCACATCATCATTTTACCGTAGCTCACGCTGAAAGGAGATCTTCCTCCTCCCCAGAGTACGTCTTTTGGAATTGCTTTAGTCGCTTCCCCTGCCATAGCCGGAAAAAATTTGGTGCAAGTTTAGTGAATTAAGAACAAAAAGGCGAACAAATAAACCCACAATATACCAAGAAAGTGCCAGTACATACCATTGGTGTACAAACGTACGGTATCTCCTGGGTGAATTATACCGGTATGTGCGCGGATCAAATTGATCACCAAATATGCGAGTCCAAACACAAGGTGTAAAATATGTACCAAAATCAAAACGAGTATATAACTCGAAGAGCTGTTAGTGGTTTGAGCTATTTTCCCCCGTAAAGGTTCGGCCAAAAGTACGTCATCGGCGGCATAAAGTTCACCTTTGTTTTCAACTAAGGTTTGGCCATCTTTCGAAATGGTGTAATCTTCACCGTAAACGCCTGAGATTTGATCGAAGCTGTTCCAGCGGTAAGCCTTCAATCCTTGTTCATTGAGGTTGACACTGTAGCCCATCCCTTTTGCCTTCAGTGCTTCCCAGCCGGCTTGTTGGGTGAGTGTAAAAGCAATGCCTAGGCCAAGAGTGAGGGCCAAAAAGGCAATGCTCTTTTTGGTTTGCCCTTTTTTCATACTGCGGTTGGCAGCAATCAAGGTAATGCTGCTTGCCAAGATGACGGCGTTGCTCCACCACAATGCGGCAGGTGCATTCACGTGCACCCAAAATGAGCCGATGTTGCTCAAAATGTATGCCGATGTGAATCCGCCGAAAAGCATGACAATGGCGAAAATGATGAACGCCATCAGCATTTTCTTGGTGCGGACACGCACCTTGGGGTCGAGCCCTTCGAAAACGTTTCCTTTTTCTTGCTCTGGTGACAAAGCTTGTTTTTCCTGATTATCCATGTTTAGAGTTTGTCGATGACATAAAAGATTTGGACGATCGGAAGGTATATGAATGATGCAAACATTAAGATTTTGGCGTCTTTGGTTTCGCAAGTGCGAAAGAGTTTCCAGGCAAGCGCTGCGAAGATCAATCCGCAGAGAAGCACCACGGCAAGGGCTACACTGCCGACCATGGGGGCAGATGCTGGAAAGGCCCAAGGTAAAATGCTCACAGGAATGAGGAAGAGGGCGTACAAGAATATTTGAAAGGCCGATTGCTTGGTTCTTCCACCTTCAAAAGGCAAAAGTTTGTAACCGGCTTTGCGGTAATCTTCATCGACTACCCAAGCAATGGCCCAAAAATGGGGGAATTGCCACATGAACTGGGTGGCAAAAAGCAATCCGGGCTCCAGTCCAAATTGGCCGGTTGCCGCAACATAACCGAGCATGGGCGGAATAGCTCCAGGAAACGCGCCAACAAAAACGGCCAAACCTGAATGTTGCTTGAGCGGAGTATATAAACATACATAGGAGAACAGGGCCAAAGCGCCTAATATTCCGCTCAAAGGATTGAGAAAGTACCAGAGTAAGAATAAACCGCCACCACCAGCGATTGACGCGGTGATCAACCCTTCACGCACGCTCATGCGTTGGGTGGGCATCGGGCGATTCATGGTACGACTCATCAACTTATCGAGGTCGCGCTCCCATACTTGGTTGAAGCCGTTGCTGGCTCCGGTAAGGAGTAATCCACCGCTGATTAAGATCAAAGCATCGAACCAAGAGCCAGTGCCAGGCGCCATGAAGTAACCGAGAACTGCAGATAAAACGACAATAACCGACAAGCGTATCTTGAAAAAGGCTGCGAGGTCTTTCACGCGGGAAACCGAAGTCTGGGATTTTGAAAGGTCGGCTGTCTTCACGAGCATGTGATTCGCGGCAAATTTACATAAAAACCGCTGAAAGTGTGTTTCGTTTTATTGATTTAGAAATCGCGGTACGGACGAACCAAATTGGTACGCAAGCCCACTTGAAACCAAAGGTCAAAGGGTGAGTCAGTTGTGTTCCAAACTTTACGAATGCCGTTTGAAGCGAAGGCATACCAACTGTCTTTTTTCAGCGGCCACGCGGCTTCGGTTTCGATAAATAGCAAGGTGTGACGTTCGCCTTGGAACATGCGGTTGTCAAATTGCCTGAATGGCCCTCGATAGCTAGTAAAGACTTCATTCCCGAGGTTTTGGCCCGCGCTATTTCGCGCATAAGCCGCCCAAATGATGTTTGAGAGCAACTCCATTTTGCCAACCGTGAATTGGTTGCGGGTCACCCACTCGGCAAAATTGGCTCCAAGGGGATGCGCCAACTCTTGGCCGTCGTGGCCGTAAGCTTGAATCACACTGCCATGTGTGTAGGTGAACGGACGCGTAATGTTGAATTCGGTGAGGAAGCGATGGCCTTCAGTGAAAACATCCCAGCCTTTTATGCCCACTTGAATTGCGAATTTATTGGCCCACCAGCCGTTGCGGGCGCGCAAGAAGTCGATCTTAATTTCATCGAAATACAATTGCGCATAGGTGTGAAGTTTGGTATTGATTTCAACCCGCGTGCTGATTCCGAGAAGCATGTTGTCAGCGGAGCCTTTGGCGAATTCAACTGGGCGATAGAAAATGAACGGATTGAGGTATGCGAAGTCGAATCCCCGGTTCACCAATTGATCGCTGGTTTGCCAAACCACCGCTTCATAAATTGTGAAATTTACGCGGCGCGAGGCGTTCCAGCTCAAAGCATGCATGGCCGTGAATTTATTTCGGCGGGCTCCCGTGGCAACGTTGATGTCGCGCATGGCACCCCATAAGTTCACGTACTTTATTTTCCAAAATTTCGTGGTGAGTTTGGCGAAGGGGTAGGGCGCGGCATTGTGACTTAAAACCGCGCTGCGGTAGCCATCGCCCCAAAAATGCTTGTCGCGTCCTGCTTCTAAGCTAAAGTGGTCGCCCATGCGCAAGCCCACTGTGCCGGTTGGGACGTGCGTAATATGCATGCCGTTCAAGTCGTTTGAAACACCCATTCCGGCAATCACCCCGCGTTGTTTTTCGAGCACTTCGAGGTGGTCAGGGAAGTGCAAGTATGCGAGTTGATACCCCGCGCGAAAAAACCAGCGATTGCCAACATGCAATTCAGCATCGAAGCCCGCCCCGCCTAAGCCTGAGAGGCCTGCAGCGGGGTGCAAAGATCCGCCGAAGTTGATGTCGAGTACTTCGCGCAAGGCGAAGCGCGTTCGCGAGGTGTCGGTGAATGCGCTGTCACGGGTCAAGGCTAAGCGGTCGCGCTCGAGAAATAGGTTGAGCGGACGAATGTGGTCGTGGTTGTTGCCCCGTTGAGCAAGTGCGTGTGCAGTTTTACTCGCCGGGTCGAAATGACGATATCCCTCTGGCATCTGCGCGTTCAGCGCAAAAGAAAAAAGTACCAAAAGGAGGGTTAAGCTCTTCATGCCTCAATTTTCTTGGTGGGAAGCGGCAAGAGGAACAGCAATTGCACAAGGGCCAATGCGCTCCCAAAAAGAATCGCAAACGAGATGTTTGGCCGATTCGATGGCATGAGCAATGCTAAAATGATTAAGAACATCGAATAGCCATACAACACCAGTACCGTTTGCTTATGATTTAATCCTAAATCAAGGAGGCGATGGTGGATGTGATTGCGATCGGCGCTGAATGGTGATCGACCAGCCACAATGCGAATGATAAATACCCGTATGGTATCGATCAACGGATAACTCAATATGGCCATTGCAACCACTGGTTTTGACACTCCGCTGAGCGAAACGGGGAGCCGATCAATTGGGAATTCAATGAGTTGCGCGGAAAGCACGTACAAGACGATGCCAATGGTCAACGAGCCTGAATCGCCCATGAAAATGCGTGCGGGATTAAAATTGAAGACTAGGAAACCCAGCAATGCGCCGCCCAAGCCCGCTGCCAAAAGTGCCATCGGCAGGTCTCCGGTTTGGTAGAACCAATAGGTGTAGGTGATCGAAGCGATTAAACCGATTCCTCCGGCCAGGCCGTCAACCCCATCGATGAGGTTAATGGCATTTACAATCACGATGTACACGAAAACCGAGAAAAGATAGCTGACGGGATCAGGCAGTTGGTCAATGCCAAACAAACCCCAAAAGTCGGTGATGCGGATGTCGGCCAAAAAAACAAGGATGGCTCCAATCACGAAGTGGACTAAGAGCTTCTTCGTAGGACTCACGCCAATAATGTCATCTTTCAAGCCTAAGAAGAATAAGATCAACATGCTGGCCACCAAGAATTTGAATTCGTGCAAAGCCCGCAAAGGATCATAAACCATCCCCAACGCATAGGGGTTTTTAGACGGAAACCACAGCGAGAACCCGAGAATTGTGCCCGCGAAGATCATAATGCCCCCAATGGTCGGAATGCTGCGGCGATGCAGTTTGCGCTCATCGCCGGGTTCGTCGACAAGGTGCTTCAACTTCGCGACTTTGATGAGCGATGGCATCGCTACCAAGACGAGGGTGAATGCGGTCAAAAAGCCGAATACGATTTCTTTCACGCGGTGGGTTTTAGCAAAGTTATCGATTCTAAATGCATACCGTTGAGCTTAGATGTCGTAATAGCGGTTAAACAATGCGACTCGAAATGCCACGTATACCATAGAGCTCACCAAATGCCCGGTTTCACTTTCGCGGTCGCGGAATGTCCAACCAAGCATGGCATGCATGTTCGAGGTCGGGTTCACAGTATAACCTAACCGAAGATCGCTGATTAAAGTCGTACCTGGTTGATGCTCCGCACCCAAAATGGCGTCAGGCGTGGCTGCTACGTTGCCCCGTGTTCCGCCGTCGTGCACTTGATGGATGCCGCGCCATTCAGACCAGAAGCGTTTGTAGCGGTGCTGCAAGATGATGATGTACTCTTTGAAATTGGTCCCCAGTGGATGGGCAAGCCCTTGATTCATGTGCGTGTAGTTCTGCAATCCGATTGCATGACTGTAAATTCCTTGGCCTCCTTCGTTGTATTCAACGCGTAAGCCGAGGTTGCGCACCAAGAGGTTATTCCACACGAAACCGGCTTGAAAACCCGTGAAGCGTTGTTCCCACTGATCGGCGACGACTTGGCCATAAAAAAACAGGTTGTCGCTGGCCTTGATTTTTGCATTGGCCCCAAGCACCGCGTTTTGTGTGTTGTTCAGCCCATGCACTGCGGTTGCGACAAAGGGCAAAGGTTGGTAGAAGGTCGCAGGATACGATTGGGTGCCGGTTGAATCCCAGCGTTGAAAAATTACACCCTCATAAAGGCCAACCTCGATTCGCGGGTGTGGCATGTAGCTTAAATAGCTGAATTTAAATCCTTTGCGTTGAAAAAGAGCCTCGGGTACTTCGCCGATCGGCAGTCGGTCGAGTGAATGCAATTCAGCATGGGTGTTGACGTAGCGAAGTTTTTTGTTGTGGGTTTCGGCTTGCAGCCGGATGAAGGGGTAGTTGAACACCACGTCTGACAACAGCATGGAGCGGTAACCGTGGCCAATGAAATGTTTGCCATGCCCGAAGTGGATTTGCAACCACCGCGTTGCCTCTACCGATACGATGCCGTTGGAACTGTTGTAATCGCGGGCGTTTGATTCGAGTTCTTTGAACCGTCCTTGGCCTGGAATCACGCCCAATGAATCGGTGTAGTTGTACAACCAAAACGGAAATTGCGATTGGTTTTCGAAAACAGCGGCATGAAACGACACGTATTTTCCGAGTCGACCGTAAACAGCGGCACCACGGGTATTATTGAAAATCTGCACTTCGCGGTCGCTTTGCCAGTTCGAGGTGTCGCCGAAGTCATAACCCAAGTCGAGGTCGAGCACAACATCAATGTAGAGCTCAAAGTCATTTTCGGCGATCGAAAGCATGTGGTTTCTGAAAAGGCGTGCTTCAGTGTCGCTGAAGTAGCGGCGGTCATCAACCTGGAGTGTAGGGACAGTGCTCTGTTTAAATTGGTTCGCATGGAAGGGTTTCAATGCGGTTTGCACGATGGTGTCTTTACTTGAAAGCGAGAATTCAATGTTTTCAGTCACGCGTCGTTCGAGCGGGACTTGCCATGCTTGCGCACTCGCCCATCCTGCCGTTAGGCAGAAAACCAGAACCCCAACCCCTTGGAAGGTGAACTGTTTAAGGCGTTGGAGCACGTGTTTCATGCGATGGCGATGCGCGATTTGAATTCTTCGTAAACTGCTGCGATGCCTGTTTCGAGGTCGATGGTATGGCGCCAACCGAAGCTGTGGATGCGGCTAACATCCATGAGTTTGCGCGGGGTGCCATCGGGTTTGGAAGGATCGGTGACGAGCTCTCCCGTGAAGCCGACGATGCGCTGAATGATCTGGGCGAGCTCGAGGATGGTGAGGTCTTCACCGGTGCCAACATTGACAAAAAGCTTTTCGTTGTAATGCAGCATCAGGTGCACGCAGGCCGTGGCGAGGTCATCGACGTGCAAAAATTCACGGCGTGGACTGCCGCTTCCCCACAGGGTGACGGTTGTGGCGCCGTTGATTTTGGCTTCGTGAAATTTGCGGATTAAGGCCGGCAGTACATGCGAATTTTCAGGGTCGTAATTGTCGTTGGGTCCGTATAAATTGGTTGGCATGGCTGAGATGAAGTTGCAACCGTACTGGTCACGGTAGGCTTCACAGAGTTTGATGCCGGCGATTTTTGCAATGGCGTAGGGCTCATTGGTGGGTTCAAGTAAACCCGTCAAGAGGCTTTCTTCGCGGAGGGGTTGTTCTGCAAATTTGGGGTAAATGCATGAGCTCCCGAGGAAGAGCAGTTTTTTTACATCGTGCACATAGGCGGCATGAATCACATTGGCCTCGATCATGAGATTGAGGTAGAGAAAGTCGGCGCGGTAAACGTTGTTGGCGTGAATACCGCCGACCTTTGCAGCGGCCAAGAACACGTATTCGGGTTGTGTATCTTCAAAGAATGCAAGAACAGCGGCTTGATTGGTGAGGTCGAGTTCACTTGAACTGCGGGTGATGAGCTGTGTATGTCCGGCTGCGGTGAGTTTGCGAAGGATGGCTGAACCTACCATGCCGCGGTGTCCGGCGATAAATATGCGACTGTTTTTCTCCACGTGGCTCAAGGTTTGGGCAAAAGTACGTGATCAGGAGAAAACGGGAGGAATAAATCAGATGCTTTCGCTGAATTCGCGCGATTGATCAACGTTTTCGGCAGTGCTATTCGATTTGCGGTGGAAGAGATCAATGGCAACCAAAATGGCGATGAAGCCCCAAAACGGTGCGCTGGCCTTGTCGGTATCGAGGTAGTTGTTGAGAATGCCGTGAATGAAATAGGTTACCAATCCGAGCCAAGCCGACAGGAGCAAGAGGCGTAGATCACGGTTGCGAATTGTTTCGGCCAAATTGAATGCAAGCCGGGCGACCACTAAAACCAAAATCACCATTATGAGCATGCCGATCAATCCTTGCTCGCTCAAGGGGCCGAGGTATTCAGAGTGCGCGTTGCCGCCATCGGCGTTGTTGGTGCTAATGATGGTCAAATCGCCGCTGCGTTGAAAAGGAGCATATACGAATTGATAGGTTCCAGGTCCCCAACCAAAAACTGGACGTTCATTAAACATGGCGAGGGCGCAGTTCCAACGGTTTAGGCGTTCGAGGTTTGATGCGTCGCTCGATACGTTCGAAATCGACTGTACGTGTTCTTGCAGGTTGTCTGAGCTGTCTTGCTTGTTGCGTTCAAGCGCCATGCGCAAGTCGTCTTGCGCAAACCAAACAAATGCGCCCATAACGGCTACACCTGCTATAAGTGTGCGCAGCTTCACTCGAAGTAACATCACCACGAGCAATGCGCAGGCGGCGACCAAGCTTACCCATGCGGCGCGGGTGTATGAAAGCACGATGCCCACAACAAGAACGACCAAGGCCAGCAACAAAATGGCGCGCAACAGGTTGCTCATCTTTTTCTTGAAAAGTAAACCAAGCAGCACAGGGAGGTACATTGCGAGCACTGCACCATACGAGGTGTGATCTTTGAAAAAGGGCTCCATGACCCAGTGGCCGGCATCTTTATCAAAGCCATAGGATGCGTGGCGTATAACGGTATACCCGATCACGATGATCAACGGGAACAGGTACACCATGATGAAGGTACGCATGTTCTTTTCACGCTGAAAAATATGTGCCAGCAGAAAGTAGAACGCTGCGATAAACCACATTTTCACCAAGGTGAATTTGAATGAGACCAAGGGGAGTTCACTCGTGACGCTGGTGATCAACATCCAAATTAAATACGCATACACGACCACCGAAACGGGGTGGGTAAAGATGCGTCGGTCGATGCTGTCGCGACTGAGCAGTTTAAAAAGAAACAACAGCAAAACACCTGCCAAAAGCGGTTCGGTCGGAAGGTACATTCCGGCTCCAATGTCCATCGCTTCGGTGTTGATGCTGAATGGCACGCAGGCCACAATGAATAAAATCAGCCAGTCGAGCCTACGAATGGCTGCATACACCACGGCGAGCACGGCAGGTACAAGTGCGAAATACCAGAACTCCAACGCGAAGCACAGCGAATTGAGTAGCACAAAGGCTACTGCGATGTACCACGGATTGATGTTCAACTGCTTGAGCATCAGATTCGGCCTTCAGCTTTGAGGGTGCGGAAGTTGTCGAGAATCAAGATTGTGATAACGCTGAACACGAATGCAGCGATCACACTCACGGCGACAATCAACCAGCGCACAGGGTAGGCCTTGCGATCGGCTTCGGCGGCACGGTCAACCACGAAGGTCGATGGCATTTGTGATGTCGCGTCAATCGACATCAGGTCGTAGCGCTTTTTCAAAATGGCTTCGCGCTCGTAGGCTGCTTCAATGAGGTTTGAAAGTTTGTTGAAGCTGGTGGCATGCTGTGAAAGCATATCCATTTGTTGACGAATGGTTTCTGCGCGGGTGGGTTGGCCTTGAATAATGGCTGTCGCATATTGCTCATTCAAGCCTTCAATCTGTGTGCTGAAATCGTACAATCCCAAGGCATAAAGTACGCCGAGTGAATCTTCCATCACCCGAATTTCTTCTTTCACCTGGTTAAGCGACCCTGAAACGTATTGAAAAGCTTCTTGAGCGCGCTCGTTGCGCATTTGGTTTGAAACCGAATCGGCAAGCAAGGCGATGTCATTGGCCATGTCGCGGGCCCGTGTGTTGACCTTGTCGAGCACAACAACCTCGATAGAGCCAAATTTTGTCATACGCGACGACACATTGCTGTCGTATTCTTTTTGCATCATGGTATTTGCTCCCTGGTCAGCAGGGTCGATTTCGTAGTGCTCCCAAAGGTTGTATTTGGCAATGATGCGCGAGCGAATGCGGTCTGATTGTAAGACTTGCAACAAACGTTCAGCGTCTTCTTTTTCGCCGTATTCGAGGAGGTCGTTCTTCTTGGTTTCTTCGTAGAATTGCTCGCCGATTGAGTTTTGTGGT